>JBFYMA010000041.1:0-6592 GCA_041305085.1 Nanobdellota archaeon | reverse complement strand
AACCTAAAGGTTGGGGTACAGAGCAACAGATGTTGCTGCACTCTGTGATATTAATCCTTCGCTAATGGAAGGCGCATTTTTGGAACAAGGAAATCAAAGATTTCCGGTTCAAGAAATGCTTTAGCATTTCTTAGAATTGAAAATTGCGCACTAAAGTCCTGAAAGGGATGCCAAAAGCTCTGCTTTTCAGCATGCGGGGTGCAGAGCAATCAAAGATTACTGGCATCACTCTGTGATATTCAACCCTGCACAATTTTCAATAAAAATAGCCCTGCCCGGATTCGAACCGGGGTCGCCGGATCCAGAGTCCGACATGATTGGCCTTTTTCCCAAAAAAGGAAAAAGTTTGGCCACTACACTACAGGGCTGCAACAAACACTATTTTTTGTCTGGAGAACCTTCTTATTTATAAATCATAATGGTTTTTGCCTGCCTTTTGGCAGGGTTTCGCCAGCCGAAGGCTGGTTTAAGCCATTATGATAAATAACATTCATTCAGCACAACAAAAACATTTAAAAAGGGACTCCTTTTCCTTGTCAAAATGGCAAGGCTTAGAAAAGGCGTGACTTACAGGAAGATTGAAAGGCCGTTTACAAGGAAATCCAAGTACAGGTCTAAGAATTTTGCAAGGAGCATTCCTCATTCAAAGGTTGTAAGGTACAACATGGGAGAAGTCCATAAAGAGTTTCCCATAAAGCTTGAGCTTGTCTCAAGGACTCCTGTCCAGATAAGGCACAACGCACTGGAGAGCGCAAGGCAGACTGTTAACAGGCAGCTTGAAAAAAAGCTTGGCAAAGGCACTTATTACTTCAAGATAAGGGTTTATCCTCATCATATTCTCAGGGAGAACCCATTGGCAAGCGGTGCAGGTGCAGATAGGATGAGCACAGGAATGAGCAAGAGCTACGGCAAAACAATCGGCATAGCAGCACAGGTTAAAAGAGGCCAGACTATTTTTGAGCTGAGCCTTGGAAAACAGCACTACAAGATGGGCAAAGAGGCTTTGAAAAAGGCAATTCATAAGCTTCCATGCAGCTGCTCTATCAAAGAAAATTCTTAGAAAATACTAAATTTTTTTGATTCTTAAAACACATTGCTCAGTTCTTTTTCTATCGCCACTTCAAGCTTTTCTGCTTCATGGAGCGCGTTGCAGCTGTTGCAGAACTCTTTCAGCATCTCTCCATCTATAAGATCTGCCTTGGAAACAAAAATTATAATAGGCTTGTCAAACTCCTGGATCTTCCTGAAAAGCTCTGTCTGCCTCTCGACAGGGTACTCTCCTGTGAGGTCAAATATGAATATCAGCAGGTCTGCCACATACTTCATAACCAAAAAAGACTTTTTTTCTATGGCATTCATCTTGTTGTACCTGTTAAGGGTTCCAGGAGTATCAATGAACTGCACTTTTGAGTCATTCACATAGGCATATCCAAGATTAAGGTTTTTTGTTGTAAAAGGATAATTGCCTATTTTTGGGTTTGCATGGGTTATCTTTTTTAAAAGGGTTGACTTGCCCACATTTGGAAAGCCTGTAATGGCAACAGTCATCAGCGATGTTTTTATTGAAGGAAAGCCCTTCATTTCCATCCTTGCAGTCTCAAGAAAAGCAAGGTCGGGGTTTATTTTCTTCAACACAGATGAAGTCCTGCCTGAAAATGTCTGCCTTGCCTTGGTGATTTCAGCGATGCTTTTGGCAACATTAAACTTTACAAATGTTTCTGCGCAAAGCTCGCTTGTTTTTTTCATAGCCCAGTTTATGTTTCCAAGGGATTTTTTTATTTTTTCAAAGTCAAGGGTGCACTTTATGAGCTCCACATAGAACTCTGGAAGAGAATCCATGCTTGGAAATCTTGTGATTATTTTGTAGAGCGAGTTCACAAGCTTGTCCTTTACAGTCATGATTCGTGCATGCTCTATTCTTCTGGCCTTTTCAACCTTGTTTGACTTTATCCTTATAGAAGACTTCAGAAGCGCAGCCTTTTTTATTCCTGCCTTGAAAGCCACATCAAGGTAAAACTGGGATTTTTCAACCTTTGCCAAATCCTGAAAATTCATCACGCCCCTCCTTGCAGAAAAAAGTAAAAGCCAAGTAGTATTTAAAGGTTTGGGCAGGAAAATTTTCATAATTTTCCAGCCTAAAAACCCGCAACATTTATAAATAAAACACTGGTTCTGTGGATGATAAAAGGCGCACCTCACCCATTTCGGTGGGTGGAAGGGTGGCTTTTTTGCCAATGACTGAGCCGCAAAGGCTCTGGGAGGGAAAAAATGGAATTTAAGGTAAATATTGGAGACCCAAAATCAGGAAAAACCCTGAAAAAGGTCTTCAGCGAAGAAGAAAGCAAGAATTTTGTTGGAAAAAAGATTGGCTCTGTGATAAAGGGCGATTCTTTGGGATTTTCTGGCTATGAGTTTGAGGTTACAGGCGGAAGCGATTATTGCGGCTTTCCAATGAGAAGGGATGTGCAGGGGATTGCAAGAAAAAAGGTTCTCACAGTAAAAGGGTTTGGCAACAGGATTGCTGAAAGAAAAGGCCTGAGATACAGGAGAAATGTTGCAGGAAACACTATCTTTTCAAAGACAGCCCAGATAAACCTAAAGGTTGTAAAGGCTGGCACGAAGCCACTGTTTGAGGAAAAGAAAGAAGAAGCGCCTGCAGAAGCAAAAGAATCAGGCGAAGCAGCTAAAGAACAAAACAAAGAAGCAGGCAAAACACCTAAAGAAACCAGCAAAGATTCAAAAGCTGCTGCAAAAAATCCTGAAGAAGACAAAAAAGATGCAAAGCAGGACGACAAGAAAGAAGACAAAAAGGAATAAATTATTTTTTTCGTTTTTTTTCCAGTTTTCTGGCAGGATTTTTCGGTTAACTTTATAAACAAACTATTTTTATTCAAACCCATGTTCAGGGAATCAATCGCAAAAGCAGTTGCAAAGGCTTCAGGACTAGAAGAAGAAAAAATTCTTGAAATAATTGAGATTCCTTCAGACCAGTCAATGGGCGATTATGCGCTTCCATGCTTCACATTGTCCAGGCAGCTCAGAAAAAAGCCCAGCGAGATAGCAGAAGAGCTTGCAGGCAAAATAAATGCAAAAGAAATCGATAGAGCAGAGGCAAAAGGACCTTACATCAACTTTTTTGTAAAAACAGAACTTCTTGCAGAGCAAACACTGAAAAGAATTTTTAAGGAAAAAGAAAATTTTGGAAAACAGAAAAAAAAGGATTTCAAGGTAATGGTTGAGTATTCCCAGCCAAACACCCACAAAGAATTCCATGTAGGGCACTTAAGGACTCTTTTTTTGGGCGAAAGCATCTCCAGAATCCTTGAATTCAATGGGAAAAAAGTCGTTAGAGCAAATTATATTGGAGATGTTGGAGCGCACATAGCCAAATGCCTCTGGGGGTTCCTGAACTTCCACAAAAATGACCCTATACCTGAAAACAGGGGAAAATTTCTTGGCCAAATATATACAGAAGCAAACACTCTTGCAGAGAAAAGCACTGAAAATAAAAAACAGATCTCAGAAATACAGCAAAAGCTGGAAAATGATGACAAGGACATGAAGCTTATCTGGCTCCAGACAAGGGAATGGTCGATGAAGGAGTTCATGGACATATACAAGGAGTTGAATGTAGAGTTTGACATAATATATTTTGAAAGCGAAGTGGAAAAGCCAGGGAAAAAAATTGTAAAAGAGCTTTTGGACAAAAAAATTGCAAAAGAGGATGAAGGCGCAGTGCTCATAGACCTTGAGCAGTACAGGCTCGGAAAGTTTCTTTTGCTCAAGAGCGACCAGACAAGCCTTTACTCAACAAAAGACCTTGCGCTTGCAAGAAAAAAGTTTGAAGACTATAAGCTGGATGAGAGCATTTATGTTGTTGACAGCAGGCAAAAGCTCTACTTCCAGCAATTGTTCAAAACCCTGGAAATAATTGGCTTTAAGAAAAAAACAATCCACATACCTTACGAATTTGTAAGCCTGAAAGAAGGAGTCATAAGCTCAAGAAGCGGAGTTATGGCTCTGTATGAAGATTTGAGGGATAAAATGGCAGAAAAAGCCAAAAATGAAATCCTGATCAGGCACAAGGATTGGGATGAAAAACAGATTCTGAATACAGCCAAAACAATCGTTGAAAGCGCGCTCAAATTTTCTTTTCTTAAAATAGACCAGAACAAAGTGATAGTCTTTGACATGGATGAAGCGCTGGATTTTGAAGGAGAGACAGGGCCCTATGTTCAGTACACCCATGCAAGGCTGAACTCGATAATAGAAAAATCAGGAAAAAAGCCTTCAGAAAAGACTGATTATTCTTTGCTCAGCGAAAACGAGGAAAAAGCAATCATAAGCAAACTGGCAGAGTTCGAAAATACTATTGTAAACTCCTGCGAGCAGTACAAGCCATCGCTCGTGGCAAGATACCTCATTGAGTTGTGCCAGGCCCTGAACGAATACTATCATAAGCACAACATCCTTAAAGCAGAAGAAGCAACAAAAAAAGCAAGGCTTCTGCTTGTCAGCTCAGCAAAACAATTAATTTCTTCAGGCCTTGCACTTTTGAACATCCGGGCGCTGGATGAGATGTGAAAATGCTCCTCAAAAAATTCCAAAGCCATATTCCCCAAAAGGTTTACAGAGAGATAGAAAAAAGGTTTTCTGAACTGAGGCCTTCTCAAACAAAAGCAATAAAAAAAGGGCTCTTTAAGCAAAAAAGCATTTTAGTCTGCACTCCAACAGCCAGCGGAAAAACTCTTGTTGGAGAGATGGCAATCCTTGACGCAGTTCTCAATCGCAGAGGAAAAGCAGTTTATGTAGTTCCATTAAAGGCTTTGGGAAGCGAGAAATACAAGGAGTTCAGCAAAAGGTATGGCTTTAAAACAGGGCTTTCAAGCGGCGACATGGACTCTTCAGACAAATACCTGAACTACTGCGATCTTATAATCACAACCAGTGAAAAGCTTGACAGCCTGATAAGGCACAGGGCTCCCTGGCTGAACGATGTAAGCGCAGTAATAATCGACGAAATACACCTGCTCAATGATCCATCAAGAGGCCCGACCCTTGAAATAATAATAACAATTCTCAGGACTCTTTTGAAACATCTTCAGATAATAGCGCTGAGCGCCACAATTGGCAACCCAGAAGAGCTTGCAAAATGGCTGGATGCAGAATTGGTTGTCGACAACTGGCGCCCTGTAAGGCTCGACCAGGGCGTTTACCTTAATGGAAAAATAGAATTTGAGTAAAAATTTAACAAAAAGAAATCATGGCGCAAGGCATGCGCCTTCAACGCACTGGTTGCAGAGCTTAAAGCTTTTTGCAAGATAGCCTGTTTCTGTACAATAATACTCTTCAAGAACCCTTCCGTTGCACCTGTCAATCCCTTGTTTTCCTGCTGCATCAAGTATTGTTCCTTTTGTATATATCTCTATGCCTCCGTCTGAGTCAGTGCATTCCCTTTCCTGGCCGGGCTCTATGCATCTTCCGTTCTGGCAGAGATCGCACAACTTGTACCTTGTACCTGCAAACCCATATGTATCGCAATAATATTCTTCAAGATTGTTCTGGGAGCAGGAGTCTTCATATATTCTTCCTTTTTTGTCTATCAAATATCCTTTGGTTGTGAAATCAACATAGTTGTCTGACTCTTTGCAGCCAGTATCCCTTGTCTGAAACCTTATGCATTTTCCTTCTTCACATACATCGCACTGAATATTTGTATTTGAAGAAGTGTTGTCAGGGTTGCAGAAATACTCAACAAGAATTGTATCATTCCTGCAGGCATCTTCAAAAAGCGCTGTTCCTGCAAACACCTGGCCTTTTGTGTACTGCTCTATTCCATAATCTGTGTCAAAACACTCTTTTGCTGTGTTTGGCTGTGTCTGCTGCTGTGTTGGAGTGTTTGATGGGTTGTTATGCTGCTGTCCTTCCTGGCTTGTTGCTGTGTCTTGGGAAATTGATTCAGGAGAAGTTTGGTTTTTTTCATAGCTGGAGCCTGCAAAAAATCCCACAACAAAAGCAATTATAATTAAAAAAGGCAATGCTGCCATCAAAACTTTAGAAAAATGAACTGGTGCAGGTTTAGAATCAGCCTGAAATTCTTTGCCCTCTTTTTTAGGCTGTTTTCCTTTATTTTTCTTGTCCTGGACAAGCTTTTTTTTCAAATCATTAATTTCATCTATCAGCTGCTCTTCCTTATCTTTCATATAGACCCACCGTACAAATTTCTTTATATAGTTTTCGATTTATGGCAAAAAAGCAAAGAAAAAAAACCGGGCCTGGGAGGATTTGAACCCCCGTCAATCGGTCCGAAGCCGACCGCACTATTTGCCCAAAAATTTACTTGTCCAGGCTATGCTACAGGCCCATACCTGAATAGAGAAATACCTCAGTTTTTAATGGTTTTGGAAAATCAAAAAGAAAAAAGCAGTAAAATCTTATTGTAGATGTTTAGCTTGTTTTGCTCAGGTCTTTTCAAGAGTTATCTCCACTGTTGAAACCCTGATCTGCCGGCCTTCTTTGTTTTTAAACTCTTCGCTATCAATCTTTATTCCTTTCACAGCTATCTTGTCTTTGAGAAACCTCTTGGTTGCAA
>JBFYMA010000040.1:0-8991 GCA_041305085.1 Nanobdellota archaeon | reverse complement strand
AAATTAGTATATACTTTTTATCCATTTTACGTTATAAATAATTGTATGAAATATAAATGTTTCGAAAAGGAAAACTGCCCCCTTCTCTTTTTTAGCCCTTTCTCCCGATTGAAACTAACATTCGCGGATAAACGAAGTTCTGAGCTGAGCTGGCTCAGGCAACCCTGAGCCCTCCTAGCGAAGAATTTGGGTGAAGGCGTAGCCGGAACCGTTTATTCGCTGTTGTGCGACCGACCCCTACGAGCGAAGCGGAGTGGTGGGGAGGGTAAGTTTTTTTTCGGAATCTGGGGGCAGAAGCGATTAGTTGGATGCTCCAATAGTTGCTTTATAAATTGTTTATAAATGCCCCTTTCGATATAAGAAAAAAAATTTTGCACAACATGTTTTAGACGCGGTTCTTGGAATTTGCTTGTTTTAGGGTCTTGAAGTGGGGGGATTTGGGTTTATGGGTTGAAGGGGTTTTGAGGGTGTTGCCGAAAGATTTGCGGATAAAACGAATGAATTACTGGACATTTATGGCGAGGGTTTTTAAAGGATTTTGTTCAACTATGCGCTGTGGATTTTGAAGATTTGACTAGGAAGGCTGGAAAACGGGTTTTTTTAAGGCCTAAAACTATTGAGCTTTATGTGTTTTGCCTGAAGCGCTTCTTTAAGTGGGCTTGCAAGGATCCAAAAAAAGTTACCAAGACAGATGTCAAATCATTTTTGGAGTTTTTGGTTGAAAAAGGAGATTCTGCCAGCAGCCTGAATGTTTATGCCTCTGCGCTGAAGTTTTTCTTTGACGAAGTGTTGTGCAAAAACCTGCTTTTCAGGCTTAGGGGCGCAAAAAAGCCTAAGAGGATTCCGGAGGTGCTTACAAAAAATGAAGTGGCAAGGCTTTTTGAGTGTGTTGAGAACAAAAAGCATTCATTGATGCTTAGGCTGTTGTATGGTTCAGGGTTGAGGGTTGGAGAGCTGGTCAGGCTGAAAACAAAGGATCTGGAATTAAGGGAAAGCTTTGGCTGGGTCAGGGATGGAAAAGGAGGAAAGGACAGGATTTTTATGGTTCCAAAAAGTCTTGCTGGAGAACTAGCAGATTTTATAAAAGAAGAAAATCTTTCTGGGTTCGATTTTTTATTCAAGGGCAACAAAGGAAGCCATTACAGCACCAGAAGTATCCAGGAGATTATCAGGCATGCTGCCATAGACGCAGAGATTGCTAAAAGAGTCCATCCCCATACATTGCGCCATTCTTTTGCAACCCACCTTGTTCAGGAAGGTTGTGATGTAGTGAGTGTGCAGTACCTTCTTGGCCACAAAAGCATGGAAACAACAAAGGTTTACATTCATACAGGCTTTCCGAGAATAAGTGTTAAAAGCCCTCTGGACTCTTTAAAACAGGATTGCCTGGCTCAATCGAGAAGTTTGACAAAGCCAGCCCTTACTTCATAGATTTCCCCGTTTGCAAGAAGTGCTTTGAGTGTTTTTTCAAACTTTTCAACATCCAGCGCCTCAAGCAGGGCTATGCTGACACCTTTTCCTTTGTCGTTTTGCCTTATGAATTCAATAATTTTTTCGCTTGTTGACTGTTTTGAAGGAGCATCTGCATCTGCTTTGGGTGTTTTTTCTTGTTTTTTTGCAAAGAATTCTTTTTTTATCTCTTGTTCTGTTTCAGGCTCTATTGGCAGCTTTTTTGGATGATTGGTTGCTTGCTGGATTTTTTTTCTTGCCTTCAGCTCTTTTTTCCTGTAATCAATCCATTTGTGGTTTTCAATTTTTTTTATTATCTCGCACACAAGAAATTTTTGGTCATTAAAGACCCTTGGCTTTCCGATAACCATCACAACGTCTCCGAGTTCAGGAACTTTTGCCAGGGGGTCAAAACTTCTTGCACTTATTTTTCCTGATCCGTCATCAATTGTGAGTACTCCTTGTTCAATGTTTACTACAACTCCAAGAATGTTGGCTCTGGCAATGTTTCCAAAAGGGGTTTCAACATAGCTTGACTCAAATCCTTCTTTTTTTACAAAAACCCCTTGGCTTATATCATGGATTGTGCACTTTTTTGCAGTTATTCTTTCAAAAGCCATTTTGGTTTTTTTTGCTTATTGCGCAAAAACCTGTTTTATGTTTTTCTCAGATTTTGCTCACAAAGCCAGGCTTCGGGCTGAACAAATCGCCGGCCCTTTTCAGCTTTTCCAGTATTTCCTCTGCTTTTTCTTCATCTATGCTCCTGTTTTTTGCCTCTTTTAGTATGTCATCCACAGGTATTGTTTTTCCTATGAACCCTTCAAGCTCGTTTATTATTTCTTTGAGCACTGCGATGTTGGACCTCTGGCTGGCTGTTATTCCTGTGCCTATCCTGTCTATGTCTATCCTTCCAGTCTCTATGTCAAGGGCTATCTGGCTCAGGCAATAGTGTACAAGGTCAATCGCCCTTTGGGAGTCCTGCTTTGTTACTTTTTGGGAAAGCCTTGCCTTTGCTGAGGCCTCTGAAAGCCTTATAAGTCCTTCAAGCTGCCTTGCGCTTATAGGAATTGCTTTTATTCCTCCATCATCCCCCCCAGAAGCCCTCATTTTTATGTAGTATTGCTGTATTTCCTTTAGTGCAGGATCTGTGAGTTTTGGAACAACCTTTTGCCTTGCATATGCTATATATTTTGTAAGGAGTTCTGTGTCTATATCTCCTTTTTTTGACTTTGTGTCCTTGTGGAGCTGAAGTATGAATGATGAGAGTTCTTCATCCCTTTTTGCATCTGGAAGATCCCTTACAGGGAATATGAGGTCAAAGCGGTTTATGAGTGTTGAGGGAAGGTCTATCTGTTTTGCTATCAGCTCGAAAGGGTCAAATCTTCCAAACTTTGGGTTTGCTGCTGCCAGCACTGTTGTTTCAGCCCTCAGGGTCGCCTGGATGTTTGCCTTGTTTATGCTTATGCTCTGCTGCTCCAGCGCCTCGTGCATTGCGCTGGTGTCTTCTTTTGTCATCTTGTCCAACTCATCAATGCAGCAGATTCCCTTGTTTGTAAGCACAAGCGCTCCTGCTTCCAGCGCATAGCCTTTCAGGAATTCATCCTTTACAACGCTTGCTGTCAGTCCAGCAGCACTTGCTCCTTTTCCGCTGACATATCTGCTTTTTGGCGCAACCACACTTATCCTTTTTATTAGCTGGCTCTTTCCGCTTCCAGGGTCACCAATTAAAAGTATGTGGATATCTCCCCTGTTGAATGTTCCATCCTCTTTTTTCTTTTTAACTCCTCCCATTAGCTGGAGTATCAATGCTTCTTTTATTTTTTCATGGCCGTATATTGTTGGGGCAATGCTGTTTATTAGCTTTGGAAATATTTTTGGGTCTTTGGCCAGCTCTTCTATCTCTTCAAGCTCTTCCTTTGTAATGTTTATTTTTGAAAAATCCTCTTTTAATGGTTCCATGAAGTTGGACTCTATTATCAGGTCAAACCTTATGCTTTTTCCTCCACTGGCAAGTGTTATGGGAACTTCTTTTGTAACCCCTGTAATCACTGCCTTGGTTCCCGGGCTGGTCCTTTTGTCGCTTAGAGGGCTTGCCAGGTCGTTTTTAAGGAAAATGTTAATCCTTTTTGGCTGCTCTCCTCCTTCAAGGTCTTCTGGTGCTTCTTCCAGCACAATCTTTTGGGCATCCACAAGCTCCTTGCTTAAAAGCCTGAATTTTCCTTTTCTTCCGCAGCTGCACCTTGTTGGCTCCCTGAACTGCGTATCCAGCTGAAGGACATTTATTGTCTGGCCACAGCTCGGGCACTCGAACTTTGCAGAGGTAACCTGGGGCCTGACATCTGACTTCTGCCTTATTATGCCTTGTATCTGAATGAACTTGTTCAGATGGCTGCTCCTTATTGATGCAATGCTTATCTGCTGGCTTTGTGGAAGGTTGTAAAATCTTACTTTAAACCCTGAAGAGTTTTCTATGTCAAAATTTTCTATTGCAAGCTCTGCAGACCTTACTGTATCTTCAGGGTTCTCAAGAATGAGCTCTGAAAGTTCTGGAGAGAATCTGGCCAACATGGAAAAATCTATGGGCAGAAATTTTTCTCCCATCCTGACTTTTTCCAGCAGCTCTTCAAAGTACTCTTTTTCTATAAAGTCCTGGAATGCATTTATCTGCTCTAATGTCTCCATTCTTGCATCTACCTCGTTTCACCCTACAAAAACTCCTTTTTGGAAGAATAAAAAAAAGGAAAACTTTGAAATTTAAAAAGTTTAGTGAACTTTTTTTAGGTTTTTTATGAGTGCGTCCAGGGCATTGTCAACTTCTGTCTCGCTTTTTGTGCCTGTGCACACAACTTTTCCGTTGCTGAACAGCAAAAACGTTGCCTTTGCTTCCATAAGCTTGTAAACCAGACCTGGAAACTGCTCTGGCTCGTATTCTGTGTTTGAGAGCTTCATTGCCAGCACGTTCAGGTTGAGATCCATGCCTATGCTTCCGCTTGCCACAACGTTCTGGATGTTGATTTTTGGCTTTATAGTAATCTTTATGCCTATTTTTTTGAGGCTTTCAATTATTTTCTCAATGCTTTCCTCGACTTTTGCAATGCTCCTTGCTCCTGTGCAAACAACTTTGCCAGAGCTGAATATGAGTGCAGAAGTCTTTGGATCCTTTATCCTTATCACAAGCCCTGGAAACTGTTCAGGGTTGTACTCTGTGTTTGAAAGTGTTGCAGCCATTTTTTCCAGCGGAATATCATGTCCGAGGTCTGTGCTGACAACTATATTTACAACCTGTATATCTTTTTTTTGAAGATCATTCACATTTGGCTTTGATGCTTTTTTTTTCGAGGCTTTTTTTGGCATTTTCATCCTCCTCCTTTATAAATCCTTTTTAAAGGGTTTTTAAATAGGGAATTAATTTTCATTTATAAATACTCTTGTTTTGCAACATGTTTTTTGCTGTGCATATGCCTCCTTTGTTTCCTATGGAGAAGGCATTTACAGCCTTTCAGGGTTTGAAATATTGCTTTTTAGCAGTCCTGTATGTTCTTTCAACCCCTTTGTTTCCTATGGAATGCCTTGTTACAGAGCTTTTCTGCGCAGAATTGGAAAATTAATACTTACATTGTAAGTATTAGTTTAGGAAACTGCTTACTTTTTATTGACAAATACTTCAAAAACTTTTTGAATAATATGCTTTTTCTTTTTTTTATGGCAGATGTTATGTTCATAGGAGCACACCCTGATGATGTAGAGTTTGTGATGGGCGGAACAGCGATAAAGCTTGCAAAAAAGTTCAGCTCAGTGCTTGTTGTGCTTTCAAAGGGCGAGATAGGCACTAGAGGAACTCCTTTGGAGCGGGAAAAAGAAGTAAGGGATGCAGCAGCATTTCTGGGTGCGGAAGTAGAGATTCTGGACTTCAAGGACTGCCACATCCACGACGACGGCCCAAGCAGGCTGAAGATTGCCAACATAATAAGGAAGCACAAGCCAAAAATTGTTTTTGCTCCTTATTTTGAGCACAAGACCTTTCACAGGGACGGCATAAGCCATCCTGACCATTCTGCAACAGGAACCCTTGTAAGGCACGCATTGAGATTTGCCAAGTTCAAGAAAATAAACTTGGACTATGAGCCGCACAACGCCCAAAGGCTGCTCTATTATATGGTTCCTAGAACAAAGATGCCTACCTTTGTTGCAGATATTACGCCTTATGAAAAGGAGTGGGAAGAGCTGGCAAAAAAGCATAAAAGCCAGTTGGAAGGAAACGAAAAGCTTCTTGAAAGGCTGAAGCACTACAGAAAGACTGCAGGGGCATTTATAGGTGTAGAATACGGAGAAATATTTTTGGTTGAAGAGCCCCTTGAGATGGATTCTGATTATTTGTTCAGGATGTGAAAAAAGAAGAAATAGTTATAAGATTAAAATTCTTCAGAAATTAAACTCAGTAATCTCTACTCCGCTCTTTTTGAACTCCATGGTTCTTAATCCAGATTTCATTGCAGTATTGCGCATCTTTTTCACTTCAAGAGTCCTGAGTATCTTGTTTCCTACCTCTTTTATCTGCAGTTTTATGACTCCATCGCATACAAACTCTGAAACAGTATCCCTTGTGAGGTAGTCTGAATCAGTTTGCATAGAGTCTGTAATAAAAAGGTTTGTTGTGCCAAGCTCTGCAACCCTGTTTATGAAGAGATAGACAAACTGCTTTCCCATATCTCCTTTTGTATCTCTTAACTGCATCATGTCGTTTGCATAGAAGCGGTCTTTTTCAGGAAGAATCTTTACAGGAATGCTGTACATGCCTGCATTTATATCTAATATTGATAGGCTGTCAATCACAAGCCTTTTGGCTTTTGTTTTTTGTACAGCAGCCCTTATGGTTCTTACAATGTCATAGGAATGGATATCTATTGGCAGCTTTAAGAAGGCTAGCTTTCCCTGCCGCTCAAATGCAGCATAGTTAAAGCCAAACTGCTCTGCCTGATCCCTGAGTCTGTCTGCAGGCTCCTCAATGGTTACATACAATCCGTTTTCTCCTTCCAGCGCTCCCCTGTACAGGTACTCCAATGCCATGATTGTTTTTCCTGTTCCAGGAGTTCCGCAGACCAGCAAAGAAAATCCTTGAGGAATTCCTCCTTGTATTAATTCATCAAATCCCTTAATGCCTGTCCTCACCCTCTTCATGCTTAGGACCTTTGCTGGCAATATTTATATATTTATCGCTTTATAAGCTTTAATAAATCCGCCACAGGGCAATTTATAAACTATGTTTGTTTTCTGAGCATTGATGATATTTAACCCTGAAGCATCAAAGCAAATCCTGGAATCAGATTCAAACTTGAGTGAAACTTGAGTGACTATGAACGAGAATTTCATTCAGCAATAATAAATAACTCTTTGCCAGAGTTTTATCTTAAGCGTTTCAAAGACCTGAGATTCAACTATTCAGATGATATTCCTGAACCTGGTGTTTCTGAGAAGCACCCAGATTATTATCTTCTGAGGCTTGTTGCCAAGGACAAGCACCCGTCCTACCCAAAAATGAAATGCAGGGCAAATGTTATTGGGAGTATAGGTTTATCGTTGAGTGTTTGCATTGATTATAAAATAATTGACGATGAAGAACTGGTTAATGAAGTGTCAGATTTTTTTGATTTTAGATGGAATTGTACAGATACTAATATTATTTGGACAACAAAGCAGGAAATAGACTATATAAACCAAACATTAGACAAAGTTATTGACTATTTGCAGAAAAAATATGAACTATAGAAAAATTCTTTTTCTGTCTTTTTCATTCAGAAAGCGCCATTTGCCTTCTTTGACATCCAGCTTTAGCCCGCCTATCTGTGTCCTCTGGAGGTCTTTGACAAAATAGCCTATCTTGTACATTATTCTCTTTATTATGTGCTTTTTTCCTTCATGGATTGTTATCCTTGCAACGTTTCTGGTTACCATGCCTGCTTTTGGAAAAACTTTGCCATCCACCAGCCTGACTCCTTTGTTGAGCTTTTCAAGGTCTTTTTCCTTGAGGTTTTTGTCCAGCTTTGCAATGTATGTCTTGTCAATCTTTTTGCTCGGGTGCATTACAGAATTTGCAAAATCCCCGTCGTTTGTGAGCAAGAGCAGGCCCCTGGTGTACTTGTCAAGCCTGCCAATAGGATAAACCCTTTGGCTTGTATTGATTAGCTGGAGAATATTTTTCTTTTTGTCTGCCAGTGTACATTCATACCCTGCAGGCTTGTTGAGCATGATGTAAACGCTGGACTCTTTTTTCAAAGGCTTGTTGTTTATGGTGATTTTGTCCGTCTCCAGTGCAGAATCTCCAATCTGAGAAGTTTTTCCGTTGACTTTCACAAAGCCTTCTCTTATAAGGTCTTCTGCCTGCCTTCGGCTGCAAAATCCTGAGTTGGATATTATTTTTTGGACTCTTTGCTTTTCCATTTTCAAATATTTTATTGCTATTCTTTCTCCTGTTTTTTTCTTTTGTTTTTATATTTTCCCAAAAATAATGTTTCTATATAGAAAATAAATTTTATTGCAAAACCTTTAATAAAACAGCCAGATTAACAACATCCATGTTTGACATAGTGTACAAAGCAGGCAACTTAGTTGAGCTTGCAAATACAGCAGCAGAAAACGGCTTTAATGAGCTGATTGTTCTGGGATTGAAAAAAGAAGAAGCCAAAAATCTGAACCCGGAGCCGGAAGCAGTGCTGAAAAAAACAGAAAAGCATCAAAAAAAGAAAAAAAACAGCATAAAAATTATTTCAGCACTTTTTGTTGAGCAAAAAGATTTTTCCAGAATCCCAAAGCTTGAAAAAGAATACGAGATTATAATGGCTAGAGGCTCAAGGCAGGCGTTTGAAAGCAAGCAGGTAAAACTTATAGTTCCAGATACAGATTACCCAAAAGACCACACCCACTACAGGAATTCAGGAATAGACCAGATTCTGGCAAAAATTGCAAAACAGAAAAACAAAACAATAATATTTGACTTTTCTGAACTCCTCAACAGCTCAAAGAAACAATTGGTTCTCGGAAGATGGATGCAGAATGCAAGAATACTCAAAAAGTACAAAGTCTGCTTTGAGATATGCAGTCTTGCATCTCAGCCAACAGAACTCAAAACAGCGCAAGATCTTAAGGCAATGAAGCGGGAGCTTCTCTAGAACAGAAAAGTTTTTATAGTTATTTTCTGAAAATATTATTATGTTAGACTCTATATTTGACCAAAACATAAAACTTGTAAAAGACTGCATACGACTGGCAGAAGAAAATGAAGAAACTCCAAAAAAAGTAAACTTTTTGGACATGGCTAAAAAAAAGATTGATAAAACAATTAAGGATTTAGCCAAGAGACGCAATTAGTTTATGTCTTTGACTATGTCATTAAACCCTTCAACCGGCTCCATCCGGAGTCTCCCTTTGGTCGCTTTGTGTGCTGAGCGTAGCGAACGCCACTAAGAAAACAAAGTTTTCTGTGTTGCCTGGCTCGCCTCATGCTATATTTTGGTGCAGCAAGACCATCCCCGAGGGGGCCAACCC
>JBFYMA010000039.1:0-43603 GCA_041305085.1 Nanobdellota archaeon | reverse complement strand
AACGATTGTTCGGTGCAACTATTGCTTCAAAGCACATCAAAACACAAACAGCTGAACTCTTTTGTAGGCTCATCGCCTACAACATAGGCTTACGCCCATGGAGATTTTCTACAGAGCCGTTTTTTAAAGCAGGAACATATAAAAAGAAAAAGAGAATAATCATTGATTATTGTTCTTCTCATAGATCTTTATGAGTACATATGTCTGGGCAAATATTGCCAGTATAAGTATAAGCAGTATTTCAACTACTGCAACTATGGGATCTGGCTGGCCTGTCTGGGAGAGCACATTTATGAGTATGTAGACTGCAGCTGCCCCAAAAATGACCATAAAGACTACAATAATTTTTTCTAAGATATGAGATTGAACTCGTATGCTGGTTTTTGCCGTTTTGACCACCTCTTTTTAAAAAAATGAAAATAAATCCATTTTTAAAGCTTTGCTTAGCCCCAAAGCTTGGAGTTAGTAACTACAAGTGTTGAAGGGCTTACTGCACTTATTGTCTCTATTGCACCTTCTTTTGGCAGTAGCTGCAATTCGTAAATCGTTTCAATGGGCAGCAGGTTGAAGGGCTTTAGCCTGAACCTTAAAGCCACCATTTCACCTGTCTCAAGTGTTGTGTCCCCATTCCCTATCTTGCTTACATAGCAGAATCTTCTTTCCTGGATAAGGTTTTCAAATGTGCACACATCTGTTGTAGGAACGTTGTGCAGTGTTGCTGTTGTTCCGCTTAGCGAATTATTCACATTTGCACTGCCTGAAATTGTAACATATCCAAACTTAACTCCATGGACCATGAGCGGCTCATTGGTAACTGATATTACCACAGGTGTTCCAGATGCATCTGAGAGATTACCAACAGAAATTGTGGCTAAAGCGCCTGCAGTTGCATCTTCGTCATCAGGGTCAGGATTGTTTGAAGCATATGATAGGTTTATCTCGATGTTTCCTGTAAGAGCATTATATCTTATCAGTTCCTGAGTATTTGATGCTGTAGCCTCTAAATCATTACCTTCAATATCTGATATATTCTGCCAGCTGGAGTTCACAGAGCTTATATCAATATCTGAGTAAAGGTCTGTTGCAGAACTGTGCTGTAGTGCGGCAGACATTGCCACGTTCTGGGTTGTGTAAAGGATTTTAAGGTTTTTCAGTTGTACAGGAAGGGATCCTGCCTTAAGCCTCACAAGTATTTCAAAATCATTGAGCTTTTCTGCTGAAATGTTGGCTGTTCCTGTTACGCTAATAACTTCCAAGCCTGTAACAAGCCTTTCCCTGGACTGGTCTCCGACAGTCACTGCCCTCTGGGATAATACTCCGGACTGCCTTATTATAACTCCTGCTGCAAGCGCCGCAATAACAACCACAGCAATCAAAATTATAAGTGTTTCAAGAGAAATCAAGGATTTTTTTGAAAACCTTTTTCCTGAAATGCCTCTGCGATTATCCAAATGAATCACCTCAATGATAACAGATAATATTTTATTGACTACTTAATTGTAATTTTATTGAATCACTCATTTATATAGTTTTTGCTTTTTTTCAACGTTAACAAAAGTGCGCCTGGTAACTGATAGGCTTGCCCTATCCTCGATCTAAATGTTGAGATGCAGAGCAATCTATGCTTGCTGCACTCTGTGATATTCTACCCTGCGCAATTTTCAATAATTTTTAGGATAATCAGTCAGGCTTTTTCTAAAACTCAGTTATTCCGTCTTTGGTTTTTATTGTGAGCTTTTCTGTTTCCAGGCTGAATTTTATTGTTCTGCCGAGGGTTCCTCCTGTCTGATTTACCACTATTTGTATGCTTAGCTTGTCAAGCTCTTCTTTGACTGATTCTGAGTTTCTTTTTCCGATATCCATGGCTTCTGTTTTTGGAAGCGATGCAAACATATGGGCTCCGCCTGCAATTTTTGCCTTCAGCCTGGCTGGGTTACAGCCTCTTTTTTTGAGCTCTTCAACCATGTTTGGTATGGCGCAGTCTGCAAACTTGTTCATGTTAAACTCTTTATTTTCCTTATTTGTACAGCAATCGCTTTTTGGTAGCATTATGTGAGCAAGTCCTCCAATCTTTTTTTCATGATCCCAAATCGCCACGCCCACACATGAGCCCAACCCAAGGGATACAAGTATTTCTGGAGACTGCCCAATTACATATTTTCCCATATCCGCCATAAGCTCTTGTTCTCCGCCCACTTTTTTATTTGCCTCTTTTTTATTGGTGTTTTTTATTAGTCTTGTTTTGCTATTTCTATTCCGTAAGCCTTTTCGATTGATTCCACAAGCTTTTTTAGTGATTCCGGATCAAAAAACATAATAAAAGAGCCGCTCACGTTTTTGGATTCAACACTGAACTTGGTGTTAATAAAAAGGACTTTGTCACTTTTTTTGCCGATCTCCGCAAGGATTATATCAATTATTGCCTGCGCCATATCATTCCCATAATGTGGTATGCCCGGCAAAAGTTTTAGCTGGAGCATCTCTCCTATTGAGTTAAGGAATGATCCCACAAAAATGTTTGCCATTTCCTGAAAAGCTGACAAAGACTCATTTTCAAGCTTTTTTGTTGAAGAGTCAGGAAGGCCCAAAAGCAGGTCTGCCAGCTCGAGGGCTGATTTATCCTGAAACAAAAACAATGACTGGCCCGCTAAATCTCCCTCAAGCTTCAGAAATATGCCGTGGACTATTGTTTCAGGTCCTCCGATTATTTCTGAAAACTTTTCAAGCGCAACAAACTTTGCATCAGGTATTGTTATGTCTATTTTTTTATTAAGCATTTTTGAAAGTGCTGTGCTTGCATTTCCTACACCTATATTTCCAAGCTCTTTCAAAGCCTCAAGTTCTGTTGGTTTTTGTTGATCCATTTGCGTTACATAACTCCATATTTTTGGTTAATCATTGTAATTATTTTTTTCAAGGACTCATCTGTAAGTATTATCAGGAATTTGCCGTTTATCTGCTGTCCCTCAATGCTGAAGTCTGCAGTAACAACCATTATTGAGTCTGAATGTGTCGCCACTTTTATCAAGGCATAGTCAATCACTGCCTGCGCCATGTCTGTAGCAGTGTGAGGCACTGAAGGCAGTATTTTCATGTTAAGAAAATTTCCCAATGAATTTAGGTATGCGCCTGTAACTATGTTTGCCATCTCTTTAAAAGCAGACTCCTCTATCTCAGTGACTAATTTTGTTGTACCGATAGGATTTCCCAGCAAAAGGTCTATTATATTTTTCATTCCATCCTGGGTAAACGCCAGCAAGGCTTCTCCATCCACATCTCCGCTTATTTCCAGGTAAATGCTTGATATTATGGCTGAAGCCCCTCCAAGCTGGCCTGCAACTTTTTCCAGAGGAACAAACTCTGTTGTGGGAATTGATATGTCAATTTTTTTGTTGAGCATTTTTGAAAGGGCAGTTGCTGCATTGCCTATCCCAACATTTCCTGTCTCTTTGAGGGCGTCCTTTTCCATATCTTTGAGGTCTATCATCTTTTCCCTCCTAAGGGTTTTGTGCAGGAGGCGTACCAGTCCCACGGAAGGTCTGCGTGCTTAAAATATGCCTGGCCTGCCCTGCTAAACTCTTTCCATGAATAAAGAACTTTTCCTATCTGGATTTTGGTGAACCCTGCTTTCCTAAACCTGTAAGGAATCTCAAAGCCGTAAAAGCATTTTTCTGTGTCCCCATCAAAAGTTATAGTTCCCTGGAGAAAGTCATGCTCTTTTTGGTTAATAAGCTTTTCAGCTTTTTTCCTGGCCTGCTTCTGGGTTTTTCCTTTCGCCAGTTCTTTGTCTATAAGAAGTGTGGATTCGAAAAGGTATACTTCCATTGAAGGCAGGACCACAAACAGCCTTCCTCCTGGCTTTAGTAAATTGAATATTTCCCTAAGTATATGATCCACTGATTTTGTCTTATCCGCAATTATGGAGTTTACTGCTATTGCAACGTCAAATTGTTTGTTGTATTTTTTTAGGTTGTTTAAGTCCGCAACAAAGAACTCTGCATTTTTTATTTTACTGTTCTTTTTTTTCGCATTCTCAACCATTTTTGGCGAAAAATCCACACCCACAACTTTTTTGAATCTTGAGGATAGGAATTTAGTCAATTCCCCAAGGCCGCAGCCCAGGTCTATCACAGTTTTTCCTTTTCCGCTTTCTCTTTTTAAGTCCTCAAAAAGAGGATTTTTGTAGCTGTCTTTCAGCGGGCTGAGTATTTCTGTGTAGTAGTCATCTGCAATCCTGTCCCAATCGTTTTTATCCATTTTCCTATATATTTTTTTTATTGATATTTAGGCTCAGTTTAAGCTTTTTTTCCAAGTATGCCGAGAGTTCTTTTGTAAGCCTGTCCATATCTTTTTTTATTAATGACAATGATGGGACTCCGTTGGCTTCCAGCACAAAAAATTTGTTATTATTTTCTATAAAGTCTATGCCGCATATTTCCTGCTTCACAACTTTTGCAACATTAAGGCTTATCGCATCAAGTGTTTTATTTTGCTTTATGAGTCGCATTGTCTCTCTTCCATAGCCTTTCACTTTCCAGTTCTTCCCAATCTTTATAATGCGTTGGACTACTTTATTTCCAAAAACAGTTATTCTATAGGTTCTGCCATAGTCTTCTACAAATTTTTGCGCTATTATAGGGGCAGTTGTTTTTCTGCTGAAGTGCTCAATGATTTTAAGGGCTTGTCTGGTGTTCATTGCTCTCAAAACAAACTCTCCCCTTTCGCCAAAGATTGTCTTTAGCACTATTGGCCCGCTTTTGAGGAAGTCTGAAATTTCTTGTTTTGCTGCCTGCCTGTTGTTGCTCACAATTATTGTTTCAGGAGTTGGTATTTTGTGCTTTTTGCAGTGAAGGTAAAACATCCACTTGTCCTCATTCATGTAATAGGTTGGAGAGGGGTTGATCACTTTAATTTTTAGCTGCTCTATCTCTTTTGCAAGCTCCAGTCCAAGCATTGAAGGGCTGAAATTCAGTACAAACCTGCACTCTTTCACAAGATCAGGAAGGTTTTCCAGCGCATAAATGTCATTTGTCCTGATTGGGACTATCTCAAACTTTTTTTTCAGGCTTCTTATTATTATATTATCTTCATCATAAGGATCGCTTACATGCTCGTATATATAGCCTATTTTTTTCATTCTTTTTGTCATGAATCAAACTTGTTGATTATATGATTCCGGTTTTCTCTATTCTTTATTAGTGCAGTTTGTTCAGTACCTCGTGCAGGGAGTTTCCGTCAAGCAATATGAACAGATCACCAAACGCCTGGAGATCTGAAATCTTCAGTTCAGTTGTTACAAGGAAAATATTCTCTATTCCCTTTGTCAAGTCATCAAACAATTCTCCTTTCACCTCTTCAAGCCTTCCTGTGTATGTAGGAGGATTTGGAAAAAGTCTTAATTGCAATTGGTTTGCCATACTGCTCAAGTAGGCTCCTCCAATAATGTTCACAAGCTCTGTGAATGCGTTTCTTGCATCTTCGGTGATTTCTTTCATTGTTCCAGGCGCCTGCATTGTAAGTATTTCAAGCAGCGGCAGAACTTTCGCCTTGTCGTACGCAAGTATAAGGTTTCCCTTCAAATCACCAGTTATTTCGCTTATCCCAATAACACATTCACATCCTTTACTCATTCTGTCAATAATGTTTACGCTTTTTAGCCCAACATTTGGAAAACTCATGTCAACTTTTTTGTTCAACATTTTCTGGAGCGCTTCTGCAGCACTTCTTGAAGATGCATTGCTAATTTCTTCAAGTTTCTTTCCTTGTTCTCCCTCTAATTCCATCATTCAACCTCCTTATCGCTGAACATAATTGATATAGTATCTATTCCCTTCTGATATTATTGTTTTTCCTGTTGTTTTCAATTCATCAAATTAGTCTATCAATGTTCCTATGTCAAGTATAAGAGCCACGCTTCCATCACCAAGTATTGTTGCCCCTGCACAGCCTTTTGTGCCTTTGACCATTTCCTGAAGCGTTTTTATCAGTACCTGCTGCTGGCTGAGTATTTCATCGACCACCAACCCTATTTTTTCGTTTCCTTTTGAAACCACCACCACAGTCAGGTTTTCAGGCTTTTCATACTCGCTTATTCCTGTAAGGCTGTGGAGCCAGAACAGTGGCAGATCATTTTTTCTCAGCAAAAAAACCTCATAGTTTTGTATTGTTTTTATCTCGCTTTTTCTTATGTGGATTGTTTCGTCGACGCTTGCCAAAGGAATTGTGTACCTGTCATTTCCTACCCTTACAATAAGGGAAGTAATTATAGCAATAGTCAATGGCAGTTCCAACGTTACAGTTGTTCCCTTTCCAACACCTGAATTCAGCTTTACATTTCCTCCAAGCTCTTTTACTTTGCTCAGCACAACGTCCATTCCAACACCTCTTCCGGAAACCTCGGTAACAACCTCATTCGTGCTGGTTCCTGGCCTGAATATTAGCATTTGAAGCTGGTTTTCGTTCATCTTTTCAGCTTCCTCTTTTGATATTGTCTCTTTTTTTATTGCTGCAGCTTTTACCCTTTGCGGGTCAATTCCTCCTCCATCGTCCTGTATTTCTATAACTGCATTGTTTTTTTCCCTTCTTGCTATGAGCTTTATTGTTCCCTGCTCAGGCTTTCCTGTTTTTGCACGCTCTTCAGGGATTTCTATTCCATGGTCAACTGCATTTCTCAAAAGATGCACCAACGGATCTCCTATCTCATCCAAAACAGTCCTGTCAAACTCTATCTCTGCCCCCTCTATCACAAGCTCAAGCTTTTTGTTTTCCTTATTTGCAAGATCCCTTACCATCCTTGGAAACCTGTTGAAGATGTTTCCTATTGGAACCATCCGTATCTGCATAACCTCATCCTGGAGGTCAAGTATAAGCCTGTCTACTCCTGTAAGAACACTCCTCAAATCACCAATATCATGCCTCTTGTTTATATCCTGAAGCCGTATGTTGCTTATCAGAAGCTCTCCCACAAGGTTCATGAGCTTGTCAAGCCTTGTCATGTTTACTTTTACACTCTGGATCTGCTTTACAACTTCCTGCTGGTGTTTTTGTGCGATGTTTGCCTTTTCTTTTTCTTTTTCTTCATTGCTTTGCTCAGGCCGTTTGTATTCTTCTTCCAGTCCAAGTATAAAAACATGCTTTATTCCTGAAACCTTATTGATTATTTTTTCAGTCTCTTCTTTTGAGATTTTTGCTGAAAAAACAAATTCGACTTCCTGGTCAAACTTGCCCATCTTAATTTCATCCATTACAGGTGTTGTTTTTATAAAATTCCCAGAGTCAGAAAGGTTTCTTAAAACAAGTGAAGACTTAGCAGCTTTTAGAAAATTTTTTCTTTCAAAAAAAAGTATTATTCTGAATATGCTGTTTTTGGATTTTTGCTCTTTTGCCAAAAGCTTTTTTTGGCTTTCATCTAGCTCAAGCTTTGCAGGAATGTCAAGCTTTATTACCTCATCCTTCTGCCCCATTCTCTCCTTAAGCTTTTTGACGCAGTCCTCAATTTCTATGCTGTCTGCCTCGTCATTGTCTATAAGCTCGAGGCCTCCTTCCAAAATGTCCAGTCCTTCAAGAAGAAGGTCTATTGTCTGCTGATCAACCTTCAGCTCCCCATCCCTTATTTTTGAAAGCAAGTCTTCCAAAGAATGGGCCAGTTCTGAAAACTTTATAAATCCCATTGTTGCAGAGTTTCCCTTCAATGTATGAAACGCCCTGAACAATTTGTTTATATTCTCTTTATCATCTGAGCTTTTTTCAAGAACAAGCAGTCCTTCATTTAGGGTGTCCAGATGGTCTCTTGCTTCTGAAATAAACGCTTCCTTGTATGCTGACATGTCAGGCATTTTTTTCCTCTTTTTTGATTTTTTAATCTGTCTATTTTTTAGCTTTTTTGCAAGTCAGTTTTGTTTTTTTAAATGTCCAATAATTGAAGCAGTGCAACCCCCATCTTGTCAAGTGATACAACCATATCTGCAAGCTGATTATCTACAACTGACTTTGGCATTCCATATATTATGCAGGACTCCTCTGCTTCTGCAATTACTGTTCCTCCAACAGATTTTATTGCTCTGGAGCCTTCTGTTCCATCGTTTCCCATTCCTGTAAGCACTATTCCTATTGTATTTTCTTTGAATATTGGCGCAACGCTTTTGAAAAGCCTGTTTGCATTCGGCCTTACACCAAGCTCTGGAGGCTCCTCATTTAGGCATATTGCACCCTCATAGCCTGGAAGGTCTGCCTTAAGCTCCATATGGTATCCTCCAGGAGCAATCAGGGCAACTCCCTGTTTTATTTCATCACCATCTTTGGCTTCCCTTATTTCTATCTCGCAAAGATTGTCAAGCCTTTTCGCAAGGCTGTTGGTAAATATTGGCGGCATGTGCTGAACTATGAGTATTGGTGCGGGAATATTTGCAGGAAGCTGTGTTAAGAATGCTTCCAGCGTCTGGGGCCCTCCTGTAGAGCTTGCAACAACAACAATTTTTTTTGTTGTTGGATGAAACGCTGAAATTGAAATTTTTTTTAGAGGAGCAAATTTTTTTGGCTTGAGTTTTACTGCAACCTTAAGCTTTGTTATGAGTTCTTGCGAAATTTTGTTTATCGCTTCTTTCCTATCTCCTTCAGGAAAAATCACAAAGTCTGTTGCTCCGTTTTCCAAAAGGTCAAATGTTGTTTCAGAAGCTTTTTTTGTTACAGGAGTGAGAACTATTACAGGAATATTTTTTTCTTTCAGGATATCCTTGAAAGACGCCAGGTAAGAGTCCTGTGGTGCGCATTCCGGCAGGCCTATTCCAAGCAGAATTATATCAGGGTCAAGCTTTTTTATCTGACTGACTGCGCTTGGAATGTCAAAAGCAGTTCCAGCAACAGTTAGTTCAGAATCTGTCTTTATAACTGCTGAAAGGCTCTGCCTCATAAACGCTGAATCATCAACTATTAGTATTTTTGCCAAAAGACCACCTTTTTTGCTGGTTCATCCTGAGTATTTTTTCAGTACAGTGTCAACATCCTCTTTTGTAAATGGCTTTACAATGAAGTCAGATGCTCCTGCT
Source organism: Nanobdellota archaeon (assembly GCA_041305085.1). Lineage (GTDB taxonomy): Archaea > Nanobdellota > Nanobdellia > Woesearchaeales > UBA9642 > SURF-58. Next base: position 34,559 of record JBFYMA010000039.1, on the reverse strand, counting down.
TCCACAGCCTCATTAACCACTTTTTCCTGTCCTACAGACGTACACATTATTACTTTGGCATTTTTGTCCTTTGACATTATACCTTTCAACGCTTCTATGCCGTTAAGGTTAGGCATCATTATATCCATAAAACAAAGGTCAGGGTGAAGCTGATCAAATTTCTGTATTGCTTCGTTGCCGTCTCCTGCTTCGCCGACAACCTCTGCTCCTGACTCAGTTATAAGCTTTTTCAGCATATTTCTCATAAATACGGAGTCATCGGTCACCAGTACTTTTAATCCCATTTTGGCACCTCCAAAAATTATTGTGGAATGTTTTTATTTATTGCATCCACTATATCCTGCCTGCTAAACGGCTTCATTATGTATCCTACGCATCCTGCCTTTTTTGCTCTCTGCTCCTGTTCCGGCTCTTTTAGTGAGGTGCACATAACAATTTTTGCATTTGAATCAGCCTGCCTTATCTTCTCAAGTGCAGTTATTCCATCCATACCTGGCATTTTTATATCCATAAATACGAGTGCAGGCTTTTGCTCACCATATTTTCTTACAGCCTCTTCACCGTTGCCAGCAGTTATTATCTCAAAGTCTTTGCCTTCCTTTTTTATGAAGTTGCTTATAACTGCAATCATTAAGGAAGAGTCCTCAACTATCATTATTTTTTGCGCCATTTTTCCCTCCACAATAGTTTTTTCAGATTTTTTGTTTCTTCACTTATGAGTTTTGTTATTTTTGTTATTTTATTTTTATGTTCAGTTTTTCACCTGTTTTCTAAATCGTATGTTTCATATGTTAAAAAAGTTTGCAGCAACATTGCAGCATCCGTACAAGCCAATATCCTCATTTTTTATTATGTAAACCTTTGTCTTTCTAAGGATGTCATTTCTTTTGTCGTGCTTTTCAAACTCCTCCATAAATGCTCCTGTTTTGAAAAGCCCAGGGTTTTTTATTGCAATTTTTCCAGCTATAAACAGTCCGCTGTAGCACTCTGAAATAAGGGCGAGAATTCTGGCAGCCCTGGCATAAAAATTTATGAACATATCCACAACTTTCTTGCAGGTTTCATCGTGGCTTGCGGCTTGGAAAATCTCCGCCGGCTTCTGCTCATCGCTTAGTGAGTCTATTTTTTTTGTTGTTTCGGTTTCTGAAAATAGGCTTTTTGTCCTTAAAAAATCATAAAGTATTGTTATTCCTGAGCCACACAGCACTCTCTCATACTCTGGGTGCACATCTTTCTTGGTGAGATGGTTCTTTTTAAGGTATTCCACAAGCTCCAGCTCCAGGTGGTTGTATGGAACAAAATCCATATGCCCTCCTTCGCTTGGCAAAGGTATGTGAAGGTGTTTTCCAGAATCATAATGCACTATTGACATGCCCAGCCCTGTTCCAGCTCCAATGATTGCGTAAGTATTTCCAGGGGTCCACTGGTGGGTAAGATCTTCACCCACATGGTCCAGCTCATATGTGTCTTTTTTCAGGTTCAGCATGTCCAGACCATAGCCAACAGCTTCAAAATCATTTATGAGTATTACTTTATTAAGCATTGTATTGGTAAGAATATTTTTTTGGTTTATCTCCAGGTCCTGGTTTGTAAGCTTTATATACCCTCTTTTCCTGCTTACCGGCCCTGCTCCTCCAATACAGCACCTGTTGACGCATATTCCGTACACCTCATGGGCTTCTTTAAGCGCAAGGTTTATTGGCTCATGTATCTGTTTTATTTCGCTTGTCTTGTAGGAATATTTAAGTATTATGTCGTAGCCTTTTTTGCTTTTTACACCCATCACTGCTATATATGTGTGAAGCCCACCAACGTCTGCTGTAAGAACAAAAAAGTTATAGTTTTCCAGATTGAAATTATTCTGCGGAATCATTATTTCCCTGCCTGCCATTGTCCACCCCCTTTTTAAATTAAAAAACCATCATCACAACGTTAATATTTAGTTAGGTTGTTTATTAAGGTTTTGGTTTTTATGTTTTTCCTTATACTTCCTGTTTTTAAAGTAAATTTATATTGGCATATATTTAATTTTAACGAATAAAATGGTTCAAATAAAAGTTTATCTCAGGATAAAAAAAATGCTAATTTATCCCAAACCCTCCAAATGATTTTTAAACCAGAATGGCCCTTAAATGAGTGTAATATGTGAAGACCAAAATCATTCATGATGAACGACAAAACACAGTGCGAAATTATAGTAAATAATACAGCAGAAATTATATTTCTGATTGACAACAAAGGAAAATTTATCTATACCAATCATTCATTCAACAGAATTCTTGGATATACTAAAGAGGATATTCAAAAAATAAATTATCTTAATATTATTGACAAGAGTCTTGTCTCAAAATGCAAAGAGACATTTAAACAAGTAGTTAGCAAAAAACAAGAGCCAATAAAGACAAGTACAATTTTTATAACAAAAAAAGGCAAAGCAATTCGGGTCGGTGGCACAGTCAATCCAATTACAAAAAAAAATAGAACATCTATGCTTGTAGGATCTTTCAACACTATAAAAAATGATGAGGAACTTGTATGTTGTGATGCACAGGAAAAATACAGACAAATATTTGATCTTTCGCCTGAAGCAATTCTGCTTTTAAACGAAAAACAGCAAATAGAAGATATAAACAGCATAGTTGAAGAATGGCTTGGAATAAGCAAGAACAAAATAATCGGAAAAAATATTTTTGAAATTCCCCTGATAGCAGCAGATTCAAGAAAAGAATTTTCTAATAAAATAGAAACTGCAAAAAGGACTGGAAAAATAGACTCATATGAGATTCAATTCCAATCAAAAGGTAAGATGAAAAAAACAGGAAGTGTAATGGGAACATGCATCAATGAAAAAAAGAAAAAAAAAGCAAGCATTCTTGTAATGATACATGATGTTACTGAAGAAACTGTAATGAGAGATGAGTTGAAAAATAAAACCAGTCTAGTTGAAGAAATGAACAAGCAGCTTGAGAAAAAAGTAAAAGACAGAACAGAAAAGTTGGAAATAGCAAATTTGCGTGTAATGGGCCTTTTGGAGCAAAAAAGCAGGTTTGTAAATCAATTAGCACATGATCTTATTACTCCCTTAACTCCCATAATTTCTTTACTGGAAATATCTTTGCTATCAGGCTGCACAAAAAAGAATAACGAAAGACTCAGTATAGCACTTCAAAATGCAAAATATCTTCTTGTATTGCTTAAAGATATTCTTACATTGGCAAAATTAGACTCCAACGTTGTTACGTTTAACTACGAAAAATCAAACATCAATGAAATAATAAGAAAAATAATAATAAGCCAAAAAATAATAATAACTCAAAGAAAAATAAATTTGAAAAAAAGTTTGGAAAAGCGGCTTCCTAAACTGTTTATTGACCCTATAAAAATAAGAGAAGTTTTGGAGAATATAGTCAAGAATGCATTAAACGCTATGAACGATGGAAAGTCACTTAAAATCATCACAAAAAAAGAAGATACTAATATAGTTATATGTGTTAAGGATCAGGGAATAGGCATAGCCAAAGAAAACATTGAGCAAATATTTGAAGAATTCTTCAAAGTTGACAGTTCTCGACATGAACACAGTGCAGGGCTGGGTTTGGCCATAAGCAAAAAAATTATTGAGAAACACGGAGGCCACATATGGGCAGAAAGTGAAGGATTGGAAAAAGGTGCAAGTTTCAATATTACTCTTCCAATAGCTTCAAAAAACATAAAATAGGTGGAAAAATGAAAGACTCAAAAAAAAGTCAAAGGCAAACTCTTCTGTTGGTAGACGATAATCAGGACCTTAGATATGCTGTAAAAGAATGTCTGCTATTGCTGGACGAAAATCTTAATTTTATGGATGCCTGCAATGGAAAAGAGGCACTTAAAAAGTGCAGGGAAAAAAAGCCTGATCTGGTTCTTCTGGATATCATGATGCCTGTAATGGATGGCTGGGAGACTGCAGCGAAAATAAAAGAAGACCCTCTGCTCAAAGATATACCAATAATTTTTATGACTGTAAAAAGGGATGAGATAAGCAAGCTTATGGGAAAACTTTCAGTATCAGACTACATTGAGAAGCCTTTTGAAAGGGAAAGCCTTTACAAAAAAATAAAAAAAGCATTAAAAAAATAAACCCGAGGTGGAGTTATGAAAAAAACAATAATGGTTGTTGATGACAATGATGACTCAAGATATTCTGTAAAGGACGGTTTGACAAGTTTGGCATCAGGGTACAATTTTATAGAGGCGTGCAATGGCAAAGAGTGTCTGGATCTTCTTAAAAATGGAGCAAAACCAGATCTTATACTCTTAGATATCATGATGCCTCAAGTCGACGGCTGGGAAGTTGTTTCAGAGATGAATAAAAGCAGAGAACTGTCAAAAATTCCGGTAATATTCCTTACTGCAATTACTGACGATCTCAACAAAGGTCTCGGATCTAGCCTTGCAAAGGATTATATTGAAAAGCCGTTTAGCATTGTTGATCTCAAAAAAAGGATTGACAGAATTATGAATAAGCAATAGACTAATTTATCCCTGCCAAAAAATTTTGTTTCTTATCATCTCAATCTTAAGAATTGTGCTTATATATAATGTAGGCAGACCCACAAGTTTTCTAGCGAGATTATCTTCATACAATAAAATTATTTTTTTATCAATTTCAGTGAGCTTTGCAAAAAAAATCTGTAGTTTTTTCCTATCATAATTTGCTGATGCAAAATCCATAAACTGTGAAAAAGAGTCAATAACAACATAATCAGGAAAGTAAGTTTTATCTGCACTCAATATAATATTATATAATTCATCTAAAGTTTCAGGCATTTTTTGAAACAACACATCCTCTGCTGAAGCACTCACAAAAACACCTCCTGAAACGCAATCTATAGTGCTGACACTAAAGTGCAATTTCTTAAGAGTATCTTTTACAGAACCGTAAGTCTTGGTTAATGATATATAGAGAAGTTTTTTTCTCACAGGAAATCGATCAAAGAAATCTATCAAATCCTCTAATTCCACAGAGTTATGAATTACCAAAGCAATATCTTTTATATTTCCAACAATATTATTAAGTTCCATTTTTATCTCTTTCCAATAATTTATTGCTACTATTTGAGGCTCTTCATCCATTTTATTCCCAAAAAACTTTTGTATTATTAACAGACATTTTGAGTTGTTTTATTGTTGGCTTCTGAGCGTCTTCTTCCAGGGCCAAAATTGCCAGTTCCACATTCATTTTTTCCAAAAAAGAGTTCACATAATTAAAGAATTTTATAACTTGTTGGTCATGGTTGTATACTAAAAAAGAGGAAACTGAATCAAAAATAACAAAGTTTATTTTTTTTAGCTTCAATATATTTAGGAAAGAGTCTGCGAACTTATTTATATCTTCACAAGAATCCATAAAAAAACAGTTCTGTGAGGGCTTCGTTTTTAGAACTGAAGGAGTAATAAAATCTATAAAATAAAACTTTTCATTTTCTATACCGTTCTCATTAAATAAATCCAGAATCGCTTTGTAAGTCTTGTTCAGGGTTATATAGCAGATTTTTGTATAACCTGCATACGATTCCTTTATAAACTCTATCACCCTGTCATTGTATTTCCATGAGGGTATGATAACAAGTTGTTTTCTCATTTTTATACTATTTAAATTGATTTTTGACTCTTTCAACTAAGTTAGCTACATCAAACGGCTTTGTAATATGGTCAACTATTTTGAACTCTTTCATCAATGCCTGTTTTTCATCATCTGAAAACCTTACAACTGTAACAAGTATTATTTTTAGATCATTCAGACCTTTTTTCTTGAGGTTCTCAAGTATTTGTCTGGTTGTAAGCCCTGGCATCATTACGTCAAGAAGCACAAGGTCAGGTCTTGAGTTCTCAACGTTCTTCAGAAACTCTTCGCCGTTTTGTGCTGTAGCAGTCTCATATCCTTCTTTTTGCATAATCAAGTTAATCGTATCAACTATGTCCTTGTTATCATCCACAATCATTATTTTCATTTTTTTATCCTCCTTCCGCGGTGCTAAGCAGAGCAGTTTTTTTCACTATTTCCTGTATATGAAACGGTTTTTGCACAAAACCATCTGCATATTTTAAATCAACTTCTGCCTTTGGCTTTATTGATATAAAGACTATTTTAATGTTTGTATTATGTCTTTTTCTTAGCTCTTCTGCTACCTTGTAACCACTCATTCCAGGCATCATTATATCCAAAAATATTAAATAATAATAGTTGTGTTCGTCTTTTTCAAGGCATTCGTATCCACTATAAGCTTCCTCAGCTTTATAACCTTCTCTTTCCAATATATACCTTATTGTTTCAACAACATCTGCTTCGTCATCAACAATCATTATTGATTTTTTCATTTTTTCAAGTCACCTCCATCACAGGTCAATTTCTTTTAAATATATATCCTTTTTTTTCAAGTTCTTTATATGAGAGATCATACCTGAGACTGCCATCTTCTTTTAATATATTTTCATTTATAAGTTCATCCATTTTTTCTTCAACAATTGCGTATCCTTCTGAATCAATTTTTTTCTTAAACGAGGTTATTATTGAATCTTTGTTAAAAATAAAAAGTTCCACCTCTTTTTCGCCTTCTGGAATTTTGGTTGTTATAGGAATAGTAAATATGAACTCTGAGCCTTTTCCCAAATCACTCTCTATCCATATTTTTCCACCATGCCTGAGTATTATTCCTTTACATATTGCCAATCCCAATCCGCTTCCTTCATATTTTCTGGAGTGGCTAGAGTCGACTTGAACAAAGGGTGTAAAAAGCCTCTTTTGGTCTTCTTTTGATATTCCTATTCCATTGTCTTTTACACTCACAACTATTTGGTCATTCTTGTTTTCAGACTTAACTTGAATGATTCCATTAGGGTCTGTAAATTTTATTGCATTATTCACTAAATTAACCAGAACCTGCGTAAGCCTGTCACTGTCTCCTATGATCTCTGGAAGATCCTTTTCTACTAGTTCCAGTTTAATATTTTTCTCGTTGGCCTTTAGACTCATTGTTTCAGAAACATTGTCTATTATTTTATTCATGTTTACTTTTTCAAATATAAATTTCATTGCCCCTGACTGTAACTTTGAAATGTCCAGTATATCTCCTATTAGATGGTCAAGCCTTACAGCATTTCTCAAAACCATATCCAAGCTTTTCTTCTGCTCTGGAGAGAGTTTTCCAAAATATTCTCCAAGCACCATCTGAAGCTGAGCCTTCATGGGGGTTATAGGTGTTCTTAATTCATGAGAAGTTACACTCAAAAACTCAGTCTTTACTTTTTCGAGCTGTTTCTGCTTGTCCATTGATTCTCTCAAATCCTCCATAATATTTAATAGAGCGGCTTTATTTTTACTTAATTCATAAATTTTTTCTTCTAGCTCAGCAGTCCTGTCTTCAACCTGTTTTTCGAGGTTTTGACTATAATCCTCAAGCGCGATCTTGGAGAATTTCAGATCAAGCGCCATTTTGTTGAATAGTTCTCCAAGATTATGAAATTCATCGGTTGATGGCATTTCTATCTTGTAATCCAGGTTTCCTTCTGAAAACTCTTTTGTGGCAATGGCAAAAATATCTATTTGACTTGTTATAGTCTTAGAAAAAATAAGTCCTCCAACACTTATTAAAAAAACTGCAATTATAAGCATAATAAATATTATATTCCTCAAATTCTTAACAAACCGAAGGGCTTCACTTTGATCTATTTCAGCCAGTATGCATATTTTCAAATCATTATCCCATTTGTATGCACCAAAAACTGGAACTCCCCTATAATCATTATAATGGGCATAGTCGCTAGTTCCGTTCATGCAATTCATTGTGGCCTCTGTGTAAATAGTATTCTTATATCTCGCATCTTTTAAAAATCTGGATTCCGTAACAAGATAATAGAATCTATTTACCAAGTATGTTTCTCCAGTTTCACCAAGTCCTGATTTTTCTAGCATTATCTTGTTAATATTATCTGTATTTAATCTTGCTCCAAAAATTCTTATAATATTTCCTTGAGAATCTTTTATTGGGCTGGATATAATAGTGGAAGGGTTTTGTATTGCCAAATCATAATAAAATGCTTGAATAAAATGATCTTGTTGTCTGTTGATAAAATAGTTTTCGTTTGCTTTATTTTTCCCTTCCTGAGATTCATCAGTTGAAAGGATTATTTTTCCAGTCATATCTATAACAAAAAACTCCTCAAAATCTTCATCATTTGATAGCTTTCCTGTCAGCTTTTCTCTTATTATTTTATTTTCTTCTATATCAAAAGTGATATTAGACATGTATAATGACTTATCAGAATAATATGTCTCATTAATAACTGAACGAATATCTTTAATTTTTTCACCAAAATAGTTCTCTATCTGGTTTTCCTTTAATGTAATTATACTATCCATCTGAGAAGCAATCCTATCTTCAATTATTTTTGGACTATACACATAACTTAGAAGATATGCTGCAAATACAAGAATTGCCAAAAGGGCTGCGATAAAAATAAATAGTTTGGTTCTAATCTTCATTCTCGTATGTATACAAAGCGCATTTAGTTATAAATTTTGTTTAAAAACTCCATAGTATAAGCTTCTTCAGGGTTTACAGGTATTGTGATCATGTTCTGATCAAGCAATAATTGCTGTGTTTCCATCCATTTTGGCTTGTCCATCCATCCTATAGGAGAAATACCTGAATGAATAAGAGGTGCCTGTACAAGCAATGTTTTCTTTTGATGATTTACATCTAAAGAGGAATCCATAGAAATAGTAAAATTGAGGGCATTATTTGTATGTGCCAGAGAATATTCCAATCCTTTTTTTGTAGCCCTAAGAAATTTCAATATAATATCAGGATTGGATTCCATATAATCTTCACTGACAAAAATAAGATTTGGATAAACATCAACACCATAATCACTAATCAGCATTTTGTTTATTTTGTATCCTTTTTCTTCAAAAAGAATTGGTTCATTAGTTATAAATCCTCCAATTGCATCTGCATCTCCATTCAATAATTGATTAATATCATATCCTGAGCATGTTGAGGTATAAGTAATGTTAAATTTTTTCAAAAAAGCTATCTCTTGGTATTCTGTGTTTGATCCACAGGATAAACCTATTTTTTTCCCTTGTAAGTCTTCAGGTTTGGTGATCTTTGACTCATCTAAAGAAAGTAGAACGTCAGGGCTTGTCTGGTATAGGGCAAATACAGCCTTTACACTTTTGTTTTGTTCTCTTGCAAGAATAACCTCTGTTGAACTTCCAAACCCGAATTGTGCCTGCCCATCTGAAACATAATCTATTGCTGTTTTTTCAAAATCAAAAGCATCCAGAGTTACATCCAGCCCTTCCTCTTCGTAATACCCGAGACTATCTGCTGTATAAAGCCCTGCAAATTCCGCAGTATGCAGCCAAGATAATTTAACAGTTATAGGAGCTAATTCCTGCTTCGTTTCGTTACTGCACCCAAATGTCATAAACATCAAAGAGAAAAGCACAAAATATTTAAGAAATTCATTCATTTATTTCACCTTGTTTGTTTGAGAAATAACAAGCGGGTTTTCCAATTCTTTTATTCTCTTCTTAAGTTCAGCCATTTTAAGTTCTCTTTCAAAAATAAATTCTTTTAAACTCTGTATTTCATTGCTTTTTTGCTCGTCTAACGACTTGGTGAATTCCAAAACATACTCAACGGTCTGTGATTCGTTTTTTATTGGGATTGATACAACATGATAGTCTTTGGAGTCTTTTCCTTTTTTTATAGTGTGGGTTGTTCTTCCAGTATTTACTGCAATATATGTTGAGTCTTTTTCATCTGGGGCATCTATGTTCTCAAATACTTTATGGTAAGAAACTCCTATTATTTCACTTAAACGGAACCCTTTTTTTCCAATGATAGAATTTATCCAGGCTATTTTCAAATTTTTATCTACAATGACTATTCCTTTATTAAACTCCTGTCCTATCATCTCAAGTATGTAAGTAAGCTGCTCAAAAACTATTTGTTCCATATAAATCACCCATATTTATATACAATAGTTTAATATTTGCTATTTAAATAGTTTTGGAAAAAAATTATTATAATTCAGGGCAGTTCTAAAAAGGGATAAAAATAGCATAAAAATTATCAAAAACAACACAAGTTTATTTTCTGATTTATAAATTATCAAGTTTGGTCTACAAATATTTTTTCACAATATTACGATTTACGTTGATTCTTAATCTGATCAGGATGGCTATCTGAACAGAGGCAGAGTCAATACAAACTCAAGAATTTTTTTATCTTTATCATAGGAAGCAGCAATCGTTCCGTTGTAGTTCTGCAGAATGTCATATATTATTTTCAGTCCTCTGCCATGGCCTTTTCCCTTTGTGGAAAAAAGCTGTCTGTTGTTTATCTTTTTTAGGTTAGCAAGGCTTATGGGTTTTCCATCATCGCTTATTTTTATTAAAGCAGTTTGTTCTTCAGAAGATGTCTCAACAGTCATTCTTCCTTTCCCTCCATTGCTAATAATAGCATCTGCTGCATTTGAAAGCATATTAAAAAACAGCAGTTGAAGCTCATAGCCGCAACACTCAACCACCAGTTCAGGGTTCTTCTGGCTAATTGATATTCTTATTTTTTCTCCAGAGTCCTTTTCGCCAGGCTTTATGAAATCTCCAAAAAAAGTATTTGGATATTGCTGGAGCAATTGGTGAATTGTGGAAAAAAGTATTTTGTCTATTGAAAAATGCTCGCAATAATTAGGGTTTTGCATTATGTTATGTATTCTGCTTAAATTTTTTTTTACTCCTTCAAATATTTCAAGAAGCTCATCTTTTTTCAGTGGCTCTATTTCACAGTTCTTTATTTCTTTTTCAGCATTATTGAGCGCTTTTTCGAGCTCTACAAGCTCGCTTTTCAGGTTTTCTGATTTGCCAAACCCTTCAAACAAATGAATTGCATCCTGAATTACTTCTGCAATATCTTTTTTCCCTGTAAACTCAAAAAAAGTCCAGATAATGTTGAGCCCGCCTATGGAGCTGTGGCCGTGGGCACGAATGTACCACTTTATTTTTTCCACTATTTTTTGTGAGGACAATTCATTTTCCAATTTCACAACCCCTAAGAAACCTTATTTTTCAGCTCTTGCTCTTTCTTCCTGAGAAGTTCTCTTATTATGGCCACAAGGCTTCCAATCTGGGGCTTGCTTATCTGGGCATCTGCTCCTATAAGATCTCCTTTTCTCTTGATCTCCTCATAAATAAGCGATGAGAAAAGCACAACAGGCAGTGTCTTCATATCAGGATGCTCTTTTATTTTTCTGCATAAAGTGTGACCGTCCAGCTGGGGCATCTCTATGTCAGCTATTATCAGCTGTATGGTGCTGTTGATATTAGCATTCTTTTCTTTTGCCTGCTCAAGAAATGCCTGAAGATACTCCCATGCAAGCTTTCCATTATTCACAAGCGCCACTTCAAACCCTGCTTTTTCCAGCATTCCTGCCATAAGGTCGCTTATAACTCCTGAATCCTCTGCAACAAGAATCTTTGGCCTTCCTGAACCAATCTGTTCGACGTTTTCTATTATTGGCTTGTCTTTTTCTATGCTAAGGCTTAGTTCAGGATTTATATCAGAGACTATTTTTTCAAAGTCAAGCATCATCATTATTCTGTCATCAAAATTCACAACTCCTGTTATTGAATTATTTTTTGAGCTTTCAGATATGGTTACAGGAGGAAGAACCTTTTCCCAGGAAAGCCTGTGGATGGTTTTTATATCGTGTATTAAAAACCCAAAATTCTCCCTGTCAAACTCTGCAACAATAACATAGCATCTGCTCAAATCCAGCTCTTCTGTCTCTTCATTTAGCCATTTTGCAAGATTAATTAAAGGTATTACCTTATCCCTTAGCTTGAATACCCCCATAATATTATAATCTGCCTCAGGTATCCTTGTAAATTCAGGAAGCTTTATTATTTCTCTTATTTTGGCAACGTTTATTCCAAACGTCTGCATCCTCCTTTCTTCTCCCTTAAGAAAAATGCCAAACTCAGCTATTTCAAGCTCGTTTGTGCCTGTTTCTAAAAGAATATCCTGCTTTCTGGAAACATTCATACTTTCCACCTCTTACTTAGTGCGCAGAAGCCACAGGCTTCAGCAAGCCTATGCTTTATTTTGCGCTGTTAAATTTACTGCTAGTGAAGTTTATATATTTTGCTATAAAAATTTGGCAAAAAAATAAAAAAAATTTGGCAAAGACTTATTGCTTTTTTGGGCTTCCTTTCTTTGCCTGTATCTTGAGCCGCTCTTTGCCTTGGTTTATTTTGTTGCTATGCAATTCTTCAGTGCTTTTCTCAGCCTGAACTATTTCTGCCTGGTCAATCTTAAACTGCTCTATAAGTTTTTTTAGATCTTCAGATCCTTTTGCCAACTCTTGCGCTGCGCTTGCGACTTGCTGCATGCTGCTGGTCGTCTCCTGAACGCTTGCAGAAACCTCCTCGCTTGAAGCAGCAGACTCTTCAGCAATTGCTGCAACATCTGTCACTGACTTCTGCACTTTCTGGGAGCTTGCCAACTGCTGCTGGGTTGCAGCGCTTATCTGCTCAACCTGGGCTGCAAGTTCTTCAACACTTGAGCTTATCTGCTCAAGAGATTTAAGGGCATCGTTGACAACTTTTCCTCCTTCTTCAACTTCAACAGTACCCTGCGCCATAGAATTCACAGCGTTTTTAGTGTTCTCCACAACATCAGTTATCATCTCTTCTATCTGCTTTGTGGCTTTTTGGGATTGCTCTGCGAGTTTTCTTACCTCATCGGCAACAACTGCAAATCCTCTTCCTGCTTCTCCTGCTCTTGCTGCTTCTATGGCTGCGTTTAGTGCCAGCAGGTTGGTTTGTTCGCTGATTCCATTGATTACTTCAATAACTTTGTTTATCTGATTGCTCTTTTCTCCCAGTGTCTGTATCACTTCTGATGAAGACCTGACTGTTTCATTTATGGACTTCATCTTTTCTCCTGCTGTTTTTGCTGAGAGTGCTCCTTTTTTTGCAGCCTCGCTTGCAAGGCTGGCATTTTTTGCAGAGTTTTGGGCTGATTCTGCAACGCTTTTTACAGAATGTATGAGCTGTTCTGAATCGTTTTTTGTCTCGCTACTTGTTTTGCTTAGTGATTGCCCTCCTTTTGCTATTTCCTGTATTGTCGCTGAAACCTGCTCTGTTGAGGCGTTTACTTCCTGGCTTGAGGCAGAGAGCTCCTGGGCTGTTGCTGCTGCAGTATTTGCATTCATTGTAATGCTTTTTACCATTGCCTTAAGGTTCTGAAGCATTGTGGAGAGTGCATGAGTCATTTTTCCTATCTCATTTTTTCCATTAAAGGATACAATTGAAACTGTGAGATCTCCTTCTGCTATGCTGTTCATTCTGTCAACAAGCAGCTTGAATGTTTTTGTCATCATTAATGCAAATAAGTAAGCAATTATTGAGCCTATTACTATTGCAATAATTACAATAAGTATTGTTGTCGACTGGATCTTGTTCAATCCATCCAAAAAGTCTTCCTGATATGCACTGGAGGCAATAACCCAATCCCATTCAGGAAAATATGAAAATCCTGCAAGCTTCATTCTTGCACCACTCTCTCCCTCATTTTTCCATGGATAATACTGGACATCTGTTCCATCCTTGCCAAGAGTTCGGGATTTTTGTATTATTTCCTGGATAAAAAGTGTGCCGTCTGCATCTTCTGCATTCCAAATATTTTCTCCATCTCTCTGGCGCCCTAATGAAAGAACATAGTCTCCCTTGCTATTAAGGATATATACATAGCCTGTCTTTCCGACAGTTATTCCGGCAAACTCATCTTTCAGCGAATTCAGTTTGTTTTTTTCAAAATTTGCATCTATGAGTTCATCAAAATAAGTGCTTACTCCAACAACCCACCCTTTTTCAGGTACATGTATTAGGGCTGCAACTTTGTCCCTTGCCTCAGTCTCTCCAATATTTTTCCAGGGATAAATTTGATAGTCCATTTGGTTTCCTTTAAGGACTTTTGCTTTCTTCACTGCCTCCTGGATAAAGTATACTCCATCAGAATCCTGTGAGTTCCAAATGTTTTCCCCATCTCTCAGCCTGTCTTTGGAAACAACATAGTTTCCCTGGTAATCAACAACCCAGACATAGCCTGTTTTTCCAACAACAAGTTTTGCAATGGCATTTTTTAGCCTTTCCTCGTTGTCAACGTTGTAAATAAGCTGATATATTGCTTCTGCTTCTTCGCTAACAACTGCTTTGGCCTGCTTGTCTGATGCTTCATTGTTTGTCTGAATCTCTGAATAAGCACTATTCACAACCTCTTTGAGCATTAATGACTGTTGTTTCAATCTGTCCTCTATCTGCAGAAATGTTTCCTGCTTTGAGGTATTATAGCTTAAAACCCCTAAAACAATCACAGGTATTGACACAAGAAGAATGCACATGACTAAAAGCTGCCATTTTATACTTATATTATTCCATCTCACAAAAATCACCCCTTTTTGGAATTATTATGTTTATTATAGTTACCAATTTTGCAGATGAGCTTTTAGGTTTAAGAAAAGATAAATATATGTTAAAAAAAGGATAAAAAACAGTAAATAGTAAAAAAAATTAGAAAAAAAGAAAAATTTACTTCTTTTTGTTCTTATCTCCTCCTTTCAGGAATTTTATGGCTCCCACAAGCATGGTCATGGTTTCTCCCAATTCCTGAACCTCATCCCTTGTCTTTACCTGAGGCACTTCTGCATCAATGTTTCCATCTGCAATCTTTCTTCCTGCAGAAGTCATTTTTCTTATTGGAGATGATATTAGGTTAGCAATCAGGAATGCAAGTATTGCTCCTATTACTATTGCTATTATTCCCACAGTCCAAAGGCTATTTTCAACCAAACCCAGAGAACCTTCTCCCTGGAAGTCATCATAATAAGCGCTTGGGCCTATTGTCCATCCCAATTCTTCAACATAGGAAAGTCCTGCAACCTTCATCCTTGGAGTCTTTTCTCCCTGGTTAAGCCAAGGGTATTTCTGGACTGCTGTGCCATCTCCGGCAGCTTCTGCCTTTTTGATTGCTTCCTGGATGAAAAAAACACCATCAGCATCCTGCGCCTGGCTTATGTCTTCCCCATCCCTAAGCCTGTTCTTGCTTACAACGTAATTGCCGTGCTCATCAACAACCCATATATAGCCAGACCTTCCAATTATCTGCTTTGACATCAAGTCCTTCACATGCTCTAATGTCCTTTGCCTGTACCCCATATCCACAAGGTCGTCATAATATGTTGAAATTCCGACAACCCACTGCAGCTCTGGAAAGTGCACCATTGCAGCTATCTTCATTCTTGGCTCTGTTTCTCCCAGATTCAGCCAAGGGTAATCATGGTATGCTATTTCTGATCCTTTCAAGGCCTTTCCTTTAGTGACAAGGTCCTGGATAACATAATTTCCATCACTATCCTGTGTTGCCCAAACATCTTCCCCATCTCTTTGCCTTCCTTTTGAAAGAACATACTTTCCTTGATAGTCGAGAATCCAGATATATCCTGTATTTCCTACAGTGTGCTTGTTAAGCCTGTCCAGAATATCTTCTTTTTGTGCAGCAGTAAGAATTCCTCCATTGTCGTCAAGAGCTTTTCTGATGAGCTCATAGGTGCTCTTTGTCTGCGCTGTTACTATGTTATTAGCGCTTTTTTTGACTCTGGTTTCCTGCTGGCTGATTTCATCAAGATATGCCTGGGTTATCAGCTTCCAGTCTTTTGCCTGGTCCTGCAGCCTGTCTTCAACCCCTGCATATACTGCTTTTTCTGCAGCATTAAACCCGACAATCCCTATTATTAAAGCAGGAATCGCCACCAACAAAACAGCAAGAACGACAAGTTTAATGTTTATACTTATTTTCATTTATTTTTCACCTCGGTTTTGTTTTAATTTTTATATTCTTCATTTTAAAGCCCTAAATGCTGTCAAACTCTTTGGCTTTGTCTTCTCCCAGAAAGCCTGCGACTTTTGCCCTGCATTTTGCAACGCATTCATCTTCACTCATGCTGTCCACTGTTTTGGCTGTAGCTTCGCCAAAGAATTTCTTCATCAATTCTTTGCATTTTTCTTTTTTGCCCAAAAATATCACCTCTGAATGATTATTTATCCGTATTCTGGAAATTATTGCACAGTTAATTTTTCCCAGACACGTTTTTAAATATTTTCACATTGTTAACGTAGAGTTTACCAATAGTAAACCTGAAGTTAACTAATCATTAAATATATTAAAATCAGTTTTTTCTTAAAGCAAGCAAAATCAGTAAGGCAATCTTTTAAAAAATGGAAACAATAATTTTCCTTCACTCCAAAGGGGCTGAAACAAGAAGAAAGATTATTCAGCTTCTATACAAACAGGACAAAATAAGAAACCTGCACTGCCTGACAAGCCTGCAATACGAGTTCAAAATAAGCAAGCCAGGCCTAAAAAAACACATAGACTATCTGAGTTATTTAGGATACATAGATAAGATGAACCCAAAGGGAAAGCCAGTATTCTTGAGGCTTACAGAAAAAGGGTATGAAGCAGCAAAAAAATTTATTTATTTCTAATCTCCCCAAAAAATCCTGCAAAATCAAAACCCGAAGGCATATTTTTCGAAATTTTTACAATTTCAGCTTTTGCATTAATGTTTTTTAAGTCACTTATATATGAAGGCTCATCAAAATCCACGTGCCCGGCCAAATCATACTTTGAAATTACTATCAGTTCCGCATCCCTGAAAATTATTGGGTATTTTTTTGGCTTGTCACTCCCTTCTGTGGTTGAGCTGATAACAACGTTGAGGTGCTGGCCTATTTTTTTGTTTGCAGGGCAGACCAGATTTCCAACGTTTTCGATAAACAAGAATTTTTTTCCACCAAATTCCATAGAATCAACTGCCAGCTTAACCATTTCTGCGTTTAAGTGACATCCTGTGTGAGTGTTTATCTGATGAGAATCTATGCCAAGCTTTTCAAGCCTTTTTTTGTCCACATCAGACTCCAGATCCCCTTGTATAACAGCAATCTGTTTTGGATTTATCTGCCTGGAGACAAGCTCTATGAATGTTGTCTTTCCCGCCCCAGGAGAACCCATTATGTTTATGCAAAAAACCCCTTTTTCGCTTAAAAGCCTGCTTGTTTCATTGGCAACAGAATCGTTCAGCTCTCGCACTTTTTTGTTCAGCTCCAATCTTTTTTGGGTTTCCTGTTCGTTCAGCATTTTCATAATTCCATGATTTAAAGTTTGCTCAATCGCAGTCAAAAGTCTATATGCTTTATATATAAATCTTTTCCCTCTACTATTTCAGTATTTGTGGAATCGCAAAAAGGGCAGATTATGAATGAATTGTCCTCAAGGACAGACTCTTTATTGCAGTCTCTGCACTTAATCCTAGCCTGGACTTCAACAGCCTCAATTTTTGTGTTTTGCAGCAATTTGTGCTCTTTTTTGAGTATCTCAAAATAATACTCTACAGGCTCTTTTTTGTAGGTTGTGAAGCTACCGATGCTTAAAGAAACCTTTTTTGGGTTTTCAATAAGATTTTTTTTGCATTCCTCAAGCAGGATTTTGATTATTTCCTGGGTTACAGCAAGCTCATGCATAAGAAAAAGGGTTATTCTTTTTTTATATAAATCCTTTCTTTTGCATCAAACACTTTAAACTTATCCCTTGCCTCTCCCTGGAGGATTTCAGTCTTCCCAAGTATTAAAAATCCCTCGTTTTCTATGCAGTCATAGAATTCAGTATAAAGCTTGGACTTTGTGGGCAGGTCAAAATAAATAACTGTATTCCTGCAAAACAGAACATCCAGGTTTTTTGGCTTGTTTGGAGAAAGAATGTCGCCTGTTCTGTAATTAATCAAGGATTTTATCTCATTTTTTACCCTGTACCTTCCAGGCTCAAGGGTTTCAAAGTATTTTTCCTTGTATTCAGGCTTCATCTCCCTGAACTGGATATTTTCATATACTCCTTCCTGAGCCTTTTGGATCGTATGTGCATCCAGATCTGTTCCAAGTATGTTTACTGAAAAGCTGCTTCCAAGAGTTTTTAGGGCTTCCAAAAAGCATATTGCAACCCCTATTGGCTCTTCTCCTGTTGAGCACCCTGCACACCACACAGAAATGGTCTTTTTCCCCTGCAATTTCTTTCTTTTCACCAGTTCAGGAACAACATTGTTTTTAAACGCTTCAAATACAGAGGAATCCCTGAAAAAATTGGTTACATGGATTGTGAGCTCTTTGTCGAGCTTTTGCTTTTCTTCAGCATTGGAAACCAAAAAGTCCGCATAGTCCTTATAAGAATTGAGGTTTGTAGCCCTGAGCCTTACCTCAACCCTTCTTTTCAAAAAAGTCTGGGAATAATTTGAAGTAACAAAATCAAGATTTTTTGATATAACCACGAGAAGCTTTTCCCAGAACTCAGGGTCTTTCACTTCTATTCCAACCATAGTATCTGAATTTTGATCTGCTGTTTTATATAATTTGCTGTTTTTCAGTGTCCAGACTTTCAGCTATTTTCAATGTTTTAGCCAGGTTTAGCAAAATACTGCCTAACTGGCTCAATCATTATGAAAAAAATGCCTGCTATTTCAACAAATTTATACATATTAGCCAAAATCAAGAAAAGTATAATTGTCTTGCTAAAAGTTAACGGTGTTAAAACAAAAAACTATTTAAACCTCTTATTTCAAAATATATAACATTGTTACACATCAATGTTAAATTGTTAATGTTCAATGAAGTGGCAAACAGATATTTTTTGCAAAAAAAAGAGGTGTGGGTAAATGGGTTTCAATGACTTAAAAATAGGTACAAAGCTTCTTATAGGGTTTGGAGTTGTGGCGGCGCTTGTTGTAGTGATTGGGTTGGTGGGTATTTTCGGCAATAACAATGTTGCTGATAACTATGATAGTGCAATAGTAAATAAAGATATGTCACAGTTTCTTGACCAAAAGCTGAATGATCACTACGTCTGGATGCAGGGATTGACAGATCATGTTTTTTTGGGGAGTGACCTTGGAATCCAACTTGATTGGCATCTTTGTGGATTTGGAAAATGGTACTATGACATAAAAGACAACCCTGAAAAATACAATGCTCTTTCAGCAGAGGAAAAAAAGGTTTTTGATGCAATGGAAGAAACACACACACACCTGCACCAATCAGGACAGGAGATAAGAGATATAGACTCTTATTCGGAAGAGGGAAAAAGTGCAGAAGATATATATATTGAACAAAGCAAGCCTGCAGTGGCAAAACTTGTAAACTTATTCAATGAGTACAAAGACATTGCTAACAAAAATGCAGCAGAAAAAGTAGAGGCGGCAAACAACTCAAAATCCAGCACGTTTACAATTCTTATTGTAATGATCATTATTTGCACAGCACTGGCTGTGGCAGCAGGATTAATTATTACCAGAACCATAACAAAGCCTGTTAATACAATTGCAAAAGAGGTTAGGGAGATTGCTGAAACTGGAGACCTTAGCAAAAGAGCTACGGCAGCAGGCAAAGATGAAATAGGGCTTATGGCAAATTCTCTTAATGACATGCTTGAAAATGTTGCAAAGCCTGTCAAAGAGCTGGGGGATACAGCAGAAGTAATAGCCAATGGAGACCTTACAAAAGACATAAATGTTGATGCAAAAGGAGACATAAGCAACCTTGTAGGATCATTCAAGACAATGGTTTCCAACCTTAGAACACTTATAGGCAATGTAAAGACAAACGCAATGTCATCCAGCGCAGCTGCTGAAGAGTTGTCTGCAAGCGCAGAGCAGGTAAACGCGTCTATGCAGCAGGTCAGCTCAACTGTACAGCAGCTTGCCCAGGGTGCCCAGACAGTCTCAAAATCCACCACAGATGCGCAGAACTCCTCAAAAAAGACTTCTGAAAGCGCTTCCACTGGAGGAAAGTCTGCAGCAGCAGTAAAGGAAAAAATGGATGCTATCAGCACAACCACAAAGGAAGGAGCTGAAAAAATACGCGCTCTTGGTGAGAAGTCCAACCAGATAGGAAAAATAGTTGAGACTATCAATAATATCAGCGAACAAACCAACCTGCTGGCACTAAACGCAGCCATAGAAGCAGCAAGAGCAGGAGAAGCAGGAAGAGGATTTGCAGTTGTTGCCGATGAGGTAAGAAAACTCGCAGAAGAAAGCCAGAAGGCAACAGGGCAGATAGCTTCACTGATTGAAGGGATAAGGGATGAGATAAAATCGTCTGTTGACAGCATGGACAAGAACACAAAACAGGTTGAAGATGGAGCCATGGCAGTGACAGAGGCAGTGCAGGCATTTGAAGCCATACCAGGCCTTGCAGACTCTGTAAGCAGGGCTCTGAACGAGGTTGCGTCTGTTGCAGAGGAAAACGCAGCAGGAAGCGAAGAAGTAAGCTCTTCTGTCGAAGAAGTGACTGCATCCATGCAGCAGGTTAGCAGCTCTGCAGAAAACCTTTCCAAAGGCGCAGAAACACTCAGAGAGCTTGTCTCAAGGTTCAAGATTAATGAAGGAGGAACTGGCGAGCTTGAAATAGTTGACATAGCAATAATGGATCACAGGAACTGGGTTCAAAAGCTTAAAGGAATGCTGAAAGGGGCAATGAAACTCAACGAAGCTGAACAAAAGAACCATCACAACTGCAGGCTTGGAAAATGGTATGACAATGAAGGAAAAAGCAATTATTCCAAGAATTCAGCATTCAAGCAGCTTGAAGGTCCTCACGAAAAAATTCATACAGTTGGAAACGAGGCAGTAAAACTATGGAACTCTGGAAACAAGGCAGAAGCAGAGAAAAAAGTAAAAGAATCAGAAGAAATCTCAAAAGAAGTCATAAGGCTGCTGGAAGAGCTTAAAAAAACAGCGTAGGTGTAAAAAATGCCTGAAGAAAAAAACTTTTCAGAAAAACAACTGGTTGTTTTTGACATAGCAAAAGAGGAGTTTGGTGTTGACATCAACGAAGTAAGGGAAATCATACGAATGGAAAACATCACCAAAATTCCAAACACAGCAGACTACATCAAAGGAGTGATAAACCTCAGGGGCGGAATAATTGTGGTTATAGACCTCGCCAAAAAACTAGGGCTGCCGGTAAGAGAGACAGATAAAAACACAAGAATAATAGTGATAGAGACCAAAAACAATACCATTGGGATGATAGTGGATAGCGCAACAGAAGTTCTAAGGCTCAATAATAAAGACATAAAGCCAGCCCCAACAGTCATAACAAAAAAAATCCAGTCAGACTACCTTGAAGGTGTTGGAGTTATAGGAGAAAGGCTTCTAATACTTCTTGACTTGGCAAAAGTCCTTGAGTCAAAAGAAATAGCAAACATTCAAAGCATTCAGGAAAGCGGCCAGACAAAGCAGGCAATGAGCAAGTCTAAAGAGGAAAAAGCAAAGGCTGATCTGCCAAATGCCTTAAAAGAGGCAGAAAAGCCTCAGCCTCAGGATGCTAAAAAGGAAAAAGAGCCGCCTCAAAAACCCCAGAAAAAGAGCAACACAAAGCAGTAATTTATTTTTTTCTTACTTATTGCTTTGTAAGAAACTCTTTTCCTTTTTCAGTAAGGTGTATTAGTTTTGTCCTTCCTGTTTTCTGAATAGATACAAGCTGATTCATTTGCAGTTCTGAAATCCATTTTTTTGTGGTTATCCTGGAAAGGTTGAACTCCTTCCCTATTAGGTTGTATTGAACATTGTAATGAAAAGAATTCTTGTTCTGGATGAATTTAAGAATATCTATTTTTCTCTTGTCAAGCCTTATGCCTTCTTCCTCAATGTCCGGAAAAGGAATAAATTCCTGGCCCAATGCAGCCACTTCCCTTTCAGAAAAAAAATCTTTGGGCAGAGAAATTATTGCAGTTGAGTTAGACTCCCTGACAAGGTCATTTAATAAGTACAAAAACTTCAAGAGCTCATTAAACCCAAAAATCATTGAAAGATAGTCCAGGCGGTTTATTATTACGAGTGACTCTTTGTCCTGGGGAATAAACTTTTTTATTTCAGAGTAAATGTTCTCCAATTGCAATACTTCCTGGCTGTTTCCTTTGTGCATGAGCAAAATTTTGGTGTTTTTTGAGTCCTGCAATGTAAAGTGCAAGGGATCTCTCGTAACTATCATAGCAGGGCATTCTTTTTGCTCGTATGCCTGAACCAGGCTAACTAATGGCTGGCTTGAGTGGCTGGAAAAAATGTAAGAGTGTTGCGGCATTATTTTATTGTGCAGGTGTTTTGTGTAAGTTATGTCTCTTCCTATAAGCACAACGCCTTCAATCTCCTCATCATTTCCTAATATTATTGAAATGCTCGAAAGAAGAGTCTTGGTATTGCCATACCTGTCGAGAAGAGACTGCTCTTCCAGAAGCTGCTTGTGGTTATCCAAAGAATTTTTCAACAAAGTTATTAATGGCATGACCTGCTGTGGGAATTTTTCCTCATATATGTTTTTCATCAAAAAATCTTTTTTTGTAAACCCAGTCACCATAGCTGCACGCCTGTTCCATTCATTTATATTTCCGGCTGCATCTGCTGAGACAATAATCTGGTTGACTCCATCAATAATCTTTTTCAGCTGGTTCCGCGAAGACTTTAGAAAGCTTTGTGACTCTGCCAGTTTTTGCTCGTATTCCTTTCTTTCTGTAATGTCTCTGGCTATAAGCCCTATACAATCGCCTACTCTGAATGCTTTTATATTTATTATTCTGCTGCCAAACTTTGGCGGGAGAACATATTCTTTAATAAAAAAAGGGTTTCCTGTTCTTGTTACTTCACCGTATTTTTTGCAGACTTCTTTTTTTTTGGCTTCAGGGATTATTTCAAACATGCTCTTTCCTATAATATCCTCTGGGGAGGCTGGCTTTGGTAAAAAACTCAAGGCTGCTTTGTTTACATCCACGACTTCAAGGTTCGAGTTAAGTATTGCAAATGCATCTGTCGCCGATTCCATAAACGAAGAAAGTCTTTCTTTAGCTTTTTGAACATCATCAATCATTTTCCTTCTTTCAGTTACATCATAAAGTATTACAAACTCGCCAAGTATTTTTGAATTTTTGTCTTTTATTGGAGCAACATTTATCTGAACAGAAATATTGTTGTTGTTTTTGGTTATAATTCCAATGTCATAAGGGCCGACTGCCTGTCCTGACATTCTTTTTTTGAAGTTTTCAGAAACTATTGAGAGATTCTTCTTGTCAAGAAAAATAAGCTCTACAAAATCTTTTCCCTCCACATCTTCTGGAGAGCATTCGAAAAGCTCAAAGAGCTTCTGGCTGGCTTTAAGAATAAATCCATTGTTGTCAAGCAATAGTAAAGGCTCTGGAGATACATTAAATATCCATTCACAGTCCTTTCTTAGCTCATTTATTCCATTAGTAAGCTCTACACTTGCAGAATCAGGATCATATTCATTCCCAAACTGTGATTTATCCATTTTTGCCTTTTAGAAAAAAAGGGATGAAAAACTTGTTTTTAAATGTTGCTGTAGACTGCAAAGTTATGAACACCTCTTTTCAGTATTGCTCAATAACTATTTTATAAGCTTATAAATATTTGAATTTCTGTCAATTTTTTCCTTTGCTTCATTCTGGACTGCACGTTTAGGAGCATCTATCATTGTTTCTCCTGAATCCATCTCTATCCCCAGCGCTTCGAAAAGCGCAGACTTTATTATTCCTCTCCTGTAAACAGATAGCCCTGAAAATGCAGTGTCCAGCAAAACGTCTGCAAATTCCTCTTTCTGCCCTATGTTGAGGTCTTCAAGTTCCAAAACTCCCATCTGGGACATCACAAACTCTATTATCTCATTTCCATCCCTTCCCTTGAAGTATTCATCCATAAACATGGCCAGCTCCATCTTTATGTTTCTTCTCTCCCTTTTCTTTTTCTTTATCACTGGCTTTTCCTCTACAGCAGCAGCAGGAGATTCTGGCTCTGCTCCCAGAGTAATCTCAGACATTGACCTGCTGAGCATCGTCTTCATGGCATCAGGAGATTTCTCGAGCATAAGAAAAACAAGCCCTTCAACCTTGTCAATACTTCCAATTTCTATTTTCAGGTTTGTTGTGAATATTTTTTCAAAGGCTTTTTCTCCTTTTTCAAATATCTGCGTTTTTATGTCATTTATAAAGCCAGGCATGTCAAAAGGATCTATCTGCAATATTGAAAAATACAGCTTGCCCTGCAGTATGTTGGCTATGGCATCGCTGTATGAAGAGATCATCATGTTCATGAATTCCTGAACTGCAGAAATCTTTATCTGGTCAAATCCTATGCTGGAAGCACCATGTTCCATCTTAGAGGTCATTGTATCAGCTATGAGAGATGCACCTTGCCTGAACAATAGCACATAGGCAGTCCCCTCAACAAAATCTTTCAGCTCTGTTTTTATTATAAAAACCTCCTGCTTCATTATCTCAACAAATTCCAAAAGTGATGTTGTGGACATTTTTTTTATGTCAAAAACATCCATGCAAACTTTTTTTGAGAGCATTTGACTCAATTTTTTTGAGCCCTCTATTACGCTTAGCTTTATATAGAAATGCAGCCTCTCTGTATTTATTTCCTCTTTGGATCTTATTCTGCCAAAAACTTTTTGTATGACTATCTCTGCAAATAATATCTGCTGAGATTTTTCGAGCGCGTCGACGTCTTTTATGCCTATAATCGACTTGTACTTCTTTACAAGGCTTTCTGCCATCAACGGGTTAAATTCTTCGCTAAGAAATGATTTTACTGCATACTCAAACCCTTCTTTTTTTGGGGGCTTCACAAGTTCATTAAGCATTGAGTCAAGCCTTGCCCGCATTTCAGGCGTGAGTGTATTTTCCATTTGCTTCTAGTTATGGAGTTTTTGGTTTATAAAACTAACGAGGGATGCCTGTAAAATTGTTTTATGGAAAGGAATAAAAAGGGCAAAATAGTAATATTTATAAAAAAACCTTCAATAACAGACTGTATGCAGCCAGGCGAGGGAAAAGAAGAAAGAGTATTTGAAGAAGAGGAAAAAGCAATTTTGAGGCCGGGAAGCTTTATCTCTTTTGATGCTAACTCCAAAAATCCTTTTTATGTTTTCAAAAACCACCTATCTCCAGACATCAAGGGGCTGTGCATTACCCGAAAGCATCCTTCGCTCATCAGAGAAGAGCATCCGGAGGAATTTGAGATAGAGTGGCTAAACCAAAAAAATTTTAAAAATGATTCTGACCTCCTGCAGCATGTTGAGAAAAAAATAAAATCATTTTTAAAGCAAAATAAGTTTTCAATAATACTTCTGGAAAGGACTGATTACCTTATAAACCTTTTTGGCTTTGAAAGCTTCCTGAAGCTGGTTTATAGCATCAATGAAGATATTATTGAGGCAAATTCCTCTCTTATAATCCACTCAAACCCATACATTCTTAATGAGAAAGAAAAACAGCTTCTCCAGCTCGAGCTAAGTGCCCTTCCGAAGCCTGCTTTTATTGAAAAAATAAGGCTTGCTAAGGACCTTTACGACATTCTGGAGCTTGTCAAGTCTTCTGAGTCAAAAGTGAGCTTTAAGAACATATGCAAAAAATTTAACATCACAAAAGCAACTGCAAGGAAAAGGGTTTATGAACTATATAGGAGAAATCTCATAATCATAAAAAAGGATGGAAGGGCAAAAATTGTAGAGCTCACAAAGGAAAGCAGAAGCATTATTTAAAAAAAAGGAAAAAAAAAGAGAAAAAAAATGGCTTTGTTTAGCGATTGGACAACACTTATATCTGCATTTTTTTTGCTGATTACAGGAACTGTCCTATTGGGTGAATGGGCAAAAAAATACAAGGAAAGCTTTTTTTACTGGGGGTTCGGGCTCCTTGTCTGGGGCGCATCCCTGGTTATGAGGTTCTTCATTGATACGGGAATACTCCAATCCACATACACTGTTTCATTTATTTTCCATTATCTTTTCGGTCTGGCATTTGTTTTTTTCCTGCTGTACGGGACACTTATACTTATACTGAAGAAGAGCCACGCCAACAAGATAAGCATTATTTATTTTATTGCTTTTTTCTTTGTGAACAGCATAATGGGAGGGCTTTCAAAAAATGAGGCTGCTCTCTCTGTATGGCACAACGTGCTTTTCATAACCCCTCCTGCCCTTGTGCTTGGAATATACTTCTTTTATTACTACAAAAAGCTGAAAAAAATAGAAATAATGGCTTTGTACAGCTTTTGGATACTTTTTGCTATACTTGCATACATTTACACGTTTATTTTTGCGCTGGGGATTGCCTCTCCAGAATCCCTGAGAATCTGGAACATTGGAAATAACATCACCATAATCATGTTATCACTCACCTATTTTTTGCTCATTTTTGGCCAGAAGGAAACCTGGCATGCAATAACTCAGATTGCAGAATACAAGATTGATGAAACCCTGCTCGAGTTTTTCCAAGAGAACTTTTTTGAAAGAGCTGAAGAGATAATAAAGCAGGAAATGCAGAGGATAAACATCTCAAAGCTGAATACTGCATCAAAAGTAGAGAGGGAAGTTTTTGTGGAGAACTGTATAAGGTTTCACTTTTCAAAGATTGCCTCTCTGCAAAGGCAGGAGATAATAAGGGCTCGGCTTTTAAGCCTTTTGGGAGTCAGGATTGACAGCAGCGAGGACAAGGACTACGGAATAAATCTTGTAAGAATGTAATCTCAATAGCGCAGAAATGTTCCTGCAATATTTTTGCGCTGTTTAATTTTACTTTATCTCGTAATAAAATGTCAAGGAGTTTGTTGAGCCCTTGTAGCTTCTCAGGTTTGCAGGAACCTTTATCTCATAATCATATGTGCTGTATTTTCCTGGCTGCTGTATATTAATATTTGTAATGAAAACAAGATCTTCTTTTTCAGAGCTGTCAAAATAGTCATCCAAAGAATCTGCAGTGTCCCAGAGTATCCCTGTAATAAAGTTTGAGATATTTGTGGAGTTGTCATAAGGCACATTTTCTAAGGTCTGTCCGTATACCTCCCAGCTCATCGTTTGCTTTGGGTTGCCTGAAGTGGTATATGTTTCGTTCACGCTTCCTGTAAAATTCTCTACGCCCAAGGCAGCATCTATTTCCTCAAAGTCATCCTGGGAATCTGCATTTGTTGAGTTTGTCTTGTTGCGGCCAATGGCCTGAAGGCTGGTAAAGCTTATGCTATTTGTAGTATCATAGTCAGACACATAGATATTTCCCTGTATGTTCTGCTCAAACCAAGTCCTTAATGATTCATTGTTTATGTTTGCAAGATAAACCGTTGTATTCAGCGAGCCATAGAACACCTGCCACACAAATATTGTTATCGTGCTATTTGCCTTGTTGTTTGTCTCATCGCTTTCACTAAAATCCCCTGAACCGTATGGAGGGTCTATAAGCACGTAAAAATTGTGTGTTCCCTGGGTGGCAATCCATGTCATATTTACTGTCTGGTTTGTCCCTGCAGATAGGTCTATTGTTATGTTGCTTCCAATTTGCTCTCCAGAATCATCAGGATCCCCTTCAAAAAACTGCACTATCAAGCCATCTGCATCCTGGCTTCCTGAATTGTATATGGTTGCGTTTATTGTTATATTTTCACCCTCTACCGGACTGCTGCTGCTAAAAAATATGTCATCAGATGTTGTATACAAGTCTATTGGCGCACCAATCGTGATATTTGTTGAATTGCCCCACTCGCTGTAGTCAATCCCATCATAGAGCCTTATACTGCAGCTCCAGTTGTCTCCTGCAGTCGTATTTCCGCTTCCAAGAGTGGCATTGAAAAACGATCCGCTCGGATAGCTTCCATTAAAGTCCTGGGAAAGGTTCAGTGAGCCGTTCAGATACCAGTTCACTGTCAGGTTAATAATATCTTCATCCAGATCATATATTGTTGTTGAGCAGTTCAGGTCAGAATCCTCAGATCCTGATCCATCAACAGTGTTTATGGAAACCACAGGCGTTAATGGAGGCGCATTGTAGATATGCTTTTCACTATGATTCACAGATGAGTTCCATATTCCATCGTTTGCGTACGCAGTGCAGTTCCAGTTCTCACCTGCAGTAGTTGTTATATTATAGAGCAAAAATCCCACTTGGGTATTGTTTGTCGTTGAAATATTTGACTGGTTAAAGTATACATTTGCTCCTGAGCTTGAGTTATACCAGGTTATTGTTATGTTCAAGTTTGTCAGTGTGTCGTGAACTGCAGTAACTGTGCAGTTCAAAGTATTATTTGTAAATACTGTTCCTGCAGGAATTATATCTATCTGGCTTATTCGCGGTACATCTCTTTCAAGGAACAAGTAATGTGTTGAGGAGTTAGAAAAGTTAAGCTGTGAAGAGTTGCTTTTGTAGTACTGCCTTGATGCTGCAATTGAGTAATTGGTATAGTATGTTTTTCCAGATGCATTCTGGAAAAACTCAGTGGCATTCTGTGTTGTTATAAATCCTGTCACATCTGTTGTATCAGAAAACTGCTGCTCTCCAAAAGCTGATGTGCCTATAACTGTTGCCTGGTCCAGCGCCCCGTCCATTGAATTATTTACCTGGACATCCATATACCATTTCACATAAAGCTCGCATGTATCCTCAGCTCCGCAGTCAGACATGTTGATGTCTGAAGTGTTGAATGAAACATTGAGGAATGTGTTGTTGCTGGTGTATGTGCCGCTGGCCATATCAAGGTATACATCCTGTTGGGTCATTCCAGTAAGAATTGTGTCCTGAACAAGGTTCCGCAGCGAGGTTCTTCCAATGATAAACCCTCTTGAGCAGTTTATCAGCAGGGAGTCCTTTATTATTGCATCACCTGACTGATAGATGTTTATGCATGCATCGTTCGATGTCGAGTAATTAATCACAGTGTTGTTTGTCAGGTTGTTTCGATCTGATGAAAAAAGGTATATTCCCTGCCCGCCGCCTGTATCCAGGTAGTTGTTTGCTGCAAAGCTATCGCTTGAACCTGTTGTAAGCACAATTCCGTGGAAAGAATTGTAAAGCCTGTTGTTGCTTATATTGGCATTTTGTGCCCCAAAAACTCTTATTCCTGACCCTGGAATTAAAACATCGATAAGCGTATTATTGATTATTTGCGCATTGTCTGCCCTGATTTCTATTCCATATCTTGATGAAGAATGTATGGTATTATTGTGTATTGTAAGGTTTTCTGCATTCACAAACACTCCTGCATAGGAGCTGTAAACAGTGTTATTATAAAATTGCGCTATTGTGGAGCTAAGCTTAAGCCCCATATTATCTGTTGGGTTTTCCTGCCACCCCACATGCTCAAGTACAGAATTTCTCATGGAAAAGTTCTTTCCTGGCTGCACCACAAAAAAGTAGTTCGCAGCTGTAGTTTCCCCATTTGTAATGTTGGCGCCTTTGTCAACCTTCATGTATCCCCAATCCTGGGACGGAGAGACATTTATTCCAAACACACCATCAGATGAAACATTCATCCTAAGTGTGTCATTTTCCAGCACAAAAATTCCCTTAACAGTCAGATTGCCATTCTGCCATATTGTTCCTCCTCCATTTCTGGCTGTAAAATTTCCATTTATTTCAGAAAAACCATTGACAATCAGGGTTACATTCTGAAGAGTTATGTTTCCTATGGATGTAATGTTCATTGAGTCAACAATAACCTGCCTGTTAGAGCATGTTGCATTATAATCTACTACCCAGTCTCCTGAAGGATTGCAGCCATTTATTATGGCGCTGGAAGTTTTATTCTGGCTGAAAGACAATCCATCGCTTACGCTTACGTTGCACGTCCAGTTTTCACCAACATTGGTGTATTGGTAATATGCAATAAATGAAACATTTGTATTATTCGTTGTGGAGATATTTGTCTGGTTAAAATAAGCTCCGTTCCTGTACCAAGTAAATGTTATGTTAAAAGGATCATCATCTCCATCATATGCTGTTACACTGCAGTTAAGGTCATCCTTAACATAGGGATCTGCAGGAGAAATCACAGGAACATCAATTGTCGGAATAAGGTTTCCTACTGTTGTGGAGTTGGAAAAGTTTTGTGAATAATCTGTTCCGTCAAACGCGCCACAAGTAACATTAATTGTGTCGTGGGCGTCAGAAACCTGGACAGTATATTCATTGGTTGTTCCCCACGCAATAAGCTCTGTAGAGTCGTTCATGTTATAAAACCTGTAATAGTATGTTATTCCATCATTGTCAGCATCTGTTGAGCCTGAGCAAGTGGCAGTCAAGGGCTGTGTAACATTCACATCTGTCAAAGCCAGAGATGTGGGAACAGTTGGAGGGCTGTTTGCCACAGTAACATTGGTGCTTTTGTTTGAGCTGTAAAGCTCCATGTCATAGGCTCTTACTGTGCAGTTCCACACTTCTCCTTTTGCAAGCTGTGGCGAGATGTTCATTGTAAAATTAGTATTGTTGGCAATTCCTGAATAGTTTGTGTTGTTGTAAAGAGCTGTTCCGTTGTACCAGTAAAACTCATAGGTAAGTGTTGAGTTGTCAGGATCTGTTGCTATGAAACTGCAGTTCAATACGCTGGTTGAAGCGCTTGGAACAAGGGGATTAATTACAGGAACTGATGCTGTTGGAGCATCGTTCACGCTTACTGTAAAGTTATATACAGATGAAGCTGTGCTATTTTCCTCGCCATCGTTTGCAAGGCACTTCCACCAGTATGTTGTGTCATCGCTCAAATCAGTCCAATTGTAGGCAGTATATGTGTCATTGATATCCAGATATGTTGAGCCGTCTGTTCCATCCCCAAAATAATAGTATGTTATTGGATCGTTGTCATCGTCTGTACTGTCTGAACAGTTCAATAAAGAGTAATTTGTTCGTATTGTTGATTGGTCAGCAGGGCTGTTTTGTGTAGGTATTGTTGGGGGAGTGTTAACTATTGTTAGGTTTTCTGACAAGCCCCAGCTGCTGTACTCCAAGCTGTCATAAAACCTCAGGCTGCAGCTCCAGTTCTGCTGTTTTGTTGTATTTTCATAGCCAAGAACTGCAACAAACAGTGATGAGTTATGGTAGCTGCTGCTGCTGTTGGTGTATTCCTCCTCCAGCCACAGGAGTGAATTATTGTACCATCTGACTGTAACATCAATTTTGTCGCCGTCTGAGTCATTTATTATTGCAAAGCAGTTAAGATCCTGCAATGTTCTGTTAGAGCCATCAGTGCTGTTTATCTGTGCAACAGGCGTTTCAGGAGGGTTGTTGGAGCTGAAAAGAGTTGCATTGAAAGTTGCTGATGAAGTGATATTGTGGCTGGTAACATTTTCAAAAAATCCTGACTTTGTGACATTTATTGTATGATTATTATATGAAATGTTTGTTGTTGCATTCATAACCATTTCCGTAACTATCTGCCACGGGGTAAATCCCGATGCAGCCGTTGTTGTGTATACCTCCTCAGCTCCATTAACATCGCTTATGTTAACTGTTGCAAGGTTTATTGGAGATCCTCCCGAGCTGGTAACATTGGATCTGACATACCATTGGACCGTAAGTGTGTCAGTGATTGATTGCGCCTCCCATGAAACCTGGGATTTATTGAACGTTGTGTTCAAAAATATTACGTCAGATCCATCCCAGAAATGGGCTGATCCAGCAGAACTGTTTACAATCGTGGAATTGGCAACTAACATATTCAAAGCATGTTCAAAATAAAAAGCCCTATATGCGCTTGTGATTATATTATTTGAAAAAATGTCATCTGAAGAAATATAAATATATACTGTTTCAGTAAATGCTCCGGTTGAGCTTATATTATTAGAATCAAATATGCTATTGTTTGCATTGTCATATATATAAATTGCATATGAGCTTGACCCAGCAGTTTGTATATTATTCTGGTAAACGCTAAAGTTTTGAAGGTTCTGTCTCATATACACCGCATAGTCTCCATCATTCACTGTTGATACATTATTAAGATACACAGCAGTATCCTGCTGATCCTTATAAAATGCAAGGGCATTCAAGCCAGTTGAGCTTATAGTGTTATGGTGTACTGTGTTGTTTTCTCCTGTGTCATAAATGTAAAATCCATAGGAAACTGCAGTTATATTATTATTGAATGCAGAGATATTGTTCATGTTCTGCCTGAAAAAAACACCAACCGATGAAGAGTTTATCTTATTATTCGAAAGCTCAAAGTTTGAAGCTGTGGGGTAGACATAAACACCATAGCTGTTTGTGCCTAGTGTTTGTATGGTGTTGTTGGTTACGTTTATATTATTTACATTGTTTCTCATGTATATTGCAAAAGCCCCTGTTGTTGAGGGATTGCCTTTATTTATTATGCAGTTTTTTATAGTCGTGCCATTGTAACCATTATTATCTATGCCATAGACATTGTTGCTGGCTCCTGTGCCATAAGTTATTTTATACCCCTTGCAGTCAAGAGTTATATCATTGGCTTTTACTGTAAAGCAGGTGCCCTCTGATGAAGTGTTCTTTGTAAGGTTAAAATCTCCTGTAAGGTCTCCGCACAATGACGAGTCGGTAACTGAAAAGTTTCCTGTAGCTGTTGAGCCTATTGTAAGGTTTACAAAATTTGTGTTCAGTGAATTATGCTCTCCTTGCAGAAACTGAGGCCTAAGATCTGTTTTACTTAGCTCTGTTTCAAACACATTGTTTTTCTGGCTGCACTCCACAGGCGCGTACTGAAGGCACTCTGCAGGCCCTAATCCTAGATCTGCGCGAACTCTGTCAACAAATGGTGTCAATTCTCCAAGCCTATACTCAACTTTTGTGTTGTTAAATGAGTGGCAGAACATTTGCTCAGTATCATAGTTTTTTATATAAGGCTCATAATGTCCGTAGGCTGCCAAGAATATTTTCCTTTCTGAACCTGCAGGCATTTCAGGAATTTCTGCAAAATTTACAGTAAATTCTTCTCCATAATCCATTTCAATATAGTCCTGGTCCTTCTTGATTATCTGATCAAGAGAAAATCTGTTTGAATCAGATTCAATCTTTTCCGGGTAAACATAATAAACAGTCTGCCTTCCTGTCTTGTTGTCTGTATCATTTATCTGAAGGTAGAGCAGGTCTATGAATGACTTTTCAGGCAAAAGCTCTTTTATGGTAAAAGAGTGGCTGTTGCTTTCCCAAGGGAGGTATTTTAGTTCCAGCAGATCCAGATCCTCTTTTGCTTTGCCTTCCTGGAATTTCATTATCTCATCCTCTATAACATATTCTTCTCCATTCCATGAAAACACAAATGGGCATCTTGCCTTTAATTGGCAAGTCATGCAGTCCTGAGTGCAGTCGTTCTGGCAAAAATATGTTTCTACTATTCCGCAGCTTCCGCTGGCTGTGCAGTCAGCATTTCCGCTGGTGCACTCTTCCCAGTTTCCACCCTCTGTACAATCATTAAACTCTGACGCATCACATTCTTCTGCTCCTTCCCTTATTCCATTCTGGCATTCCTCACCTCCTGAAACATATTTTGAAGTTGTTGCCATTATTGCCATATAAGTGTTGTTGACAAAATCATCAAGATCTCCTGCATTGAGTGCTCCTGAAAGGTCAGAATCTGAATTGGACGTAAAGTCATAATTATCCAGCTCTTTCCAAGAAGTTCCTGTATAGTTATACAATGAAAGGTTTGTGTAATATCCTGAGTTATTTTCTCCATAACCTCTCCAGACTGACTCTATTGATACAATGTTTGATGCAGCTTCTGAGATGTTAAAAATATATATCTGTGTATCATAGCCTCCTGTTTCGTTGGCAAGATCAGTAGTCCATCTTGAAGCATCGCTTGTATTTATTGCATCGTAGTCTGAAGTTGTTGCTTCGCTGTCGTAATCATCAGGGCCAGTCGACGTGCCGTTCTTTTCATAGGCTTTTGCTGAAGGGTTGCTTTCAAAAGTGTAAGTCTTTATCTGGGTTGTATCACAGTCATTATTTTCATCGCAAACCTGTGCATACCAGACAAAAGTTCCAATATCTCCAGAATCCAGAGTATAGGCGCAGCTCATGTTGTTTGCAGTTGTTGCAGAGCTGCTGCAAATACATCCTGATTGGGTATTAAAATCACAGTCCGTAAAGCCTGAAGAGTCATCCACTAAAAAAATTCCCTGGTCTCCCTGGGTTATTGGCTGCCAGAATGCTGAAAAGTTTATTGAATCATCAACCTGCTC
Source organism: Nanobdellota archaeon (assembly GCA_041305085.1). Lineage (GTDB taxonomy): Archaea > Nanobdellota > Nanobdellia > Woesearchaeales > UBA9642 > SURF-58. The sequence continues at coordinate 415 of JBFYMA010000039.1, read as the reverse complement.
TGCCTGGGATGCATTTGTTGACACATTCAGTAATTCAGGAAGAGGATAATCAACAGAAAATGACTCAAAAAACAGCTGGTTGTTTGTATCGTTAAAATAAAGATAGTCTATAGAATCTGTTATTCTGTTGAATGCCGGAAAAACACTTCCTCTCATTGTTGAATATATTAGCTGATTCCATGATGCTCCGCTTTGCAGGGTATTTCTCAAATCCCAGCTTTCTCCAGGAATCAGGTTGCTTTCATAGACTGCGTGAGAGTTCAAGGTTGGGTTTTCATACATTATAAAAACCTGGCCGAGCTTTGTGACTTCAATTGTTGGATAATTAGAATTGTCAGTGTCCAAATCAGTACATGTCCAGGTGCCGTTCCAGTTTGAAGTTGTCTGATTGCAGTATCCCAAATCATTAGAGCCA
>JBFYMA010000038.1:0-54723 GCA_041305085.1 Nanobdellota archaeon | reverse complement strand
CGACCTAAAGGTTGAGGTGCAGAGCAATCAAAGATTGCTGGCATCACTCTGTGATATTACAGGCTCGCAATCTTCTCAGGTGCATTTTTGGAATTGAAAATTTTGACCTGAAGGTTGGGGTACAGAGCAACAGAGGTTGCTGCACTCTGTGATATTCAACCCATAGAAATTTCTTCTTTTAGTCGAAATTTTCAATAATTATGATTGTATTTTATTAGTAGATTTTAGAATTGCTAAATTTGAGGAGCTATCAATAATTTTTTCTTTGAAAAAATTTATATATAAGTACTTCCATAATTCTGCAAAACAAGTTTTGAGGTGTAAATAATATGGAGAAATACAATCTTCTTATAATTTCAGTTGTTGCAGTGGTAGCGATTGTTTCGCTTGCAGTAATAGTAGGCACAACAGCAAATTCTGTAAATACTGGCTATGCTTTGAGAGTTGCAGGTGCTGACTTGCAGGAGGCTTCAAAAATACAGCCTGCAAAAGAAATAACTTACTCATATCAAGGAATAACTGTTTATGATGATGGATCATACGCTGCGCCAAAGGCAAAATCGTCAGGCGGCTATTATGTGTGCGCAGATACAAATGCAGATGGAAAAAATGACATAGTAGACATAGTGAACTTGGTAAACTTCATATTTAAAAATGGGACTGCTCCAGCAAATGGCGCAGGAGATGTTAATGGAGATTGTAATATTAATGTTTTGGACATAACATATTATGTCGACTGGAAATATAAGTCGCAACCTGCACCTATCTGCAATCCTGACTGTGAAACTTCCTGCTTTGACAGTGATCCTGCCAATGACCCTTTCGTATTTGGATATATTAATCTGACAAATTCGTCAGGAACCAGTTTTTGGCCCGATGTATGCACAGGATCAACACAAATAGGTGTTGTTCAATACCAATGTGAGGACTATGGCTATTCATCACAGTTTTATAATTGCCCTAACGGATGCGAACAAGGAGAATGCATTGCTGGAAACCAATCTGTTTGCGGGAATGGAATAATAGAAACAGGTGAGCAGTGTGATAATGGCGCAGCTAATGGAGTTCCTTGCAATCCACCATATGGAGGGAGCTGCCAGTATTGCAGTTCTGCCTGCACAAATGTGGCTCTTACAGGACATTATTGCGGAGATGGTGTCTGTGATTCTGGCTATGAGAACTCGTCAACGTGCCCAGGCGATTGTGGATCTCTCGGACCTGACTTGATTGTTTTGGACTCTTATTTTGTTGACAGCAATCAGTCGCCTAATAATGACTCGTTGCAGATTGTAATAAAGAATATTGGAGATGTGCCTGTTAGCAATTCTTTCTATGTTGACTCTATTTTTAATAATTCTAATGGCACTGTGCATTATTCCAATCATTATATATATGTGTCTGGCGCAATATACCCTGGGCAGACAAGAACGATTTACCATTATCTTGGCGCAAATATTCCTACTGGCACATATCTGCATAGAGTCTGGGTTGACAGAACCTATGCGGTTGCAGAGTCAAACGAAGGCAATAATGTAAAACTTAAGACTATTTATGTAGGAGGCTAATTTTTTGTTTTTTCTTTTTTTCCAAAACATTTTTATACCCTTACTGCTCTAGGTTCTTTGGTGTTTAAAAACATCTAAAAAGAGGTAAAATATGGTTTTTGAGCAGATTTTCAAGTTCAAGGCAGTAAAGCCTAATGCTTTCAACCTTTTTATCATGGGCTTTATTTTTTCAGAGCTAGGCATACTAAGCAGCCTGCTTGTTTTTCCCAATGACGCCCAGCTTATGAGCATTGCGTTCACAGCAGCCATAAGCCTTCCTTTTCTCTTCAACCTTTTGGAAATAAAAAATATTGAGATATCCAGCGAAGAGTCCTTTTTTTCAAGGGTTTTCAAGAATAATGAGCACATCTTTATGTCATACCTTATGCTTTTTCTTGGTTTTTTGCTTAGCTATGCGCTATTTGCCATAGTTTTGCCTGATTTTGCAACTTTGGAGCTTTTTAGTGGACAGCTAAACATTGTAGGCTATGCAGGCCAGGCAATGGGAAGAATTACATTCGGAGAAATATTTTTGAACAATCTGGGGGTGCTGTTTGCATGCTTCTGGTTTAGCGTGGTTTTTGGGGTTGGAAGCATTCTTTTTCTGATATGGAATGCTAGTGCGTGGGGTGCTATTTTGGGATATATTTCAAAGCAAACTGCTCTTATTGTGGGAAAAAATCCTGTGGTTTATTTTGTTTCCCAATTCCTAAAATTTTTCCCTCATCTTATTGTGGAAGCTGCTTCTTATTTTTTTGCTATAATTGCAGGCATAGTGATAAGCCAGACTTTGATAAACGAAAAGGTTAACTCAGAAAAGTTCAGGCTGACAATGCTCCAAGGTTTTTTGCTGCTTGGAATTTCACTGGTGCTTCTGGTAATTGCAGCTCTTGTTGAAGTATATCTTTTCCCGCTATTCTAAAACTATTTAAAAAGCAAAGCACAACTTTTTTTTTATGTTTGGCACAACGCACGCTGCAATGGGAGTTTACATTTTCCTGATGTTTGAAAGGCTGGTAAGCTTGGAGAGCAAAACAGTCCTGCTTGGAGTTGCTGTTATAGGCTCTCTCCTTCCAGACATAGACTATGCAGGCTCGATTATTGGAAAACGGGCAAAAATTGTCGGAGAGTTTTTCAGGCATAGGGGGTTTATACATACAGTTTATGTGCTTTTCTTGTTTAGCCTGCTTGTTCATTCCATATTGAGCAGTTGGGCTTACACAGTCGCATTTGCGCTTGCCTATGGCTTGCACCTGTTTATGGATTCTTTGACCAGATCAGGTATAAAGCCTTTTTGGTTTGGGCCAAAAATCAGGGGAATCATAAAAACAGGTTCAGCAATGGATCATGTTTTGTTTGTGTTTCTGGCTGTTATCTGCCTTTTGATGTGGTTTAATGTGTTATAATCCGGAAAAATCACTGGACATCCACACCAAACACTTATAAAGAATGCTTCTTTTACTTTTTTTGCCGCAAGCGATTGTGGCATCTCCCACATCATGGAGCCATAGCAGCTCCTAAATAATGGTGTGTTGAAACAAAAACCGACAAGGAAAGGAGATGAAAACATGAAAACAGAACAGATTAGAGCACCAAGCGTGCGCGAAGTAATGGGCAAGCAGCTGCCTGAAAAAAAATTTATAGCAAGTCCCATAGCTGCTACAATCTGGGCCAATGAAGCAGAGAAGGATGGCAAAAAACTGACATTTAGGACCGTCCAGATAGACAGGGCTTACAGAGACAAAGACGGCGAATGGCAGCACACAAATTCATTAAGAATAAATGATGTGCCGAAAGCTGTGCTGGTTCTAAACAAAGCATACGAGTATATATCCTTGGTCGACAAGGAATCTATAGAAGAGGAATCAGCATGATTTCTTTTTTTATTTTTTCATAACTTAATTAAGATAATTAATAATCAAAACAAGGGTGATAAACAATGGCAAAAAAAAAGTTGCAGGACACAGAGAATGAAATAGAGCAGGGCTCTGAACCAGAGAACACAACACTGAATGACATTCCAAAAGAAGTAGAAATAACTGATCTTCCTGGTGTGGGGGCAAGCACAGCAGAAAAACTTATTGCAAGCGGGTTTGATACAGTCTTGGCTATAGCAGTTGCAACTCCAGGAGAGCTTATCAACGCATCAGGCGTTACAGAGCCTGCTGCAAGAAAAATGATCCAGTCTGCAAGGTCTTCCATGGATATGGGGTTTATGAGCGGAGATGAGATGCTCAAAAAAAGGGAATCTATATTAAAGCTCTCTGTCGGAAGCAAGTCATTCGATGAACTGATGGGCGGAGGATTTGAGACAAGGGCAATAACAGAGGTTTTTGGCCAGTATGGAAGCGGCAAGACCCAGGTGGCCCATGTTCTGTCAGTAAGCATCCAAAAAAATGATCCTACAGCAATTGCAGTATATATTGATACTGAGAACACTTTCAGGCCTGAAAGAATCATACAGCTGGCAAAAGGAGCTAATCTAGAGCCAGACAAAGTGCTGAAAAACATAAAAGTTGCCAGAGCATTCAATTCAGACCACCAGATGCTCCTTGCAGAAAAGGTTGAGGACCTGATAAAACAAGGACTAAACATAAAATTGGTAGTTGTGGACAGCCTGACAGCCCATTTCAGGGCAGAGTTTGTGGGCAGGGGAACATTGGCAGACAGGCAGCAAAAGCTGAACAAGCACATGCATGTATTGTCAAAGTTTGCCGATCTCTACAATTTTGCAGTGCTTGTAACAAACCAAGTGATGGCCAAGCCAGACACGTTTTTCGGAGACCCGACAGAGGCGATTGGAGGGCATATCGTGGGCCACAACTCAACTTTCAGGATATATCTCAGAAGAGGAAAAAAAGGTACAAGAGTTGCAAAGCTTGTTGACAGCCCAAATCTGCCAGAAGGAGAATGCATATTTAATGTTACAGAGTCAGGCATCGAGGATGCCTGATTTTTTTTGTTTTCTTTTTGTTATTTCACTGGACAACCTTTCGCAAAGCTTTTAAAATTCTTTTCATACTTCTTCAGTATGATTTTTTTGGTTGATATTTTTGAAGTTATATAATTCACAACAAAAATATTTAAATACTACCTGTAAACTTAAAACACTGCATCTAGTGTCTTATTATAAAAAAAACTCTATATGTGGTGTGAGGTGATTTTGAGTGATTTGTCCGTATTGTGGCCATGTGGAGCTCAAAGTGCTCGAATCCAGAGAATCAGATAATCTTACCATAAGGAGAAGGAGGGAGTGCCAGCACTGCCAAAAGCGTTTTACAACTTATGAAAGAATTGAAACAGTTGAGCTCACGATAATAAAAAAAGATGGCAGAAGGGTTCCTTTTGACAGGAGCAAGCTGCTTTCAGGAGTTTTAAAAGCCTGCGAAAAAAGGCCTATACCAAGAGATGATGTGGAAACCACTGTCTCACAGATAGAGATGGAGCTAAGGAGCATGGACACAACAGAGATTCCCAGCAAAAAAATAGGCGAACTTGTGATGAAAAAACTCAAAAAAATGGACAAGGTGGCATACATAAGGTTTGCATCAGTTTATAAAGAATTTGAAGACCCTGAAAGCTTTGAAGAAGAACTAAGAATACTGCTCAAACGGAGGTAATTACTATGAAGCTAGAAAAACTACAACTAACAGAAAACCAGAAAAAAGTAATAAAGGACAAATACCTTAAGGACGCCCCTAACGAGGAAGCCTGGCTTATGGGGATAGCTTCAAATATAGCACTTGCAGAAGTTCTTCACCATGAAAAAGTTGACTTGAAAGAGGTTTTTAAAGGGGTTCAGGTTGAAATAAAAGACTGCGAGTTTGAAGGAAAAACATTCAAGCAGTTTTTTCTGCACAAGCAGCATGCAGACCACGATAAAAAAAACCAAAACTTCAAGAAGTTCATACAAAACCTTGAAGAGCTGTCAAAAGACAAAAAGTTTAATGATAATTATGAAAAAGCCAGGCAAAAATTTTACAATCTTATATCAACATTCAAGTTTTTGCCAAACAGCCCAACGCTTATGAACGCAGGAAGAAGGCTTCAGCAACTATCTGCCTGCTATGTCCTGCCAGTGCCAGACTCAATAGAAGGAATATACGGAGCCATAACAAACATGGCATTAATACATCAAAGTGGTGGAGGAACAGGCTTTTCTTTTAACAATCTCAGGCCAAAAAACGATGAAGTGCAGTCAACCAAAGGAGTGAGCTCAGGCCCGATAAGCTTTATGACAATGTTTGACAAGTCAACAGAAGTGGTAAAGCAGGGAGGTACAAGAAGAGGAGCAAACATGGGAATTCTGAGGTATGACCACCCAGACATACTGCACTTTATAGAATGCAAAAAAACCCCTGGAATGCTTGAAAACTTCAACATATCTGTTGCCATAGACAGCAAGTTCATGGATTCCGTCAGAAACAACAGGGATTATGACCTTATAAACCCAAAAGACGGAACAATAAAAGGAACTCTCAATGCAAGAGACGTATTCAAAAAGATGGTCAAAGGAGCCTGGGAAACAGGAGACCCTGGATTTGTGGTGATTGACAGGATAAACAACTCAGACTCTAACCCTACACCACACCTTGGCCAGATAGAGTCAACCAACCCGTGCGGGGAACAACCATTATTGCCGTTTGAGCCCTGCAACCTTGGAAGCATAACACTCTCAAGATTTGTGGAAGAGGATGGAAGGGATTTTGACTGGGAAAGCCTTAAGCAAGGGGTCTTTGACAGTGTTCACTTTCTTGACAATGTTATAGATGTAAACAACTATCCATTAAGGGATATAGAAATAGTTGCAAAAGGAAACAGAAGAATAGGCCTGGGAGTCATGGGATGGGCTGAAAGCCTTGTAAAAATGAAGATTCCCTACAACTCAGAGGAAGCGCTGAAAAAGGCCGAGCAGGTAATGAAATTCATAAATGACAAAGCCATGGATGCTTCTGAAAGCCTTGCAAAATCCAGAGGAGTATTTCCAAACTGGAAGAACAGCATATATGATCCTGAAAGCAAGCATTTCAGAGGCATTGAAAAGCATCCAAGGCACTCTGCAAGGACGACGATTGCGCCAACAGGAACAATTGGGCTGACTGCAGGGCTTCAGGGTGCAGGAATAGAGCCATTTTTTGCGGTTGTTTATACAAGATACAATGCTGCGGGAATTGATGCGCTGAAAAAAGGCGAAACACCTGCAGAAAAAGACACTTTTTTTGAAGTAAACCCATTGTTCAGGGATATTGCAAAAAAGAACAGCTATTTTGGTTTTTCTGAAACAGAGCTTTGGAAAAAGATTGACCAAAACCACAAGTCTCTAAAAGGGATAAAAGAGATTCCTGAGGAAATCCAGAACCTTTTTCTCACAAGCCATGACATAAACCCCTTGGATCATGTGAGAATGCAATGCGCTTTCCAGAAGTACACAAACAACGCAGTAAGCAAAACAGTCAACCTGAAAAATCAGGCAACAGAGGCAGACGTTGAAGAAGTTTATATGAGGGCTTATGAATGGGGTGCAAAAGGAATAACAATTTACAGGGATGGCAGCAAGAGTTTCCAGGTATTGAACATAAGCGAAAAGAAAAAAGATGAGCAGACACAGAAGAAAAGAAGAGAAGGGAACGGTCAGGGAGAGCTTTCGAGCTATTATGAAGTGCAGACAGGCCAGGGCCCATTGCACATACACATAAACTATGATGAAGATGGACCGACAAAGCTTTTTGCCAACATAAGCCCTGCAGGCACAGAGATAAGTGGGCTCACAACAGCTGTGGGCATTCTCATAAGCAAGTATTTGGAAGAGGGCGGAGATCCTGCAAGGCTGCTCAAGCACCTGAACAGCGTAAAAGGGGACAAGCCGTTTGGCTTTGGCCCAAAAAGGGTTGACAGCATCCCTCACGGCTTGAGCAAAGCACTCAGAGAGCACCTTGTAAAAACAGGAAAGCTGGTTCAGTACAATGACGGCCAGACAACGCTCAGCCAAAAACCTGGAAAGATCACAGAGCAAAGAAAAAGTGCAGGAGAGCTTTACTGCCCTCAATGTTTTTCAACCAATGTAGAGATGGTTAGTGGCTGCTCAGAGCCGACCTGCTTTGACTGCGGCTACAGCAAGTGCAGCTGAATGGAAAACATTTTTAAACCTGAATATTCAGGTATTTTTTTATGTGGATCCTAAAATTAAAGATAAAGCATGACTGCACAATAGGGAACAGATGCGAAAAATACAGTATTTTGTCCTATTCTCTTCCTTTGGGAAATTGGAAAGGAAAAGAATACTCTTTTACATCAGAAAGGCATACATTGGATGGCAAGCCAGAAAACATAAACAAATTCTTTGCAGACATAAAGAGAGATAATAGGATAGTAAATCTTGAAATATCAGGAAATACAATGTTTTTTATTGGCAGAAGAAAAGAAAAGATTCCCAGCTCATTCTATAACCAGAAAATGTTTTTCACAAAGCCTGTTTTTGTTAACGAACAAGGCTTTGAATACTGGGAAGTGGCAAGCTATGACCGAGATGTTTTGAGCCATTTTTTAAAATCAATAGAAGCGCAAAAATATGAATGCTGTGAAATGCTTCAATTCAAAAAAGTAAAACTAGACAATATATACTTTCCTGCAATATCTCCCAGCCTGACAGACAAGCAGAAAGAAGCATTTGGGATTGCGGTTAAAGAAGGATACTATGACATTCCAAAACGCACAGACCTTACAAAACTGTCAAAAATAATGAAGATTTCTATTGCAACATACCAGGAGCACCTTAAAAGAGCTGAAGCAAAAATGATGCCAGTACTTCACCAGATTACGAAATAGGTTGTTAAGAATTTGTATATCTTATTAAAAATCTGGACATTCTTCTTTCTAAAAAATCCATGTTTAATCTTGTTTTTTCAAAAATTTTTTTTAATTCGCTTTCAGAAAACCAGTGTGAATAGTAGATTATTTTTTCTTTTTTGTTTGGAATGTATTCAACAAACAAGTCCCCATTTTCCACGTTACTCCTATTTTTTAGCAATCTTAATTTATTGCCATATTTTTCCTCAATTTTTTCTTTATTATATACAGATAGAATAAAGTGCCCTCCTGGTTTTAACATATGGGCAATGTTTTTAATGACTTTCATTCTTGTATTTTCAGGATTTTCTGTTTTTTTGTATAAGTTTCCAAATCCGTTATTCAAAAATGTGATTAAATCGAACTTTTCTTTTGTAACATGTTCTGTAATATTTATATTTTTAAGCTGTATTTTTGATGTTCTCAAACTGTACTTTTTGATTCTGTGCTCTGCCTGCTGAAGCATTAAAGAAGAATAATCAATTCCAAGAATTTCTATTTCTGGATAAAGAGCACTCATGTTTGCTATGTGAAAAGCAGGACCGCAACCTATATCGCACCAGTTTGGATTTATATTATTTTTAAGTGTTTGGTCAAGCGTGTTTTTTATCAAGTCTAAGTCGCACCCCCAGTGAGAATCATCTCTTATATATGTGCTAGCCATTCTTTCAAAAACCTCTTTGTTTTGTTCTGTTCTTATCACAAAGTGGTCAATTTCAAATTAAGATAAATAATTTTTACCTGAATATTCAGGTATTTAGAATCTGGAAACCTGTCATTCCTGGATTGGGGGCAAATAAACATATTTGTATATTTTTTTTGCCTTGTAATAATTATAGACTCTGATCAATTTTGGAAATCTGGTTTTTAGCTCTTCTATCAGCTTGTAGAATTCTTTATAGCTTGGAAGCTCCACATCAAACTCAAAATCTGACCCTCCAAATGTTCTGTCCTCATAGACAGAGTTTGGATGTCTTTTTATGAACTCTCTGAGCTGCTTTTTCTGCCTCAAGTCCTCTATGAAAAGGTCTATCTTGAAGTATTGATAGCCTAATTTGTTGTAGTCTATCAGAGCCTTATAGGCAAGGATGACTTCTTTTTTTGCCAGCTGCTTAAGCTTGTAGCTGACTGTGGGGCTTGTCAAGCCTGTTTTTTTTGCCAGCTCAAGAAGTGAGATTCTTGCGTTTGTGGCGATGTTTGTAAGAATTATTTTATCTGCATTATCCAGCTCTGTTTTTGGGCACTCTTTGATTAGCTTTTCTTCATAGTCTCTTTCTTTTTCTTCAACAAGATATTTTCTGTTAAAGTGCACAAATTCATACATCAATGAAAGGCTTTGTTGGTGTATATACTTCTTGTACTGTGTCTGGAATTCTTCCCAGAAATAGTCCATCTCTTTGATATTTGTGACAAGATAGCCCATTACTATGTCCCAGCTTCCTTCTGTGCTGTAAACAGTCAAAACCTTTTTTTCTTTTATCAAATAGTCCACAATGCCTTTTTCTATTTCAAGGGTTGTGTTCTGGAGCCTGAGATAAACTCTTAGCAATATGTACCCCAGCTTTGAATAATTTATTAGCGCATAATAATTCTCTATTATTTTTAGCTTTTCAAGCCTAGATATTCTATAGCTGACAACGTCCCTGCTTGTGCCAACTTTTTTTGCTATTTGCTTTAATGATTGTCTGCAGTTCTTATCCAGCTCGTAGAGTATTTTATGATCTATTTTGTCTAATTTAATCATTTTTTACTTAAATATTAAATATTATTTTTAAATATTATTATTTTTTGCGGATTTTTTTATGAAAAGTTTTATATTGTGGAAAATTACTATTATATAGTGATAAAAATAAATTTGGATCAAATGCTGGACGAGTTTCAGAAAAAAAACACAAAAGCAAGAATAGAAAACATAACAAACAATATTACTCACTGCTTTCTTGACAAAAAGTACATAACTCCCAAAAACTGGGGTGAAATAGACGGCAAAAGAAAAATAGTGCTTGCTTATACTGTGGAAAATGGTCCGTTGGTAAGAAAGTTTCAGCCAAACAAGATAGGTGGGTTTGTTCAAGAAGGAGAAAAATATATTATAAGAGAGCCTGATGTTGACTTTAAAATAATGAGCTGCCTTTGCATAAAACCAATAAGAAACACAACATTTCATGAAGTTTATGAGGTTGTAAAAGCAGAAGGACTAAAAAAAATCTTTGGATTCACCAAATATGCTCTTGAAAATATTAATGAGCATATGAGTGATTTTGACCCTGCGAAAGATGCATTGTTTATGTTCGCAGGAGATGTTCAGGCAGTAACCAAAAGGCTCAGGCTCCACCAGATATGGCTCAAACAGATACTTGAGTACGGAAAAAATGCGCTTTATGCAATGGATAAAGAAGAGGAGATTTTAATGAGGTATTTGCTTCCAAAAAAAGCATTTGAAAGCATAGACGAGCAAAAAAAGCTGAGCTATATGTATGGAAAACCTCATCATACGCAGGAATCCGAAGAATTTTTAAGCAGAAAAATAAATATATTCAACAAGTATGCCGAAAAAACAACAAAAAGCTGACACTGAAAAAAGTAATGAAAATATTAAAACTATTAAAGAGAAGCTGGGACTTGTACATATAATTACAGGAAGTGGAAAAGGCAAAACAACAAGCAGTATAGGAGGGGCAATTAGGGCTGCCGGAAGAGGGCTCAAAGTCAGAATAATACAGTTCTTCAAGAGGGATACAGGAGAAAAAAAGCCTCTGGAAAAGCTTGGAATAGAGTATTTTCAGTTCAAGCCTCTCCACCCTTATTTTAAGAACTATTCTGAGCAATCCCTTCAGGACCTGAAAAAAGAACTCAACAAGTTCTGGATACAAGCAATAAAAAATCTGGAAAAAATAGATGTGCTGGTAATAGATGAGATGGGGCCTGCACTGAACTGGAAAACATTTGAACAAAAAGCATTGCTGGATTTTTTGGAAAATAAGCCAGAAAAGCTTGAAATAATAATGACTGGCAGGGATTTTCCCAAGTCCATAGCCAAAAAAGCGGATTACATATCTGTTATTAACCTGGAAAAGCATCCCTACAATAAAGGGATAATGGCAAGAAAAGGAATAGAGTTTTAAATAACAAAGTTTTCAAAACACCATGCTTATATGGTTTTTCACAATCCTTGACTTTTTGATACTTTTGATAGTGCTTTTTGCCCAGCTGGGAGTATATGGCCACTGGAGGCTATTTGTTGTGGGCGCAGCATATCTTATACTAAAGTTCTGGGCTTTTAAAGGAGAAGTCCTCAGTACAATAGATCTTGTGGGGGGAATATATCTGCTGATAATGGCTTTAGGGGCAAGATGGTTCATAAGCTGGCTTTTGATAATATGGCTGGGATATAAGATTTTTCTAACCTTTTTTTACAGGTGAATTCAGCTTTTTTACAAAAATCCACCCTCCACCCCCAACAACAACTATTACTGTCCAAAAAATTATTTCTCCATAAACCCTGAAAGCCATAAGCAGAAGGTTTGCCACAAGCAAAGCCACCAAAACTATTCCAATTATTTTTATGCCTAGAGTTTTTTCCAATTTGTTTCCTCAAAACTCTTCAGGATTTTTTCCAATGGCCACAATGCTGCATGCCTGCACAACTTTTACTTTTGCCTTGCTGAGAGCCTCTACTATTTTTGGGCTTTCAGCACCAGGATTCAGGAACACTTTCTTGACTCCTTTTTTCACTACCTGCTCTGCAACCGCCTCACCTGTACCTGGAGGAACATAAAAGCTGGCCAGCTCTACTGAGCCAGGAATGTCCAGCACTGACTTGTAGCACTTAAGTCCCTCTATTTCAGGCTCTTTTGGGTTTACAGGAAAAACCAGAAATCCTTTTTCTTTGTAAGCCCGCACAGCCTTGTTGCCGTATTTTGCCCTGTTGTTGCTTGCCCCTATTATTGCAATTTTTTCCATTTTGTTTTTAGATTTAATTTTTTTCTTTATAACAAAAAAACAATTGTTTTAATACATAAATATTTATAAACTATTCCTTTTCACAGGTTTCTGGGTTTTTCAAAAAGTTTTTTTTGAGAGCAGAATAAAAATTGCCAATTGGAGGAATTATGACAATGAAAGAGATCAGCAATGAAACATTCGAAAAAGAGGTTCTTGATGAAAAAAAGCCAGTAATAGTGGACTTCTGGGCTTCCTGGTGTGGACCCTGCAGGATGCTGGCTCCTGTGCTGCAGGAACTGGCAAATGAGATGCCTGAAATAAAATTTGTAAAGATGGACACAGAGAAATATCCCCACAAAGCCTCAGAAATGGGGATAATGAGCATTCCTACGCTGGCAATATTCAATCAAGGAAAAGAAGCAGGCAGGATTTCAGGCTTTAAGCCAAAACCAGCTCTGAAAAAAGAGCTGCAGGAGATACTGGGCTAGCTTTTTCACAAGTTTTTTTCTACAATCTCTATTATTTCTTTGTGCAAGGGCAGAAAAAAATGCCCTTTTTTTGGCAGAATAATTTTTTTACTTCCCTCCAAATATGCTCCTTTTAATGGCACAACAACAAGGTCAAAAGACGAGCTTATGCAGATAAACTTTTTGTTGTTAGACTTTTTTTTGCTTATGTTTTTCAAAATCTCAGAGCCCGGAATCAACTGTTTGTAGGCAGGAACAAATTTTCCAAAACTTGCCAGCTCCGAGCCTTTGAAAGGTCCTGAAACACTGAAAACTTTTTTTACTTTTTTGTTTATATCTGGATAATTATTCAATAGGTACTTTGCAATGACTCCTCCAAGGCTGTGGGTAAACATGACTATGCTGGAAAGCTTTTTTGCAATTATGTGCTTAGCAAGCTTTTCTGAAGTTTCATCGACTTTTTTTATGTTGACGCCTACAGGAGCATAGACAACAAGAAATCCTTTTTTTTCCGCAGCCTTTTCCAGCCGCTTATAAACATTTATAAGGTTGAAAGACTGTGGAATAATATAAAAAACTTTTTTCATAATTGTACAATAAACCAGGCATTTTTAAAAAGTTATTTAAAAAACTCCTTATTCCTAAGACAGCATGGTGGCCGTGGTGTAGCCTGGCTAGCATAGCAGACTGTGGATCTGCTGGGGCGGGTTCAAAACAGCTTTTCCGCTGCGCGCAAAAGCCTGGGGAAAAACGGCAGGCATAAAGCCCGCCAAGCTTGCGAAAGTCCCGCCGGCCACCCTTCTTGTTTTTTTCTGTTCATATGGCTTTCAAAAAACTCATTTAAGCCACAAAAAATTTTTTCTATATGGAAAACATATATTTTTTCAATAAAAACATTTTTAAATACCCTCCAGTTCCTTCAAAACACAAACCCGAGTCGAGAGGCGAATAATAGGGTTAAAAACTGAATTCTCGACTCTTATAGCATTTGTAAGAAAAAAATGGCAAACCAAGAATACAGGCACCTTGTAAGGGTGGCAAACACAGATCTCGATGGCAGAAAGCAGCTAAAGCAGGCGCTTCTTAAAATAAAAGGAGTTGGATTCATGCTGGCAAACGCAATATGCGAGGTTTCTGGATTTGACAAGCGCATGAAAGCAGGAAACCTTACAGACCAGCAGGCATCAAAACTTACAGAAGTAATCAACAGCCCATTGAGCCACAAAATACCAAACTGGCTTCTCAACAGGAAAAAAGATCCTGAAACAGGGGAAGACAAGCATATAATAACAGGAGATCTTGATTTTATCCAAAGTAATGATGTAAAGATGATGAAGAAAACAAAGTCGTACAAAGGATTGAGACACCAATGGGGGCTTCCAGTAAGAGGTCAGAAGACAAAATCCAACTTCAGAAGAAACAAAGGAAAAGTTTCTCTCGGAGTGCAGAGAAAAAAGGCAGGCAAGAAATAAAATGGGAGATCCAAAAAAAATAAGGAAGAAGTATGCAACCCCTATGCATCCTTGGGAGAGAGCAAGAATTGAGGAAGAAAAAGAGCTTACAAAACAGTACGGGTTTGCAAACAAAAAAGAAATCTGGAAAATGAAGTCCAAGCTTAAGAACTTTAAGGATCAGACAAAAAAACTTGCAGCAGGAACAGGAGAGCAGGTTGACAAAGAAAAAAAGCAGCTGTTAACAAAGCTTCAAAGAATACGCCTTTTGGTTACAGAGCAAAAGCTTAATGAAGTGCTTGGGATAGGAGTCTCAGATATTGCAGACAGGAGGCTCCAGACAATTGTTTACAAAAAAAACCTTGCAAGATCAATGAGACAGGCAAGGCAGATGATTGTACACAGACACATAACAGTGAACAACACAAAGATAACATCCCCTTCATATATTGTCAGCGTATCAGATGAGCCAACAATAAATTTTGCAGCTGATTCGCCTTTTTTTGACGAAGCGCATCCAGAGCGGAAAAAGGAAGAGGTTGCCCAAACTCCTGAAGAAAAAGAGGAGCTGGATCTCAAAAAGCAAAAGGACCAGAAGATTGCAAAAAAGGCTGAGGAAAAAGCTGAAAAGCCCGCAGATCAGACAGAAAAAATTCCTGATAAAACTAAAGACAAAAAAGAAGAATAAAAATGGCAAAGCAATATGATGTTAAATATGGAATAGCCCACATTTACTCCAGCTATAACAATACAATAATACACATAACTGATATAACAGGAAGTGAAAGCCTTGCAAGAGTAAGCGGAGGGCAGGTTGTAAAAAGCGACCGATTAGAGAGCAGCCCAACAGCAGCAATGAGCGCTGCAAAAAGAGCAGCAGAAACAGTTATCAGCAAGGGAATAACAGGAATCCATGTAAAAATAAAAGCTCCCGGAGGCCATAACGGACCAAATAATCCAGGACCAGGAGCACAGGCAGCAATAAGAGCGCTTTCAAGGATGGGGCTGAAAATAGGCTCAATAGAAGATGTTACGCCAATACCCCATGACCGGTGCAGAAAAAAAGGAGGAAGAAGGGGAAGAAGAGTATAAAAATGGCAATAAAAATAAGCATTTTTGAAAAAAAGGACCCGAATACAGTAAAGCTTTTGATAGCAGGCGTAGACCAGACATATATAAACACATTGAGAAGGTCTATGAGTGCAGAGGTTCCTGTTATGGCAATAGAAGATCTTGAGATAAGAAAAAACCATTCAATACTTTATGATGAAATACTCGCCCATAGGCTTGGCCTGATACCTTTTAAAACAGATCTTTCATCATACGAAATTTTTAACCAGGGAGATCAGGTGAATGCAAAAAACAGCCTTAAAATGGTGCTGAAAGCAAAAGGTCCAGGATATATTTATGCCAGCCAGATAAAAACAAAGGATCCCAAAGTTGTTCCAGTATACCCAAAAATGCCAATAGTAAAGCTTTTGGAAGGCCAGGAAATAGAGCTGGAGGCAGTTGCCATTCTTGGAAAAGGCAAAACCCACTCAAAATGGAGCCCCGGGCTTTTCCACTATCATCAGGCGACAAAAATCAATATAAAAAAGCAGCCAAGCGCTGAGGAGCAGGAAAAAATAATGAATTCCTTTCCGCAGGGGCTGTTTGAAATAAAAGCAGGTAAGCTGGCTGTAAAAAGCCAAAAAATAGAGATGGAATGCGAAGACTTTGAACAGGCGCATCCAGACATAGATGTGGAAACAACAGATGAGTATATTTTTGGAATAGAAAGCTGGGGTCAACTCACTCCAAAAGAGCTTGTGAAAACAGCAATTGACGAGTTTGACAAGCAGCTTTCCGAATTCCAGGAAGAGCTCAAAAAAGTAAAATAAAATGCAATACTTTCGCTCTCTGCGAGGGTAGCGAAGTGGCCAAACGCGCTAGACTAAGGATCTAGTCCCTTAGTGGGTTCAGGGGTTCGAAGTCGCTGCCGCTTTTACGAAAAGTGGCGTCAAAAGTAGGTGACTCCCAGTCTTCAACAGGAGTTCCCTTCGGACAAAAAGCAATCGAAAGTCCTCTCCCTCGCATCACAATCAAACACAACAAAAATGAAAAGAATCCTGAAAAACCAGAACACTGTACAGCTGATACAGCAGCTCAAAAAGCTTTCAATAGACAGCAAAGCAGGCCTGTGGAAAAAGCTGGCTTTGGAGCTGGAAAAGCCCTCACGCAGGAAAAGGGTTGTAAATATTTCAAAAATAAACAGGTATGCAAAAGAGAACGAGACAATACTGGTTCCTGGAAAGGTCTTGAGCAATGGAGACCTTGAAAGAAGCGTGGTGGTCTGCGCATACACGTTTTCAGAGCAAGCCCATAAAAAAATAAGCCAAAAGGGAAAAGCTCTTACAATACAGGAGCTTATGAAACAGAACCCTTCAGCAAAAAATATAAAAATTATTGGATAAAATGATAATAGACGCTGAAAATAAAATACTTGGAAGAATTGCAACAGTTGCAGCAAAAAATGCTCTGCTTGGTGAAACAGTCAATATTGTGAACTGCGAAAAAGCAGTCATTACAGGAAAAAAACAATCTCTTATCAAAAGCCATCTTCAGAAAAAAGGAAAAGGCCATTTGAGAGGGCCATTTATTTCAATCCTGCCGGACAGGTTTGTAAGAAGAACAATAAGGGGAATGTTACCCTATAAGCAGTCAAGAGGGGTAAATGCTTTCAAAAGAATAAGATGCTTTACAGGATTTCCTGAAAAATTCCAGAAACAGGAACTGTTCCAGAACCTGAAAGACATTTCCAAACTTCCAAATTTCCAGTATCTGACAGTCGGGGAAATATGCAGGAACATCGGTGGCAAAAAATGAAAATAATCCATTCAAGCGGATCAAGAAAGATGGCTAAAGCAAGGGCAACGCTCAAAGAAGGCCAAGGAAGAATAAAGATCAACAACCAGGATATAAATAATTGGAATCCTGAATTCATGAGAATGAAAATACTCGAGCCGGTAATGCTTGCAAAGGATGCTGCACAAAAAATAGATATCTCAATCAGGGTGCATGGCGGAGGAATAGTGGGCCAGGCAGAAGCAGTCAGGCTTGCTATAGCCAAAGGGCTGATGGAGTACAACCCAAAGCTTAGGCAGGAGTTTTTGGAGTATGATAGGCATTTGGTTGTTGCTGACGTAAGGCAGAGGGAAGCCAGGAAGCCAAACACTCACGGCAATGCAAGAGGAAAAGTCCAGAAATCCTACAGGTAAACAAAGGAGGCAAAATGATTATACCAATACGATGCTTTAGCTGCGGAAAACCAATAGGCCATTTGTGGGAAGAATTTAATCAGAGAAAAGAAAAAGGCGAAGAGCTAAAAAAAGTTATGGATGATCTGGGCCTAGAAAGATATTGCTGCAGGTCATGCATGCTAAGCCATGTAGAGCTTATTGATGAAGCGGCAATGTTCAAAGTTAACTAACTTTTTTTTCTTCACATATTTTTCCGAAACCTTTAAATTCTTGGCGCATTATAAACAACTATGCCAAAAAGCCAGAAAGACCAGACACTGCAAATTCTTAAAAAAATCGAAAAAAGGCTTGATTCTATCGAAAAAAACCAGCAAAGAGTATTAAGTGAGGAAGAAGAGGTAATAAAAGAGGAGAAAGAAGAGATAACAGAGCAAAAGCAGGAGATAAGCGAACTGAAAAACCTTGAAGAACTGGAAAAAAAGATTGACCAAGAGGTAAAAAAGAGCCCTCTTACAAATATTTCTTTCAGGGATTTCTACAAGTCTATAATAGGAGCATTTATAGGAGTTATAGGGCATTTCAGCTTTTTTTACGGTGTGGAATTGGCACATGATATAACTATCACAAGAGCAATAGTTCTTTATCTGGTCTCGTTTATGATAGGAATACTGTTCGTATATTTTGCAGGATTCAGAAAAGTACAGGATTTGAATATAAGCAAATTTGTTCCTGTTCGTGTTTTAGTTATTTACATGACATCAATAGCTGTAATAATAATAGTTCTATACTTGTTTGGATTTATATCCACACATTCAACTATAGAGGAAATATTCAAAAACGTAAGCACAATAAGCATTCTTGCAGTTCTTGGAGCATCAACAGCAGATCTTATTGGAGGAAAAAATGAGTGAAAAATCAATTGACCAAAAAACAGCTAAGGAAATACTTGCAATACTTTTGAGAATAAAAAGCATTTTTGACAGGCAAATCCCTGAAATACTCAAAAAAATAACTGTTCTTTTGGCTAATAGGCTGAGTCCTGATCGTCTGGAAGATCTGGCAGAACAGATTCTGAGGTCTTTGGAGAAAATAGAAAAAGAGCAGGAGCAGAAAGAAAGGGAAAAGCATATTTATCCTCTGCTGGCATTTCAACAGGAGCAGATAGCGCTTTTTGAAGTATTGCAAAAGTTGATAACACAACTTGAGCAGGACCCTTTAAAGAAAAAGAATATAAATAAAGTTATAATAGAAATATGCAGATCCATTAACTCAGAAGAAAAAAAGCTTGCAGAGTATGTCAAAAAATAGGAAAACAGAAGCCAACAGTAAACTTTATATACTCGGGAGTGAGTTAAAAATAAGGTGTTTCATGACATGGCGAGTTTACTACTAAAATACACATTTGCGCTGCTTTTGGTTTTGGTTCTTACAACCACAATTATCTTTGTCGAAACGAACAAGCAGACAACTTCTGAGCTTTCCAAAATAGGGGGTTTTGCAGTAGGCCCGCAAGTAAGTGGCTATGTTCCTGGAGAGTCATTTGTAAACAGGAGCTTTCAAAACAACCCTTTGCTTATAAATGAGCAAACACAGGTAAGTCTTGATATTGTAAACACAAAGAATGACTATGCCTATGCAATAGAGGAATATGTGCCAATTTGCTTTTCTATAATAGACGATGGCTCAGCCAATTATACAAGCACAAATTCGACCCATACAACCCTTAAATGGGTATTTTTTCACAACTCCACTCCTGTCCAGAACTCAACAATAACATACGCTGTTGAAGCCTCTTGCCTTGCTTCTGATTATGATTTTTCAGGTGAATTCATGTTTGAGACAAGTTCTGACAACGAGTCAGCAATACTTGGCCAGACAACACTCTTGGTTCAGAACACTCCAAATGTTCCGCCTGTTGTAAGCCTCCAGTCGCCAACAAACAGCCAGACTTTTTACACCCTGAACATCAACTATGCATGCAATGCATCAGATGATGGCAATATGGTTAACCTTTCATTATACACCAGCTATACTTCAGGACCATTGGTTGTGAACCAAGTCGGATTTGGAACAACATATCTTTCCATAAACACTCCTGCAACTCTTCCATACTATGGAGCATTCAGCTATTACTGTGTTGCCTGCGATAATGAAGACTGCACAACAGCCCCTTCAAACAGCTTTTCAGCAGTAAATATTCCTCCAGTTGTGGAATATGACAGTACTCCTCAAATTACAGGAAGAGACATTCACTTTTTCTGCAACACAAGCGATGGAGGAGACCTCCAGAACCTGACTCTTTACTCAAACCACAACACAGGAAGCTTTGAAGCAATCCAGACACAGACAGGCAGCAACACATACCTTGAAATAAACACAATAGAGACTATTCCTGATTATCAACAGTATTCCTGGTACTGCATTGCCTGCGATGCCAGCAATTGTGTTACAGAACCATCCACTCCTGCAAACTACCAGGCAACGAACTATCCTCCATTAATAGCTAATTACCCAAACTCAGGATATGTAGACACTGATGGCAATTTTTCACTTGTTTGTTCTGGTTTTGAGGAAATTGACTCGATTGACCAAGTCACCGTAGATGATGGCAGCCTCACTCCTTACTACTCTAGCACATATTCCAACCAATCAGGAGTTTACAACTATACTCACTTAGTTAACAATTATTCAAATGTGCCTGACGGAACATATATATGGAACTGCACTGCAAGTGATATCTTTGGACTTTCAGCTACAAAAGGGCCTTTAACAATAATTGTCGACCTTTCACCAGGAGCAACAATTGAAAACACAACAACCACAATTACAGGAAAGCCAATAGTGGACGGCAATGACTTAAAGCTGCAGTCAGGCATAACACTTTACAACTTTTTGGATGTAAGGCAGATGCCTTTCAGAAAGCCTGATTGGGTCGGAGCAGCGAATTTTGTTGTAACAGATAATTTTGGAAATTCAGGGATTCCAAACAGTCAGAACAGCACTCATCTCAACTATACTTTCAATGCGAGCAGAAACTACACTCTCAACTTCACAGTCCCTCCTCCTCAGTTTGAGATAGGTCAGGAAAGCCTTGGAGAGAACTATACACTCTATTTCAACGTTACAAGCCCAAACCACTTTGAAAATGTCTCAGGAAACCTTTCAATAAATAACTCTTATAATTATTATACTCTTTTCTGGAATAATGGGACAAACTGGACAGATGTAAGATCCAGTTTTCAGTTCAGCACAGATTTAACAGGGGGAAAGGCATTCTTTGATGAGCTCAACACAAGCGACCAGGAATTATATGTATGGGCAGAATCTGGATGTACACAGCCATGGATAATAGAGACAGATTGGAGTGCGTGTGTAGGAAACATCCAGACAAGAATAGTGGCCTGCGCCTGTGAGGATGACCAATGTACAGGCACAAAGCCTGCTTCAAGCCAGTCCTGTGGTACAACCAGCTCCAGCAGCTCTACTAGCAGTTCTTCCAGCAGCAGCGGAAGCTCAAGCAGTGGCTCAAGTGGAGGGCCTGGAATAACCTATTATCCTATCAAGACATCCATATTTACATTCAACAAAAATATTTACGAAGTAGAGGTTACATATGAATCCTTAAAAAATATAGAAGTCAGCCTGGCAGATGCCCAAGAGCAATTTGGCGAGCCAAACTTTGGAATATACTTTATAAACAGCTCTCTTAATATATCAACATCCAAGCTGAGATTCCAGGTTTCCAAAGCTTGGATTGCAGAAAACAGAATAGATGAGAATTCAATAAGACTTAAGAAAAAGTCAGGAGCACTCTGGATATCTGTTCCAACACAGAAATTAAGGGAGAACAGCCTAATGATGTTCTTTGAATCAGCAACTCCTCAGCTTGGAACATTTGCCATAACAGGCCAGGCAGCACAGGAAGAAGTGGTTGAACAGCCTCTCAATACTTCAACAAACGATTCTGGATACAACGTGATAGAGCCTCCAGGACCAGGAAATGCCCTTGACCTTGTACTTTATATAGGTATCATTGTGGTAATGATCGGAGCAATAGTCGCATTTTTCTACATAAGTGCAAACAGGAAAATAAAAAATAGGGAAGTCCAGCAGGAAGAAAAAAAGATTAACGAGCTAAAAAAATTCATCTCAGACTCCCAAAAAGCTGGCTTGAACAAAGAAGATATACGAAAAGAGCTTATTGATGCAGGCTGGAACAGGGAGATAATTAATATATACCTGAAATGAACACAAACAATTAAAAGCCCCTGCTCTTTCTTAAAGATGTGGAGTCAAATCTTTCATCCTTAGACCTGTATTTTCTGGCAAAAGAGCTGAAAAGCCTTGAAAATTCCAGACTTGACAAGGTTTTTTCAGATGGCAGAAGGTTTGTGTTCAGCTTTTATGTTTTTGGCAAAGGAAAAAGCTATCTTCACTTCACTCCTCCTTCAACAATTTATCTGTCTGATAAAAAGGGTGTTGAAAGCCAGGAATCAGGATTTTGCAATGTTCTGAGAAAGTATCTCTCAGGAAAAAAGCTCCAGAGCATAGACCAGCACGGCTTTGAAAGAATAATTTTAATGGACTTTGGTGAAACAAGGATTATACTAGAGCTGTTTGACAAAGGAAACATTTTGCTGGTAAAAAGCGACCAGACCATAATTTCAGGGCTTTTTTTTAAGAAGTTCAGGGAGAGGACAATAAGAGGAGGGGTAAAGTATGAGCTTCCAAAAAACAAGACAAACCCTCTGGAAGTAAGTTTTGAGGATTTTCAAAAGCTTCTTTGGGAGTCAAAAATACAGGTTGTCAAGATTTTGGCAACAAGCTTTTCTCTTGGAGGGAAATATGCTGAAGAGCTTTGCAAGCGTGCAGGAGTCCAAAAAGACAGCATAAGCCCCTCAAAAAAAGAATGTGAAGCTATTTTTTCTGCATTAAAGGGTTTTTTTGATGAAAAACAGTCCAACACTCTATACAATGATGGGTTTTCGCCGATAATGCTTTCTGGAAAAACACCAGTGAAACAGCTGGAATCATTCAGTGGTATTGTTGAGTATATTGTTAGGCAGGAACACCAGCAGATAATAAATGAAGGCCACAAGATAAAGAAGATAAAAACAATTATAGGCAAGCAAAAAGAGCTTCTCAGCGAAAGCATAAAGCTTCAGGAAGAATACAACCTTAAAGGAAGCAAGCTATATGAGTACTTTCAGGAAATAGATGCGTTGCTGAAAAACATAAACCAGACAAAGCAGAAGCAGGGATGGGATGCAGTAAAAGAAAAATTTGCAAACAGTAAAGTAAAGATAGACCAGCACAGCGGAAAAATAACAGTAAAACTCCCTTAAAAATGGCTCGAGACGAACTGGAAAAAAGGTATAGGCAACTGGAGCCGTCGTTTACTGCAGACTTCAAGATAAGAACATGCATAAGGATAAATACCATTAAGATATCTCCTGAAAAGCTCGTAAAAAGGCTTGAAAAGAAAAAAGTGATTTTGGAAAAAGCAGATTTTCTGGAGTGTGGCTATTTCTGCAGGTCTGAGTTTTCGCTGGGAGCAACTCCTGAATATCTTCAAGGCCTTTATTATTTGCAGGAGGCTGCCAGCCAGATACCTGTGCAGTTGCTTGACCCAAAGCCAGGAGAAGAGGTGCTGGACATGTCTGCAGCTCCAGGCAGCAAGACAACCCAGATAGCCCAAAAAATGGATAATAAAGGCATTATTGTGGCTCTTGACAACAAGCCTTACAGGTTAAAGGCTTTGGCCAACAACCTTGAGAGGATGGGTGCAAAAAATTGCGCTGCTTATAAAAAAGATGCCAGATTCGCATTTGATCTTGGAAAAAAGTTTGACAAAATACTTCTGGATGCTGAGTGCTCAGGAAATTTTGCAGCTGAAAAGAGCTTTTTTGACAGGACAACACTTCAAACCATAAAAATGAATGCCAAAATCCAGAAAGAGCTTCTCAGGGCTGCTGTAAAATGCCTTAGAGAAAATGGGATACTGGTTTACAGCACCTGTTCGCTGGAGCCAGAGGAAAATGAGATGGTTATTGACTGGCTGCTCAGCAAATACAAGCATCTTAGGCTTGAAAAGATAGATTTTTCTATTGGAGACTCAGGCATAACAAATCCTTTTGGACAGCAGCTGAACACTGAAGTATCCGGATGCCTGCGCCTTTGGCCTCACAAGACCAACACTCAGGGATTTTTTGTGGCAAAAATAGTTGCTGAAAAAGAACCTGTTCAGGGAAAAGGGCAACAGACAGAATTTTATTGAAAACAGTAAGATAGCCAATAAAAAATTCCAGAACTATCGTAGATTCTTTCGGTTTTTTCTCGCGAACATTTATTAATAAAAAAACCATCAATATTTTAGAAATTTGGAGATGCCAGGAAATTCTTGCGCTTCTTCAGGAGGACAAAAATGGGACTAGCAACAAAGACAGAAGAAAGGCTGAAAAAAATGCCAAAGATTGAGAGCTTTATAACAAAAAGCAAAGACGGGAAATTCCTGATACATAGGACAGTAATAACCAACATAAAGCCTGCCGCATACTATAAGGCAGTGCTTAGAGGAGAGACAGACAGCGAACTCCAACAGTTTTTTTTAAGGCAGGGAGAAGAGTTGTTGGCTTAAGATTTTTTCTGTTTTTTTACTTTTTTTGTTGGTTTTTTCTTTTTCTATTCTTGCTCTTGTGTTCAAGTACTTTTAGAATTGGGGTAAAAGCTTTTTTGCAGTCAAACTCTCTCACTATTTTCTGTTTAAGGCTTTTTGCAAAAATTTCCCTGAGGTTTATGTCATTCATAAGCTTTTTTATGCTTTTCTTCAGACCTGAAACATTGCCAGGCTTAACCAGAAAGCCGTTTTTGTTGTTCTCAATTATTTCGTTGGTTCCGCCAACGTCTGTGGCCATAACAGGAACCCCTGCTGCTCCTGCCTCCAGAACACTTGTGGGAAGCCCCTCGTTATAGGAAGCGTTTACAAAAACATCAGTAACGCTAAGAATATTTATCAGGTCTTTTCTGGAGTAAACCTTGCTTATAAAAACAGCATTGTTCATGTTTTTGGCTTGTTTTTTAAGTTGTTTTTCATAATCTCCTGAGCCGAGAATGACTAACACAACTTTCAGATCATGACATGCTTTGATAATATCCTGTACTCCTTTGGCCTCAATCAGTCTGCCTGCATAGCTTACAACAAACTCATTCTTGATGCCCAGTTTTCTCTTAATTGCTTTGATTTCTTCAGGATTAGACTTTTTTTCAAATGCAGAAACATCAATGCAATTCCTTAAGATGCCAGACTTTTTTCCGGAAATCTTATGAACAAATTTTCTTGACTTGTCTGAAATTCCAAAAATAGAATCAGCAGAGCGAACAACAAACCTTCCAAGAGTATAATCATACAAATAGTTTACCCAGTAAACCAGCAGACTTTCATTGTCTGTATGTTTGGTGCCATGTTCAATATGGATAATCTTGGCTTTTGGATTAGAATATTTTTTGAAAAAAGGAGCATAGGCGCATATGTTGAAAAACCTTGTGTTGGTAAAAATATAGTCAAACTTCTTCTTTTTAGACAGCTTTTTCAAAAGAGAAATCATCTCTCCTGGCTTTGGCACAGGGTATTTTTTCCCGACAAAATGCCAGGAATTGACCCTGTAAACAGTTATTTTTCCGATTTTTTCAATTTCAGGCGCATTTTCAGTGTTGCAGGTTATGACACTGCAATCAAAGCCATTCTTGGACAGAAATTTGGAAAGGGAAAGCATGAACTCTTCACTTCCTCCTTTATGGGGATAGAAATATCCTGAAAATATGAGTATTTTTGGCTTCATAATTGCAAAGAAGAAACTGCTTATTTAATATTTTGTGAAAAAAAGGCGGACAGCGAACTGTGTTTCCCGCACATGAGTGCAGTACAGCACAGAACGTTGGCTTGCTTAACTTCCGTGTTCGAAATGGGAACGGGTGTAACCAAGCCACTATGACCGTCCAAAGGCATGGAAAAAACAGCCATTTTTAAATGTTTTGGTTTTACAACTGTTGAGAGGTAAACTATATAAATTAGTGATGCATTCTGTATCTTCAATGCCTAAACAAATAAACGTGCTAGCAGGCACAAGTAATCCGGGGAATACAAATGCAGTGCTGCCTGTTCTGAAGATTTTACAAGAGCAAGGAGCAAATGTTTTTGCGATTGGGGAATATGA
Source organism: Nanobdellota archaeon (assembly GCA_041305085.1). Taxonomy (GTDB): domain Archaea; phylum Nanobdellota; class Nanobdellia; order Woesearchaeales; family UBA9642; genus SURF-58. The sequence goes on along the minus strand of JBFYMA010000038.1, from coordinate 29,018 downwards.
TGAGAATCCTCCAAGATTTCCAAGCGCAAAAACATTTACTGAAAATGAATTCATCACGTTCGCTTTAAAAACAGAGGACATAAGAAGATATGATCCAAGAAGATTTTTGTTTTTGGCAGAAAATTCAGATTTGATAATTACAAGCACATCCAGGCCAGCAAAAAAACTTCCAAAAGAAGAGTACTCAATAGATCAGATGCTTGTGATGGCAGGCTTTGAGATTGGAAAACCCGTTTTAGTAGTTGAAGACATATGGGGAGCTTACCAGCCACTCAGCAAAAATGAAAGTCCTGCAGTTACTGTGATTGACACGCCTTCAATTGAAATACTAAAAAGAAATGCTCCTAACATACAACAATTTTTTGTAACCGGAAACCCTGCTTTTGACAAGTACGCCTCTTTGAATGTTCCTGACGAGCGTGCAAAATTGAGAAAAGAACTGGGAATAGAAAACAAGTTTTTGATTGCATACGCAGGTCAGGTAACACCCAATAATCCTGAGTCTCTTTCTTGGATTGTTGAGAGCCTAAGAGATAATGATATGTTATACTTCGGAAGACACCCAAGAGATAACAGAGCCTATGCTGATATCCTTGGCAAAGCTCAAAGCAAGCTTCTGACAGTTGAAAACCGCTCGTTTGACTCTTTAATTCCTGCTGCAGACCTTGTTGTTACACATTATTCAACAGTAGGATTGACTGCTGCTCTTCTTGGAGTGGATGTCATGAATCTCAATGTAGAAGGAGATGCTCCTCCATATGATGGAATGGTCATGCCTAATGAGTATCCTTTAGTTATATCAGGGGCATCCATAGGTGTTTCAAGCAGGCAAGAGTTCAAGGAAAAACTAAATGATATTGAGTCATTGAAACCAGGCCTAGACAAGGGCAGGAATGAAAACTATGCCAATGACGGAAAATCAGCAGAAAGGGTTGCTGATGCAGCATACAAATTGATAGGGCAGTCCAGAATATAGCTTTGGCATTTTTCTTTAATAATATTTATAAATCCGTTGCTGAACCAACATTTAATGGGATTTAAGACGAAACTCAATAGCTTTTTTCTTGAACTGGTTATGAAGTCTCAGAAAATTACAGGTGTGGACAACATGTATTTTATAAAAGGTGGTTTTTGGCTTTTTTTGTCGAATGCTTTTAATGCACTGTTCAGCATTGTTCTTTTAATACTATTTACAAATTTTATAGATCCAAGAGTGTTTGGTGAGTGGCGGCTTTTTTTAACTATACTAACTGTTGTTTCTATTTTTTCTTTGCCAGGCATGTGTACAGCCATTGTACAGTCTGTATCTAAGAACTATAATTCTTCGTACAATAGGGGAATGAAAATAAGGTTTAAGTATTCGATCATAGGATCTTTGGCTCTGCTGGGTGTTGCAGGATATTTTTTTTACTTTGAGACAACCTCTTCATACATCCCTTACCTCTTGGCAGTGCTCTTTTTTCCGTTTATGTACTCTCTTGATAGTGTGATGTATTTTTTGTCAGGGAAAAAAGAGTTTAAAAAACTCTCTAAATACAAAATTGTGCAGAATTTTGCAGTATATGCTGCTCTTGCTGTGGTTTTGTTATTGACAAAAAATCTTATTTTTCTTGTCTTGATTTATCTTATTTTCTCTGTGGGAATGTATATTTATTATAATATCAATGTTACAAAGGAGCTTATAAAAGAGGATAAAAAAGCAATTGCACGAAAAACTGACAAAGGGTTGCATTCCTTTGGGTTAAATATGACAATTATTCAGGCTCTTCAGATAATAGGCTCAAATATTGATAAGCTTATAGTGGCAAAATACCTTGGACTTGTGTCTCTTGCTTTATATGCTATTGTCAACACTTTGGTTGAAAATATCACCTCCCACACAAAGATATTGTCTGTTCTGCTTCTTCCAAAGTTTGCCTCCTACAAACCAGAGGAATCATATAAGAAAATAAGGCAAAAATTATATCTTGTTTTTTCTGGAGGAATTATTTTATTTGCAATAGGCTATTTTCTTCTTCCATACGCAATCCCTTTTCTTTTTTCAGAAAAATATGCTTCCACAGTGCCCTATGCAAGGATAGTGATTTTGACAATAATAACCATGCCCCTTATTCACATTTTCACCTCGTTTTTGCAGGCTATGAAACAGGTCAAAATTCTTTATTGGTTTAGGATAGTCTCGCACGTTGTCCAAATTGCTCTGTTTTTTGTGCTTATACCATTATTTGGCATAAATGGTGCTGTTTGGAGCATTGTAGCAACCCAGGTATTGAGTTTGGCATTTCTGCTTATTTTTTCAGGCAGATCCCTGGAAAAAGCACCTAATCCTGTAAAAAATGGTTTTTAGTGCTTTAGTATAAATTAGGAATATTTTTAAACAGCTTCTTATTTCAAAAAAATATGAAGAAAAGAAATAAGAAGACCCTTTTTCTTACTATTCAGACAGGGTGGACAACAAGAAATATCCTGAGATCTGATGCATTTAAAACACTAAAAAATCAAAAAAACCTTAGAATTGTTATTCTTTCAAAAATGTATAAATTCAAAGAATTCAGACAAGAATTCGGAGGAAAAAATATTATTTTCGAAAACCTTCTAGACCATCAAAATATGAGCTGGTTTGAGTGGAGGTTTAGAAATCTGAGGAACGGATTTTTTGCCTATGATCACAAGACAGACTATTATTTGTTGAAACTAAAATCAATGAAGCACACAAAATTTATTGATTATCTTTTGTATAACACACTTGTTCCACTGCTTGCCAAAATCAGAGGAATAAGAAGGAAGCTTGAGGAGCTGGAAATAAGCCTTTTTCCAGAGAAATACTATGACAGGCTATTAAAAAAATATAAGCCCGATGCAATTTTTTGCTCATCAATATTTGATTTTGATGCATTTCCTTTGCTTAGAAGAGCAAAAAATAAATTTCCAATAATAGGAATGGTTCTTAGCTGGGACAATCTTTCGTCCAATGGAGTAATTCCTGTAAAGCCTGACAGCCTGATTGTGTGGAATAAAATTATGGAAAAAGAGGCAACGGAATGGCACGGCTACGCCAAAGAACAAATTTACATTTCCGGAGCTCCACAGTTTGATATTTATGCAGATAATGAAAAGCTTATGAATAAAGAACAATTTATTAAATCTTTTGGCGGGAACCCTTCAAAGAAGCTTCTTACCTATTGCACTTCAACAATGCTGTTGGCTCCTTTTGAGGCAGAGATAATAGAAATTTTGAGCAAGGCAATAAAAGATAACAAATTTGCTTTTCCATGTCAGCTTCTCGTGCGTGTAAACAACAGAGATGATTTTAGGCAGTATGAAAAGTTTAGCGATGATCCTGATGTTGTTGTAAAAAGAGCTTATAAACAGGCAAAATATTCTGATAAGGCAAACCCTTCAAAAGAAGAGATGGCTTATCTTGGCAGCACAATGAAAAACAGCGATGTAGTAGTAAATGTTGCCTCAACAATAACTATTGAATCCTGCATTTTTAACACACCTGTTGTCAATATAGGATTTGATGGCTACACTAAAAAGCCTTACTATTCAAGTGTTTTAAGATATTATGACTATACACATTTTAAGAGAATAGTTGACAGAAAAGGCTTCAGGATTGCAAAGTCCCAAAGAGAGCTTATAAAGTTTATAAATGACTATCTGAAAGAGCCTTTAAAAGACTCTGAAGGCAGAAAGAAAATTGTTGAAGATCAGTGCTATAAAATAGACGGAAATTCTGGCAAAAGAATTGGAGAGGCAGTTATGGATTTTATGAAAAAACTCAAATGATTTTTATATTTTTGCATTTTCTTAAATTAATAATATTTTTAAATAAAAAGTAATTTCAGAAAATATCCCAGATTTAAAAGACTAGAGAAAGGGCGTGTAAATTTATGGATTTTGAGATGAACGAGAAAATAAGGCCTATATGCGTACCTAAGACAATAACAATAAAAGAAGCCATAAGTGTGATTAACAAGGCAGGAGTTCAAAAAGCGCCTGTAGGAATACTTTTGGCAGTGGACAAAAGATTTAAGTTATTGGGAATAATTACAGATGGAGATATAAGAAGAGCTATTGATCGGAACGTTGATATTTCTAAGACAAAAATAGGGCAAATAATGATAAAAGATCCTGTGACTGCAGACTATAGGCTTTCACATAAGGAAATTCTTAGACATGTTTTCAGAGAGGTAAAGCTAAAGGGCAGAATAAGGGATTATAAGGTAGATAAGGTTGTTTTGACAAACAGCAAAAACCAGGTTGTGGATGTGCTCAACTTTTTCGAGGTTTTGATGCATAGTGAAGTAAAACACAAAACAATCTCAATTGTAGGAATGGGCTACGTTGGTCTTACGCTTGCCCTAAAAATGGCTGATGCTGGCTATGATGTAGTTGGGGTGGAGCACAGAACAGAAGTTCTTGAGAGTCTTAAAAAGGGAAAAGCCCACTTTCATGAGATAGGACTTAACTCTCTATTAAAATATCACCTGGCAAAAAAAGAAGGGAGCTTTTTCAAGCTTGTACAAAACATAGAAGAATACCCTTCTGATATATATGTAATTTCTGTAGGAACGCCTCTTGACAAAAACAACAAGCCCAACAAAGAATATATTACTAATGCAACAAAGCAAATAGGGCGAGTGCTGAAAAAAGGCGATTTGGTTGTTTTAAGGTCAACTGTTCCTGTGGGTACAACAAGAAGAATAATCATGCCAGTTTTAGAAAAAGATACAGGCCTGGTATGTGGAAAAGATTTTTTTCTTGCATTCTGCCCTGAAAGGACAATAGAAGGAAAAGCTCTTGAAGAACTGAGAACTCTGCCACAAATAATTGGAGGGTTTGACAAGAACAGTCAGGAAATGGCTTCAAATCTGTTCAAAAACCTTACGTCAACTATTGTAACAGTAGATTCTTTGGAGTCTGCAGAGCTTGTAAAACTAATAGACAATTCTTACAGAGACCTAAAGTTTGCATATGCAAACGAGATTGCGCTTTTTTGCGATAAAATAGGTGTGAATGCAGTAAAAACAATAATTGCAGCAAATAAAGGCTATCAGAGAAACAGCATACCTGTACCAAGCCCAGGAGTTGGAGGAGCATGTCTAAGAAAAGACCCACACATATTAAATGTCATATCAAAAGAGTTAGGTCATGAAATAAAGCTTTCAAGCTTTTCGCGGAGAATAAATGAATACGTTCCAAGGCATATTGCAAAAAAAGTTTTTGATTTTTTCGAAAAAACAGGAAAAAATCCTGTCACAGCAAAAATATTTATTATGGGATTTGCATTTAAAGGGAAACCAGAAACCTCAGATACAAGAGATTCTCCAACCATAGATCTTTTGAATATTTTAAAAGCAAAAAACAACAATATATGTGGATATGATGTTGTTGTTCCTGAAAAAGAGATTTTGTCGTTTGGAGTAAAGCCTGTATCAATAAGTGAAGGTTTTAGAGGAGCAGACTGTGCAATAATGATGCTGAACAGCAGCTCATTTAGCGATTTGGACATTTACACCCTGCTCAAGTCTATGAAAAAGCCTGCAATGTTTTTTGATGGATGGCACTTTTTCTCAAAGCAGGAAGCATCCAAAGTAAAAGGCATCACTTATGAGGGCATGGGAGTTGAGATGTAGCTAAGAGTTGTTCCCAAGCCTGCCACTATATTTCTCTCTGGGGCCCATCTCAACTTTTAAGGGCTGAGTGTCCCCTGAACCTTTTATCTTTTCCACAAGTTTGGCATAGTCGCATATTTCCTTCATCTCGTGAAATTCTATTGCGATCTCATGTGTTGTGGTCTGTTTTTTGTTGGGATCTGTAGAAGTGCTGTGCAGAGTCTGAGGCATATATCTGCTGAGAGTAAAATGCTTTTCAACAACATCAACGCCCATGGCAATGGCAACTTTTGCTGCTTCTGTTCCAAACGTGTGGTCAGAAAATCCCACAGACTTTGTGAACTGCTTTAGCCAGTTTATTTTTGCAAGATTTGCCTGCTCCAGCGGAGTAGGATATGCCAGTACGCAATGAAGCATTGTGAAGTCGTGTCCTTTCAGCACTTCTGCCGCTTTTTTGACCTCTTCAGGATAGCTTCCACCAGTAGAAACATAAATTTTTTTAAAGTTTTTCTTGAGCTCTTCAAGAAGCCTGTAGCTTTTCATATCATAGCTGGCAACCTTTACTGAGTCAAGGCCGAGTGACTTAAGAAAAGGAATTCTTTTTATGTCAAAAATGGTTGTTAAAAACTCAACCCCGCACTCTTTGCAATAAGCAATTATTTCTTTGTGCCATTCATCCCTGAACTCAAGCTCCTGGTATCTTTTTTTGTCAGGGTCGCTGTCTTTTACGTCAGAAGCCCTCCAGGACTGAAACTTTACAACGTCAACACCCGCTTCTGCTGCAGCCCTCACAAGTGCTTTAGCCATTCTCAAATCGCCATTGTGGCATGATGCTATTTCAGCAATTATTTTTGTTCTCATTTTTTTCCTATCCCCTCGCCTATAAGGAATATTCCTTCCTCTGGCTTTTCGTTATATACAGGGTGAAACACTACTTTTTTAAAATATTTCCCTAAAAATACTTCAAGGCTTCTTTTCGTGAAGTGGGTGTAGTGATTGAACCAGTCCCACCTATACCTTTTCTGGAGATTGTATAGCTCTTTTGGGAACCTGTTTGGCACGCTGATAATCATACTTCCTTCGGGCTTTAAAAATCGTAGGCTATTGCTTATTAATGAGTCATGCTCTGTATGAATAATGTGCTCAAAGAATTCTGTTGCTGCAATTGTGTCAAAGCTTTCAGGCGCTGCGTCAATTTCTTCGACAGGCTTGTTTACAAACTTCAGAATTCTTTTTACTTTTTCGCTTTCTTTGCCAAGATATTCATTTGCTTTTTCTATGAGCTCTTCATCTATATCCACACCCAGAATATTGCTTTTCTCAGGAGCAGCTCGCGCATACCTTATGCTCACATTTCCGCTGCTGCATCCAAGGTCCAAAATATTTGGGCCCTTTTCCAGTGACACAAGTTTTTCAATCCTTTCAGGAGCATCTCTTGAGGATCTTAAAACAACAGGATCATCTATTTCCTTATTTTCGAGAAATTCCTTGTCATAATCCTTCATGTTGTCCTGATATTTTGCTGCAAGCTCTTTTTGCTTTTCAACAGAATAAGCTGTGTCCTGAATTCCTTGATTAAATGCTTTTTTATACTTTGACGGGTCAAATGCCTTAAAGCTTGAAACATTGTCAAGCATGAAGACATATGAGTTTGACAGGTCGTGAAACACTGTTTTTGATGCACTGATGTGTTCAGAATCTGCAATGTATACAACTTCAGCATCAAGGCCTTTTTCATTCATGCCTAAAAGAATGGAAGGCTTGGTTTTATGGAAAATGTCAATACACTCATCAAGCTTTTCTTTTTTGAAAAACGGAAAGTGCGGCAGGCACATTACAATGGTGCCTGTTTTTCCAAGTTCAGAGATTGCATAGTTCATGTACTTTGTTATTATATCCCCGTCAAATTTTGGAACCTGGATGCTTTTATAGTTCCCTTTAACATATTCGCCTAGTTCTTTGTCTGTGCTGAATATCAAAAAATCATTTCCAAGATTATCAATAGAATTTTGCAGAGTTGAGTTGTCACACTTGAAAATGTCAAATCCAAGAAGTATTTTGGTAATTTTTTGTTCAATCATTTTTTTGGTTAAGAGTTACAAGTCCTTTTTGAATAAGCATCTCCAAAAACATAAAATCTGTAGGCTCATCAATGTTTATTCTGTATCTTGGTTCCATAATATAAGGAATGCATTTTTCTCCATACATATTTCTTGTTTTAATAAGTACACTTGTTTTAATAATATAAATCATCCCGTTTCTCCAAAAAACTTTAGGAAGATCCTGCCTCATAGCATGCGGATTTTTTTCGTCCTCTTTTAAATAGGGCTTAAGAAGCCCATTTTCAATTTTTCTGACCCAATGTGGATTCATTTTTGCAGGAGCTTCACAGACACTCACAACAGAATCAGAATCTTCATTCAAAAACAGTTCGATAGCTTTGTCAATATCTCGAAATGTTCTAAGAGGGGTGGTTGCCTGAAGAAGAAGAACTGCATAAGGCTTGTAATCATCTTTTTGTTTTAACTGTTTTAGAACATTTATTAATGTATCAGGTGTTGTAGCTGTATCTGATGCGAGTTCTTCAGGTCTATCAATAACTTCTGCCCCAAATTCTTCTGCCACCTTCTTTATCTCTTGGTCTTCTGTCGAAACTACGAGTCTATCAATATATTTTGATTTTTTCCCTTCTCTAATGGAATAGTACAATAGAGGCTTTCCGTCAAGAATTTTAATATTTTTTCTGGGAACCCCTTTTGAGCCTCCTCTTACAGGAATAACTGCAAGAATTTTTTTGTTCATTTTCATCGCTCAATGAAGTTTCTACTGATTTTTAAATCTTTCCAATATCGTTTTAGAGTATTTCATAAAAATTTATAAAAAAGCCAATATTCTGATTACTTATGAAAATAAAATATGTATTCACTAATTTTGGTTATGGAACAGGTCCCTTTGCAAGAACTTTAGATATGGCTCTGAGATTGCGTGAAAAAGTCAAGACTGCAGGCATAGATTTGCGTGTTTTGATGCCCTGGGCTTATGGTGAAAAGCAAAAAAAAGTTATTCTTGAAGATCATGGTGAATTCATGAAGGAAAACCCTGAAGTTGTTCTTTTGGATAAGGTTTTGGGAGATGAGATGAAAAAAGTCCTCTATGATGGTGAAAATTTTAATGAAACACTTAAAAAGATTATTCAAAACACAGATGAGATCGAGCAAAATTTCAAAGAAAGGCTTTCTTCAACATTCACTGCCCAAAACGCTTTTGGAAAAGAGTATGCTGTCAATGGCAAAGATGTTGTGCTTGAAGTTTCCAGAAATCCTGTTGTTGTCACAAACATTCCTTTTTCCTACTTTTCATCAGTCTATTCTTTTGAACAAATGATTGCTGAATCAAAAAAATATCCTGAGCTTGAAATTGAACCTTCGTTGGTTGATAAAGCAATGCCATTTGTCAGGAAGTTTGAAGGATACCAAAGAATGCATTTCAGGCCAGAGCCATGGTGCTTTTCATACGATCAAAATATAAGAATTCCCAATGAACATATCACCCCCCCTCTTGTGCCTCCAGAAGAAAAAGATTCTCAAAATATTCCTGAATCAATGTATGTGGGTGTTACCGGAACAAGCCTCGAAGGGTCTGCTAATCTGAAAGATCTCTTCAGGAGGGCCAACAATTTGGGATTCAAAATATACTCAAATAAGCCCATTCCTGAACTTGAAAATTCTGAAAAAGCACTGCCAACAATTGTCACGAATGAAAACATAAAATATGTTTATGTTCGACCTGGATGGAACTCTATTTTTTATGCAACAATGGCTGGAAAAGCATTGATAATTCCGGACCATGTCAAAGGTGATTTCCCTGAAATGTTTTATAATATCTTATCTATTGAAAAGCTTAAATTGGGGGTTGTCTGGAAAGAAGGGATGTCTGCAGATGAAGTACTAAAAAAAGCGCAGGAGAGAAGCCAAAATGTGAAAAAAATATACGACAAAATTCAGGACAAATTTGGAACTCTTGACGGAATATCTTATGTTGTTGATAAAATTGCAGAAGACTTTATAAAGAATTATGGTAATAGTTAATACGAGTATAGCGAGCTTTGGGATTTAATTCCCCGACCTTTAGGTCGCGGTAGGAGGTCATTTAATCATATTTTCCAATTCTTTCTTCACATCATCCAAATCTCTATTTTTTACTATGAGCTCGTGCCAGATAGCAAAAACAAAGATTCCCATGATAAGCTTGGAGTTGTTTTCAATGCTATTTGAATGATTTTCCATCATAAACAAAAACTTTTTTTTGTCAAAAATATCAAGATGATCTATTTTTTCAAAATAATTTATTATGGCCTGCTTCCACTCTTTTTTTAGAAGATCTGGCCAGTTGATGTTGTATCCAAACCCTGCTTTTTTTCCATAAATAATTTCTTTTGGAAGAAAGCTTTCTGCACCTTTCTTGATTATGTATTTGTTGTATTTTTTGCTGAACAGGGATTTAACTTTATATTTTACGGGCAAAGCTGCTGCAAACTCTGCCAATCTATAGTCCAGAAACGGAGAGCGTATTTCTACAGAGTTTGCCATTCCTGTGACATCACCAATGATTGTTGTGGAGTGGGCGTTTTCCAGCATTAGGCCCGTGTAATACATTTTTTCTATAAACTCTCTTGAGTTGCACTCTTTCCATAAGTCATCAATAAGTTTTCCGTCATCAAGCTTTTTAAGGCTTTTCAGTGCATTTTTAGTGTATAATTTCTTTCTCAATTCTTCGCCCTTTATCCTGTATATTTCCCCTTTCTTTTTTTCTTTTGGAGCCAGGAGCATGCTACACAGCAGATAAAAGTCTGATTTTTTGTTTGCATGTTTGGCCATCAGCCTTAACAAGCTTTTTGGGATAAAATCTTCAAACTTAATTAGCTTGTTAAGAAGCAACAGGCTATTTGATCCATCATATCCATAGAATAACTCGTCCCCTCCGTTCCCACCAAGTACCACTTTAAGGTCTTTTTTCACTTCTTTACAGAGCTTTAGGGAATAAATAGAAGGCATTAGGTTGAGAGGCTCGCCCAAATAATGGATCACTTCAGGCATAAGAAGCAGGTCATCTTTGCTGAATAAAACTTCTTTGTTTTTGGTTTTATATATTTTGGAGACTTTTCTGGCTCTTTGAAGCTCGAAATCATCTTTTCCATATCCTATACTGTATGTTTTTACTATTTTGTTTTTCATAAGCGCCACAACAGTGCTTGAGTCAACCCCTCCGGAGAGCAGCGCTCCTATAGGCACATCTGCGACTTCCATACTGTTCACAGTATCTTTTATTAGATTTTTGTACTCATTAACCGCGCCGAGGATATTTTTATATTTTTTTTTATTATAATCAGGCTTCCAATACTTTTTTATTGTTATTTTTTGCTTTTTTGAAGGGTCAAAAACCATCCAGCAGGCAGAAGGAAGCTTTTTTATCTCTCTAAATATTGTATAGGGTTCTGGGACGTGAAAAAAATTGTAGTTAAAATAGTGATGAAGGCCTTCAAGGTCTATGGAAAGTTTTTTTTCTGATGCTGCCAGTACGCTTTTGATTTCAGATGCAAACAAAAACTTATTTTCTACAATTCCGTAAACAAGAGGCTTTTCACCGAGCCTGTCTCTGGCTAAAAAAATTTTTTTGTTTTTCTCATCCCATATTGCAAATGCAAACATTCCTCTCAGTTTTTTTACACAGTTTTCTTTTTCCTCTTCGTATAGATGCAAAACGACTTCTGTGTCTGTGTTGCTTTTGAAAAAATGCCCTTTTTTTTCAAGCTCTACCCTTAACTCTTTGAAATTGTATACTTCTCCGTTAAAAACAATAAATAAAGTGTTGTCTTCATTGCTCAACGGATTTCTGCCATTGATACTGAGATCTATAATGCTAAGTCTTCTGTGTCCCAAGCCGACATTTTCTTTAATATAACTTCCTGAATCATCTGGGCCGCGATGTATAAGGGCATTCATCATTGAACTAATTTTTTCTTTAGAAACAAGTTCATTTTCTAGCTCATATATTCCGCAGATTCCGCACATTTTTATTTTTCTTTAAGCTTTTTTTCTCTGAACATGCTGAAAATAAAAAAATAGATAAGCCAATTCACTCCATAAAATAAAGCATAAAAATACAAAATTAAAGGTACTTTTCCAACAAGAACAAATATTAGCAGTATCTCTTTGTTAAACAAGTTGATATATTGAAAAAGTTTTTTTATTATCCAGAACAATGAAAAACTTTTGCCTTGAACTCTTTTGCCTATTTGCACTCTAGGATATTTGTTTTTTATGCTTGATTTTAGCACCAGGAGCCTTTGAAGATAAGAGTTTGTCGTTAAGCTTGAAAAAATTGCTATAAAAAAACCTGCAATTAGAGGATAGATGCTATTCTGAAAAATAAAGAAACCTACTCCTAAAAAGATAAATATAACGGGTCGTAGGATATTGTGCAGCTGTTCGTCCAAAAAGATGCCTTTGTCTGTAAACATTTTTTTATACCTTGCCAGCTGGCCGTCAACTTTATCAAGTATGTTTATAAGGTATAGTATTAGTATTCCTATTATTAGAAATAATGGTTTATTTAAAAAAAAGAAAAAACCTGCTATAAAAACCAGCAAAATATTAAGCCAGGATATTGTATTAGGGGTGATTCTGGTGTTAATAATCAGTCTTGTAAATACCAAGGCAGCTTTCCTGAATAAAATAGCATAGGGGTGTGATTTCTCTACCCCTTTTTTCCTGGTTTTTTTCTCTAAATCCTGAAGCTTCATTTTCTTTCCTGTTTTGTAATGAATTAGACCTAAACCTGCTTGCATATAAAAATGTTTTGAACTATTATTCAACAAAAGAAATCTTTATAAATTATCTATTTTTTGTAGTTGAAAGACAAAATATGAAACAAAAATTAGTAAAACTTAATCTTGGCTGTGGGACTGACATAAAAAAAGGATACCTTAACGTAGATCATATAAAACTTAAAGGAGTAGATAAGGTGGTGGATCTTAACAGATTTCCTTATCCTTTTGCTGACAATAGTATTGATGAGGTTTTGATGGACCACGTCATTGGACATCTGGAAAGCCCCACTCTTGTTTTAAAGGAGCTTCACAGAATCTTGAAAAAAAATGGGAAAATAATTGTAAAAGTTCCGCATTTTACCTGTGGTATGGCATATTGGGGAGACGTTAGAAAGCACTTTTTTTCCTACTACGCATTCAAGCGCTACGAAAAAGGACAGAAACGCTCTTATTACTTTGATTTTGACTTTAAGAAAATAAAAATAAGATTTGATTTTCAGAAAAAACCTTTTCTTTTGTTTTTTTACAACTACCTGATTGAGCTTATTGCAAACAAATGGCCCTATGCCTATGAAAATACATTTTTGAGGGTTTTTCCCTGCAGAACTCTTATAGCAGTACTCATAAAATAATCAGTAAAATAATGCATTTTTTAGATCTTTTTTTCTTTTTTTCTCATTAAACCTGGAGTCCAGAATTATTTGTGAGTGCTTTTTCATTTTCTCAACCAGATCTAAGTTGTGAATCAGCAATTTAATTTTTTCTTCCAGCTGCTTTTCAACTGAATTAAACTTAGTGGTTTTTGTGTATTCTTCCAAGTTCATTTTCCAGAATTTCTTGTTAGGAGTGAAGTCTTTTTTAAATAGGTGTATTGGCGAGTCAATAAGAAACCCATTTTTTCCATCTTCAATAATTTCTGGAAGATTGTAGTGTTTTGTTGCAATTATTCCCATACCGAAGGATAGCGCCTCCAAAAAAACCATTCCAAAACTGTCCTTATATGTAGGCATAATAAAAATATCTGAGTTTTCATAATATTTTTTGAACAAAATCGCTTTTGGGATATTTGCCTCTAAGAGCTTTATCCTTTTGTCGCTCTTTATTTTTTCCACATCTCTTTTAAGAAGTTCACCAATTTTTGTTATTATTGTTAGTCTAATTCTTGGACTTTTTATTTTCTTAAAAGCATTGACAACCTCTTTCCCTCCTTTTATGTAAAATGAGGTGGAAACAAACAAAAAGCGCAAATATTCTGCGCTTTTTGACTGTTTTTGCTTTTTTATGAAGGGATAAACAACGCAGCACTTTTCTGCTATTTCTTTATCGCCAAAATAATTTATCAGTCCTTTTTTTGCAGCTTCAGAAATGCATATTATTTTTTTGCAGTACTTTGACTTTAGCTGAATTTTTATGATTGGATGCATTATTTTTAAAAAAGAAAGGTTGTAGTAGCTCATTACCGCCAAATTATCTATTTCAATAACCCATGGAAAGCGGTTAAAAATAAGCTTCCCAGGAGAATAAATTATATCCACTCCTTTCAAAAACATTTTTGGGATAAAATGGTTGTAAACAAGAAAATTCTTTAACTTTTTGAAAACACCCATGTTTTTCATATAAGTAATAAGCTCATAATCTTTTTTCATTGAAGAAAGAGTTTGCTGAGATATAAACTCTACTCCATCAGGAGGGTTAAGCATGGTTTCTCTTCTTCTTACTCTGTGCTCTCTTCCTGAAAAAAGAATTCTCAGTTTTTTTCTTTGTTTTTTAAGCTTTTTTATTGGCATTTTAGTTTTTTTTCATTTTTTGCACTGTTCTATATGCAGCAAGGAACAATTTCTTTCCAGAAAAGCTGAAAAGAAGACTGCAAAGAACAACGGCTGAAAAATGATAGTTTAATGATTTTTTCAGAAAATCTCTGCCTTCTTTAGGTTTCCATGCAAGCAGCCCATAAAACCCTGTTTTAAATAAAATCTCTGCAAATTTTTTGTGAAGATTAAACTTCAGATAGTCTCCTTTAAATTCTTCTATATAGTCTTTATAATCTTGAAATCTTTTGAGTGCATTTTTTGGCTCAATAAGTTTCTTTGAAACCCTGTTTTCTTCTCCAAAACTGTAAAGACGAATGATTTTTTTTGAGGCAAACAATCCATGCATTTTTATGAGCTTATTCCAGTGGAACTGCTCAAAGCAAAACCTCTTTTCGTCAAAAAGATTTTTTTTCAGAACATCTGCCCTGAAAAAGCTTATGAACTCTCCACTTATCTTTTTTCCTTCAAGCCATTCTTTGTAGCTGATTTTTTTTTCTTTTTCCAGAAAAAACATTTTTTTTCCTGATTCAATCTCCTGTGTTCCAAAAAAATTTATTTCATCCAGTTTATTTTTTTTTCTATACTCTTCAAGTATGCTGAAAGCATCTTCTTTTAATGAATCATCAGAGTCGAGGAAAAGAACATACTCTCCAGAAGCCTCTTTTATTCCTTTGTTTCTGGCTGCATTAACCCCTTTGTTTTTTTTACTGAAAAAATATTTTATTTTAGGATTTTGATTTGATTCAAAAGTTTTGAAAGTCTGGTCACTGCTGCCATCATCAGACACAATTATTTCAAAGTCCCAACCATGATTTTTTTGTCCCAGTACGCTGTCTACTGCAGTCCAGACAACTTTCCTTCTGTTAAAAGTAGGGATAATAACACTTATTTTATTCTGCTTCATTTTTTATTTTGTTATGTTTTTTTTACTATTTTTTTAACACTTTTTTATACAGCTTTATGAACCTAGGAACAATCTTGTCTGAGTCAAACCTTTTCACTGTTTTTAGTGAGTTTTCTGCCCATTTTTTTCTTTCTTTAACATTAAGAATCAACTTTTTAAGGTCTTTACAGTACTGGTTGTCATTTTTTTCAACAAATTCTTTATTTTTTATTATCTCATTTACTGCGCCAACATTGTTTGTTATTACAGGAAGGCCTGAGCCCATTGCTTCAAGAATTGCCAAAGGAAAATTATCTAGGAGTGAATAATAGGCAAATATGTCATAATTCCAGAGAATTTTTGATGCTCCAGAAACATTTTTCAAGAATTTTACTTTCAGGTTTTTCTGATTTAGGCATTCTTTTGATGCAATTTCCATTGCATTTTCAATGAACTTTCCATCTCCAATTATGTCCAGAGAAATTGATACTCCTTTTTTTTCAGCATGCGTTGCTGCCTGTTTTATTATTCTTAACAGCCTTATTACTCCTTCAGCTTTTTTTTGATAGTGAAAATTTGTTATTTTTGCAATTTTGATTTTTTTTTTTCCTCTATGGACTGCTCTTTTATACTCATTTATATTGATGAAATTAGGAATTACTACTGCATTTTTCAGTGCAAGCTTTTTTTTCAGAAATTCTGAAGGGACAGTGACCGCGCTTGCTCCTGCAATGGACTTTTTGTAAATACTTATGTGCTTTTTTTCTTTTAAGAAATCTCCATGAATAGTAAGAATGTAGGGCTTTTTTGTCAGGTTAAAAATAAAGGGAACTGTTGTGTGAATAATATCCTCGTTGCAGGGAAAATTTCCTTTGATTATACCAGATAGTGAATGCTTATGCATGGCTTTTACTCCTTTTTTTGCCAATGCTTTTTTTAAATCTCTTCCCCAGATAAGCGGCCCTCCAGACCTTGAAGTTATAATTTTTAATCTCAACTGCTTTCCTCCTAACCGACATCAGAAAAGACTAAAATAAACTTTATAAATATTCTCATATAATTCTGATCTGCATTTTTCTATCCATTCAGGGTATGGTAAATAAAATTCAAAAACTATATAAACACTGTGCAAAGCCTAGATTGGGGGAGTTTTTAAGAATGAATAAGAAGCCTTTGAAAAAAAAGAGTTTCGGCTTGATGAATATAGTTGATCTGTTCAGCAAACCTGTTTTTAGAAAATATTTTATAATTGTTGCACTGCTAATAATTATAGTTCTTTTTGGCTTGTTCATACGACTCCAGCCAATTACGCTGAATGTGACAGATGACTGGGCAAGAAATTCTGTATACAGCTTTTACAGGAGCAATATAGAGTCTCAGATAAACTCCCAATATCCGAATCTTCCGCAGCAAAACAAGAATGTACTTATAGACAAGACTTTTTCTGATTTCCTGAACACTAATTCTGCAAGAATAGAGCAGGAAATAGCACAGTCCGCCCAAAGCTTCAAAACCAGACTGCAATACAATGCAGATGGAGAGACCCAGACATATCTGGGAGATCTTGACTCTTACTATTATCTAAGGCAGGCAAGAAATATTATTAATAAAGGAACTGCATGCGATGCAATGGTAGATGGTGTTTGTTATGATACATACCTTGTTGCTCCTTTAGGAGCTCCTTTGAATGTTGTTTCTTTACACCCCTACGCCATCGCATTTCTTTACAAAGTTTTTGCCATTTTTTCTCAAGAAAAAAACCAAGAGGTGCTTTTGCTTAGGGCTTCATATTTTGTGCCAGTAATTCTTGCAATTTTAATGTCAGTATTTGCATTCTTTTTTGGAAGAAAAATATCTGGAAACCTGGGAGGGCTTTTTGCAGCAATCCTTGTCACTGTTTCACAGATATTAATTTCCAGGACTTCTGGCTCAGACACAGACATTTGGAATGTTTTTTCCCCTGTTCTGATTGTCTGGCTTTTTTTTGAGGCATTTACTGCAAAATCCTGGAAATCCAAGGTTATTTTTACGGCGCTTTCAGCACTCTCAATTGCTTTTTTCAGCTTTGCATGGGTTGTGTGGTGGTATATTTTTGATTTCCTCCTTCTTGCGGGAATCGCTTACATGGCATACCTGCTCCTGGAAAACATTCTTGCTAAGAAGAAATTATCTGCTTTTTTCAAACATGTAAAGCTTAAGACAACAGCAATTCTTTTGGCGACTTTTTTTGTTCTCTCAGGAATCTTTGTCTCCCTAGTTTCCGGGTTTTCCAGCTTTTTTAATTTTTTTACCGGGCCGTTCGGCATTCAAACACTGAAATCAGCCACTCACTCAACGCTTTGGCCCAACATATTTACCACAGTTGCAGAGCTCAACGAAGCCAACCTATCTGCTATTGTTTCGCAGTCAGGGGGAAAGCTTCTTTTTTTTCTTGCACTGCTTGGCGGACTTTTCTGGCTTATCAAGAGGTTTAAGTTCAATATAAAGGATTCTGCTGTTCTTTTCTCAACAGTAATTTTGTATATTATACTTCTCAATAGCTCTGTTTTGGCAAGCATAAATACTTATGTTTTCTTTTTTCTTCTTATTCTTCCTTTAGTGGTTGCAATACTGATTTATGGCAAGAACCTTTCAGACAGGGATGTGCAGCTTTCTCTGCTAATAATAATCTGGCTTATCGGAACAATATTTGCATCCTTAAAAGGAATAAGGTTTATCCTGTTGCTCATACCTATACTTTCAATTTCTGCAGGGGCAATAATTGCTTTGCTATACACAAAAATCTCGGAGTTTGTTATTAAGTTTACGAGCATACAAAAAAGCCTTGTCAAAAACATAGTGTTTGTTGTCATTTTTTTAATTGTATTTTTAGCATTGTTTTACAATCCTGCAGCGAGTACAGGTTATGTGACACTTGGGTATGCTGCGTCCAAGTCATTTGTCCCATCCATAAGCGATGCATGGGTTGAGAGCCTGCAGAAAATAAAAGCAGAATCAGAACCTGATGCAATCATAAATTCCTGGTGGGATTTTGGCCACTGGTTTAAGTACTGGGCAGACAGAAGAGTGACATTGGATGGTGTAACCCAGAACTCTCCCCAGGCGCAGTGGCTTGGCACAATGATCCAGAGCAGCAATGAGGATGAGACCATTGGCATAATGAGGATGCTTGACTGCGGCTCCAACAGGGCTTTTGACGAAGTAAACAAAAAGTATGAAGATACTGAGTTTTCTGTTGCTTTGCTGAGAAGGATTATTTTAGAGGATAAGCAGGGAGCAGAAAAAATTCTTGAACAGGAAGGCTTTTCAAGCCAGGAAACAGAGCGAATTTTGCAAAATACCCATTGCGAACCTCCTGAAGATTATTTTATAACAAGCGGGGATATGGTTGGGAAAGCAAGTGTCTGGGGCCATTTTGGAACATGGAATTTTTCAAAAGCATGGATGGCCAATAACATAAGGCAGGCTAATTTGCCAGAGGCCAAAAAGCTGTTTTTTGACAGGTATGGAGATAGATTCTCTGAACAAGAGTTTAATGATTTTTACTTTGAGCTTCAGGGTCTTAGCAATGAGAATGAAGTGAATGCGTGGATTTCGCCCTGGCCTGGGTATTTCTCAAGCTCCAACAATTGTGAACCTGTGCCAATGAACCAGACAAATGTTTCTGATGGAATAAGATGCTTTTTCAACACAGGGCTGGGAAACAGCGGCAACCAAAGGGTTGTGCTTGACTATGTTATTGTTTTCCCTGACAAAATGAACTACTCCATTGCCCATGTTTCAGGATTTGACACTGCTTCAGGAGCATTGATTGGAGATAACTTTGTCACAATGGAAAAGGCTGTTTTTGGCGAAAGCGACAAAACAGAATTGAAATCTGCTGATTTTGCCAATCCTGGGATATCATTTGGCGTAATAGTTACAGACTATGAAGACGGAACATACGCATCTGTGGTGTCTGACCCTCTGCTTTTGGAGTCCACTTTTACAAAGCTCTATTTCCTTGACGGAGCCCACACAAAGCACTTTGAAAAATTTTCAGACCTTACAACTGTTTTTGGAAACAGGATTATTGTGTGGAAAGTAAACTGGAACCCTTAGTCTCTGCATATGTTAATATATTGTAGGTTATAAAACTGTTCAAGCATAAAATTCAAGCAAGGAAAATGACCAATCCCGATTCGATGAAAATTTTTATAGTAATTGCAGCTTTTAATGAAGAGAAAAAAATAGCTTTGGTTCTTAAGGATCTGAAAAAAAAGGGTTATCAGAATATTGTTGTTGTGGATGATGGCAGCAAAGACAGGACATTTGAAAAAGCATCAGCTGAGGAAGTATTTGTGCTAAGACACAAAAAAAACCTTGGACAGGGGGCTGCATTAAGAACTGGAATAAATTTTTCTCTAAAGAAAGGGGCAGATATTGTTGTGACTTTTGATGCAGACGGCCAGCATAGGACTTCAGAGATAAAAAAGCTTGTTGAGCCAGTAGCCAGGGGAGAGATTGATGTTGCACTCGGGTCAAGGTTTTTGGGTAAGAATACAAAAATGAGAAAAAGAATACGCCTTCTTCTGTACTGTGGGATACTGCTTCATTACATTCTTTACGGAGTATGGCTTACTGATGTGCATAATGGATTCAGAGCTTTGTCAAGAAAGGCAGCGATAAAGATAAAGATCAGGGAGAAAAGAATGGAGCACGCCTCTGAAATAATTGAGCAGATCCATAAGCACAGGCTTTCCTATAAAGAGATTCCTGTCACAATTGTTTATACTAAGTACTCTGTTGCCCACGGCCAGACTCCCTGGCAAAGGATAAAGGTAGGGTTTAATCTGGCTAAAAAAAAGATTTTTGGATTCTGAACAAAAATATGTGGCTTTGGTTTGAATGAATTTGCCAGTACCGCTATTTTTACACCATTTTAAAGTGGTTACAATCATAAGATTTATAAAAGCCGAATAATTACTCTCACTTCACAGTAGTTAATCAACACATTTGGAATATATTTGGGGGATGATTTTTTATGAATGAGGAAAAACAAACAAAAAGCAGCTGGAGCTTAGGAAAAAAACTCAAATTCTCAGCATTGTACTATGCAGATGCTTTAAAAGAAAACCTTGAAGGAATTGCAAACAGCATTCATAAGCCCAGTGTTGCGTTTCCTGTAGCAGCAGGAATAGCAATGTTTGTCCCTGGAATAGCAAATGCTGTCCAGCACAACATTCCCCAGCCCCCAACAGGAGCTCCTTATGCATATGTTTTGAAAATCGATCCCAGCATGTATGAAACATTCGGCCTTCAGGACAAGCCCTGGCTGACTCTCACATGGATTTATTCAGCTCTTGGAATACCTGAGCAAGTGCTTGCAAATACAATTAATACTACAGTTGATGAGCAAAAAAAGTTTTATCCAGAAGGAAGTGATGTTCTGGCAAGGATAAACGAGAACTATTCTTACGAGATAGTTGTGGATTCTTCAGGAAAAAAATCAATAAAAGTTATTAACGAACCAGATTGCTGCAAAGGAGATGTTATAAACTATGGAGATATTTTTTATTTTTCAAAAGAGACAGGACAAAAACTGTTCCCAGCAGACCTGGATGAAATTCTGGGGGTTGCAGATGTTGAACAGGAAAATGGCAAAACATATATCACAATTACCCAGGAGACAATCAACCAGATATATGAGAGGCTTCATGATATTGAGTGCTCAGATGATGAGCAGAATGAGCGGTTAGACAATGTTGAGAAAAATGCTGGCTTGGCTAAGCTTTTTGCATTAGCAGGCCTTTACAAAATAAAAAAGCTTGAAGAAACCACAAAAAAATCAGACCAAAAAAGAACAAAAACAGAAGGGCCTAATGTTAACTTTGGAATAGGCTACAGCTCAGAAGGTTCGGCATATGCAGGAGTTTTTTCTTTTGGAATGACACAGGATGACTATACAATTGGGCTGATGCTGGATATGGGAATAACCCCTTCAGAGCAGCAAATACAAACTTTTGAGCAGAAAAGGAATGATGGAACCCTTATGCACAGAACAACAGAGAAAACATCCAGCTCAGGAGTAAGCGCAAAAGCCATGCTTTATGCGTCTCTTGAAAACCTTGTTGGTCCCTTTGGCCTGAGCATAGGATTAGGTCCTGCAGTTTCAAGAACAAAGACTGCTGTTGACGTTGTCCAGCAGAACTACAATGAATTGGGCAATCCTGAAGGCTTGCCTAGCACTCTCTTCCTTCCTGAAGACAAAAAGACAAGATGGGGAGGAGCAGCAAGAGTAGGCATACCAATCAACATGGGAAAAGACTTTTACGTAGAGCCAAACTATACCAGAACAGCGCTTCAGTATTCAAGGCCAGTAAATGGTTTTGGATTTAAACTCAACAAAAAATTTTAGGGTGGAACAAATGAATAATACTATAAAAAAAGCTTTTTTGCTTATTATTTTCCTGATTATGATAACATTGCTGGCGCAAAATTCCAGTGCAGTTGTGATAACATCTCATTGGGAAAACACTCAGGCACAGGGAGACTTTTTGACAATAAACCAAGGAGAAAGTGCATCTTTCAAGTATATAGTTGGAGGCCCTGAACTGGAATACCAGATCAACTTTTACAGGCAGACCGTTTCTCCCCAGAGCCTTGTAAAAAATATTGTTCCATTTACAAAGCTTCCTTCTGGAGTTAATGCAGAAGAAGCAACAATTACTCTCTCAGAGCAGGATTATAAGACTTCTGGAAAATACCTGATAGTGATTGATGCAAAAGACAAGTATAATTCCATGACTTATACGCTTGAGCTGACAGTGCTTCCAGCATACAACGATGTCGACTTTAGCTCCATAGCAATCACTGCAAACCCAAAAACAGGAACAGCATCTTTGACAGTTACATTTACGTGCAATGCAGTGGGAGGAAACAGCCCTATAAGCTATTTCTGGGATTTCGGAGATGGAAAAATATCCTCAAACCCAAACACACAGCACACATATGCAGAGCCAGGATTATACATGGCAACCTGCACTGCAAAAGACTATGATGATGACCAGATTTCAAAAAGCATACAAATACTTGTAATCAAAGTTGAAACAAACGAGGCTCCAACGGCTCTATTTACAGCAAACCCTCAGACTGGTTATGCTCCCTTAACAGTAGACTTTGATGCATCACAAAGCTTTGACCCAGACGGCTCAATAGAAAAGTATTACTGGTATGCTAATGATGGCATGGTTCCTTTTGCTCAAGGAATAACTGCAGAAAAAACATTTGCCCAGCCAGGAGACTATATTATAACACTAAAGGTTGTGGACAATGAAGGAGCCAGCAGCATTGCAAAAAAAACCATAACTGTAAAAGAGCATATACAGGAAAATCATCCTCCTGTTGCTGATTTTTCATACACTCCAAAAAACCCAAAAATATTCCAGCAGATAAAGTTTGACGGCTTGCTCTCCAGCGACCCTGACGGTGATGAATTAACATATTCATGGGATTTTGACAACGACGGTCTTTTTGACAGCTTTGAGAAGAATACAATCTATGCATATGCAGAGCCAGGAAAATATCCTGTAAAGCTTGAGGTGAGCGATGGAAAGCTCAAAGACTCAAAAACAAAGACAATAACAGTTACTGCAAAGCTGGATGTTGATGATATAAGCTGCTTTGATAAAATCGTTGAAGGCCATGAGCAGACCTGCAGCGTTCTTGTAAAAGCAGAAGGGGTTCCTTTAAAGAATGCAGATGTAAAGATATTTTTTGGCGATGACTCAGAATATGGAGAATGCCTGACAAACAGGCTTGGAAACTGCAGGGTTGAAAGAGTTATGGAAAGCACTGGCAACTTTTCTGTCTATGCAACAGCTGAAAAGCTAGGCTATATAAGCGACCTTGACAAAGAGCCAAAGTTCTTCTTTACAGTCTATAAGGAAAGATATGAAATAGAAGACCTGAAAGTTTTTTCTGACCCATCATTTGAAACAGAATCCTATGAGTTTTTCAGGGGAGAAAACCTCTATGTTGAGTTTAAGGTTGTAGAGAAAAATACAAACTCGGTGATAACACAGGATATTGTAACAAAAGCAGCTCTTGTGAGCCAGGGGCACGAAGCAGCAGAGCTTGACAAAATTGGCTTGCATGAGCAAAAATTCAGGTACAGGCTTACGCCAATACCCTTAAGCTATGGATTTATCGGCCAGAGCCAGATATTCACTTTTGCCTTTAATTTTACTGATGGAAGCGGAGGGCAAAGGCAGGCGGACCTTTTGATAAAGAACAATCCTCCTGAGATAACCCCTCCAATTGCAGACGTTGAGGTAACAGAGGGAGAAACAATAGCCATAGACCTTTCAAAGCATGAATACGACAAAGAGGATGAATATTCTCAGACAGATGACATTTACTGGGAAATCGAGCAGACATCTGATTATTTTGATGCAGTGCTTGAAGGCAAGCAGCTCGTCATCACTGGACTGCAAAAAGGGCATGGCATAATAATTTTTAAGCTCACTGACTGGGACGGGGACAGCGATTTAGACACAATAAAAGTTGACGTATTGGAGGGCCAGCATGAGAACCATGCGCCTGTACTTGCACCAATAGGAAACAAGATTGTTTTTGCAGGAGAAACCCTTTTATTTGATGTTTCTGCAAGCGATTCTGACAATGACACTCTTGGAATAACTGCTTCAAATCTTCCTGATGGTGCAAGCTTTTTAGCTGGACACTTTGAGTGGACTCCTACAAGCCTGCAGATAGGAAGCTATGATGTAACATTCACTGCCAGCGATGGAGAGCTTTCAGACAGCGAGACAATTATAATAACTGTAAAGCAGCACACTTCACAGCTTTCTGCTGATGTAGGAGGGCCATATACAGCTTATCCAAAGCAGGATTTGAACATTGATGCCTCAGGCTCTCATGGAGATATCCTAGAATACTTTTTTGAGTTTGGAGACGGGCATACAGAGACAACAACCCAGCCTTATGTTGTCTATTCATATTCAGGAAACCAAAAGATATATTCATTAAGGCTTACTGTTACAGACATTTATGGAAACACAGCGCAGGATTCAACAATCGTTACGATGCTAAAGGAGCAGGAAGAAAAGATTACAGAGTCAACTTATGTTGGAGAGATTGATATATATGGAATTTACAGCAACAGGCAGTATGCATCTGTAGGCAACGAGGATATTGTTGTAAGCCTGGTGGTTAAGAATGATGGAGAGACAGACGAGAAAGATATGACTGTAACAGCGATGATTCCAGAACTGGGAATAAAGAGAAAAACATCATCCTTTTCCTTGGATGAGGGGGACAGCACAAGAAAACAGTTGATGATTCCAGTCTATGATGCTCCAAAAGGGGAATACTATATGAAGCTTGTGATTGGAAATGATGGAAAGACCAGAGTTAAGTACAGATACTTCACAGTGGAATAAAAACTTCCAAATAGAAACAAACAGTAATCACTCGACAATGGTTAACGAACGAAAAATTTATAAATAATTGAAAGTTATTGAAGAAGATAACCAAAAAACCAATAAAAAAATAAAACTACGGGGGTAGGAAAAAATGAACGGATGGAAAACATTTTCTGCAATGATTCTAACACTTTTTGTGTTGGCACTGGTGCCAAGCACCTTTGCGGCGCTTAGTGATAGCCTGGACATAACCTGGGTAAAAATAGATGGTGACGAAGTGTCGCTTGTTCCTGCTGATGGAGAATTTTCACACAGCGACAACCTTGTTATGGAAAGAGGCCAGGAGTTTGACGTAAAGGTCAAGGTTCATGCTAACACAGAAATAGATAACCTTGAAATCTCAGCACAGATTTCAGGAGACAAGTACAGCAACAAAAGATGGGACATGACCTATGACTTTGAAGGAGGCATAGACCTTAAAGAAGGAGACTCAGACACAATAGAGCTTTCCTTAAAAATACCTGAAGACATGGAAAAAGATGACAATGACTACTACAAGCTCAGAGTATCTGTAAGGGATGCAGACAGCTTTTCCTATGAAAACACCTACCAGATAAGGATAGAAGGAATAGACAGTGAAAGCGCAATAAGGATTGATGACTTCTCGTTCAGCCCACAGGAAGTTGTGGCTGGAAGGGCATTCACAGGATTGGTAAGGGTTGAGAATCTTGGAGACGATACAATTGATGATCTCAAGGTTACAGTATCTGTGCCTGCACTCAACATCCAGGACACACAATACCTTGACAGCGATGATGAAATAGAATCTGACGAGTTCCAGACATTTGAAGAGCTCCTTTTGAGGGTTCCAATGGATGCAAAGCCAGGAACATATGAGGTATTGGTAACTGTGGAATTTGATAAGTACTATGAGGCAACAGCAAAAGGAACAGTGAAGATTGTTGAGGAGAAAACAGCATCAGCCCAGGAGGACAAATCAATCATAACAGTAACACCTTCCCAGGAGATAGCTGCAGGAACATCAGCAATATTCCCAATACTCATAGAGAACACAGGCAAGAGCTCTAAGACGTACACAGTTGTGGTAACAGGGCTTGCAGACTGGGCAACCTACAAGATAGAGCCATCCTCAGTTGCAGTTGTAAACAGCGAATCAAAAGAGACAGTATTGCTTACAGTGACTGCAAAAGAAGATGCCCCAACAGGTGACAAGTCTTTTGTGATATCAATAGACACTCCACAGGGCAGCTTCCAGAAGGCTGTGACAGCCACAATAACAGAGCCTGCAAACAGAAGGACTGATTGGGGAAAAGTCCAGGATGGATTAACAATAGGATTGATAATTTTGGTGATAATCCTTATAATACTCGGCCTGATTATAGGCTTCAGCAAGCTTAGAGGGTCAAGCGAAAAAGAGGAGGAAACCCAAACCTATTACTAAATCCTTTTTTTATTTTTTTTAAAATTTATTGTTAAAATGCAAAATGAAATATTTGCCAAAAACCTTAGTATATATACTTAGCATTATAATTCTTGCTAGTTCTTTTGCTGCTGCCCAGAATCAGCCTTTTGCAGTATACACAGAAAAAAACAGCCTCGAGGCATGCAGCTGCCAGATACTCTCCGACTCTTTCACAGTATACAATACAGGAGAAGATGAATGGTATAGAATAGATTCCCAAAGCAGTTTTATAGAGATTGGTCAGCCAATAGTTTTTGCAGCCAAAGGAGGCTCTGCAAAAGTTGACTACATCATAAGCATTCCCTGCGGCACAAAAAACCAGGAAACAGAGATAGAGTTTACAGTAACAAGCCTTTCAGGAGCCAAACAAACCTTTTCAAAACAGCTAAAAATAGGAAGCTGCCAAAACCTTAAAGCAGCGCTTGTTCCGCATATAGGAGAAAATGAATCCATAAAGCCCTGCACAGTTGTTAACTATAACCTGTATATCCAGAACACAGGGCCTTTTGACGATGAGTACACTTATTTTGCAGATGGCAAAGAACAGGAAAGCTTTGTGCTAAAGCCTTTTGAAATCAAGAATATATCAATAAATTACAGGCCTGACTGCTCGATATACGGCAGCCACAATGCAAAATTTGAAGTAAAAACCAAAGGAACCAATCTAAGAGCAGTTATTAATCATAATCTGGAGATAGAACAGGATTATGGATTTTCGATGTGGTTTGCAGGGCACGAGGACAGCCAGGCAGAATTCTGCCAGGAGACAAGCGGCCTTCTGTCTTTTGTGATAAGAAATGATGCAGACACGCCCAATAACTACACGCTCCAGGTAAGCAAGCCAGGATTTATAGGGGATTTTTCTGGAACAGTTTCTTTGAATGGAAAAGAGCAAAAGCAGTTTGATGTTGCAGTAAGCCCTGCAAACAATCAGGGTGAATACAAAATAGCTGTTTTTGCAGGAACAGAAATAGGAAAAGCATCTGCAAATGCTTCCTTAAGCCTTGCAACAAAACTCTGCTATGACATAGGCATTTCTGTTGACAGCAGTGCACAAAACATTTTGTCCTGCAACAGCAAGGATTTTGTCCAGGCTGAGATAAGGAACAATGCACAGCAAGGACAGGAACTCCTGCTGGTCGTCGATGGAGCAGACTTTGCAGATATTGAGCCTCAAACAATATTTTTAGGGCCTGGCGAGTCAAAAACTGTAAACATAACGATTGAAAATCCAAGGGATGACCAGAAGCATTACATTTGGATAAAGGCAATACTGGACAACTGGGAGCTTGATGCTGTTCCAATAGAGTACAAAGGAGTTTCAGAATACTCCTGCACACTTCTTGAGATGCAAAAAAAAGATGTTGCAATCAACTATCAGAACTTTGAAAAGCAGATAACCATTTCAAACAAAGGATTGCAGTATGAAAAATACTCAATAGAATTTGAAGGTCCTGAATGGGCAAGGTTTTCAGAATATGAAATTGAGCTTTTTGCAGGCGAAACAAGAAAACTAGCAATAGAATTTGAGGACCATTCACAGATACCTGAAGGCTCATATCCAGTTGTGTTTATATTTTTTGCCGAGACAACAGGTCATCAATATGAATATTCATTAAACATTGTGCTAAAGGATAAATCTGGCTTTGAAAAGGCTTTCGAGGCAATTGTGAAATTTTTCAAATTCAATCCAGCCACAACAACAATGTTTTTCCTGATATGCATACTGATAATAGTGATTGTGGTGCTTATTGCTGTAAAGGCAACTGCGCCAAAATATCCTTACAAGGTTTCTGCAAAAGTAAAAAAATACCAAACCCTTCTTATATTGCTGATTGCATTATTTGTGGTTACAGCAGCGCTTGTTTTTGGCCTGGGAGGGCTTCCTTTTATTCCCCAGCCTGAAAACTATGTTACGCCAACAGAAGAAAGCAATATTTTGCAATGGGCAGAGGATACTGATTATTATTTCAACATTTCAGAGCATGTAGAAGACCCTGACATGGATCTTTTGGAGTACAGCGTCAGCCCTGCAGAGCACATAATTTCTTCAATAGAAGAGGATACAATAATTTTTTCTCCTGAAAAAGACTGGTTTGGAGAGGAAACAGTAATGTTTACAGCAACAGATGCATTTGGCCAGAGCACCACAAGCCAGCCCATAACACTCAGGGTTGTTGATGTGCCTGAATTTGTGTTTTGGGACTACATAAAGCCATGGTTCTGGGCAATAAACCTTATTATATTTTTATTAATTCTGGCAGTTTTCTTTTTCATATTTGTTGTCCACAACAGGCGAAAGAAAAAGCAATAAAAACAAGGCAGCAAAAAATAGCAATAACATAAATAAAAATGGCAGAAATTCATAATTTTCTTGAAAAAAAAGGGCTTTACCAAATACAAAAATTCAACACTGATACACGGCCAAAGATTTTTCAAGCAATACGAGAATCTTTAGACGAATTTTTAGAGCAAGATGATGAAGGGGTAATTTACGCAGGCCAGCTTTTTGAAGCAGTATGGCTTGACAAGCAGATATTTTCTATTTTGAGAGGAATTGAGTCCAGAAATTATATTTTTAACGAAAATTCAGGGCTTTACACAACAGAAAAACACTTGCATATAAAGCTTGAAGAAGCAATAATTTCTGTAGATGCTGAGGCTAAAAACAGGACAAAATACCTAGACGAGCAAACCTTGGCAAGTGTGGATGCAGGGCAGGCAGCAATTTTTTTTAAAAGCCAGGAGAAACTCCTAAAGCACATAAAAAGCAGGCTTAAGCCAGGAGAAGTCTATCTTTTTATGGTTCCGCAACTGAAGGAATATTATTCTTTTGAAAAAAACTAACTTTTTAAATAGTCCTTTTTTTCTCAGAACATGCCCGGGGGCGTAGTACAACCTGGCTAGTACGACTGGCTCCAGACCAGTTGATCTGGGTTCGAATGCACAGCAGAAATTCCCAGCGCCCCCAT
>JBFYMA010000037.1:0-5385 GCA_041305085.1 Nanobdellota archaeon | reverse complement strand
TGAAAAGCTGTTGGGGGATGAATACGGCGACAAGTCCAAGCCTGAAAAGGAATCCAAGGAGATAAGAATGAAGAACACTGCTTTTTTGCCTGAACTTATTGAGATGGGTTTTGATTTTTTTGTTGAAAAAGAAAATTATAGCGCCTTTTTTAACACAACCCTGGAAAAATTCTGCAAAAAACAAAAAATTTCTGAGCTTTACTTTGCAGGTATAAGCAGCGGGTGCTGCGTAAACTATTCAGCAGCAGATGCAATGTATAGGTGCATACAGCCCATAATAATAGCTGATGCAACGAGCAGCACAAATCCTGAACAGCACTCATTGAACATACAGAATTTTGTAACATTTCTCGGCCCATCAATGACCACTGAAGAGGTTATTGAATTATTGGGCTGATTTTTTTATCTTCAGCAACATAATAAACTTTATAAACCCCTCCTTTTTTCTTCGCAGTCATGGAAGTATTGGCATTCAATAGGTGGAGCACAGCAGGGATCAGGATAGAAGATCCTGGGCTTGTCAGCTATATCAGCCTGGAGCCCAAGTTTGTGCCAAAGACAGGCGCCAGATATGCCAAGTACAGGTTCTACAAGTCAAAAACATTCATTGTAGAGAGGCTTATCAACAAATTAATGGTTCCTGGGCACAGGGCAAAAAAGCACAAGATCACTTCTGGCTACTGTACTGGCAAGTCCAACACTGCGTACAAGCTGGTGTTTGAGGCTTTGGAGATGGTAGAGAACAGGACCAAAAATAATCCTATAGCTGTGCTTGTAAAAGCCATAGAAAACGCTGCCCCAAGGGAGGAGATAATTGCCATAGAATATGGTGGGGCAAGGTATCCAAAGGCTGTCGAGATAAGCCCCCAGAGAAGGGTGGATTATGTGCTGAGGCAGCTTGTCCAGGGGGCCTACCAAAAGCAGTTCAACAAGAAAAAGCTTTCTGCAAAGTCCTTGGCTGACGAGATAATCTCTGCTTTTGAGATGGACAACCAGAGCCAGGCAATATCCAAAAAGCTTGAGCTGGAAAGGCAGGCAGATTCAAGCAGGTAAACTTTTTAATGGCTGTTTAATTACTTTTTCTCATGAGCCCTATAAAAGGATTACAGTTTGTGGACCTTTCAGTGTTTTTGCCAGTTCCGAAAATACTTGTTATTGGAGACCTTCACCTTGGTTTGGAGGAAAATCTTGTCAGTGAAGGGATTTTTATCCCAAAGCTCCACTTTTCAGAGCTGCTCGAAAGGCTTAACTTGCTGTTAAAAAAAACAAGGCCCAAGACCATTATAATAAATGGAGACCTGAAGCACGAGTTTGGAAGAATAACAAATGAGGAATGGCGGAATGTTTTGCAGCTGATAGATTTGCTGTCAAAGCACTCAAGGCTTGTGCTGGTAAAGGGCAACCACGACAGCATCCTTGGACCAATTGCCAAAAAAAGAAACGTTGAAGTAAAGGATTTTTTTGCCTTCAACGGATTCTACATCTGCCATGGCCACGAGATTCCAAATGATGAAAATTTCAAAAAAGCAAAGACAGTCATAATAGGCCATGAGCATCCTGCCATTACTATTGATGACTCCATAAGAAGGGAGTCCTTCAAGTGCTTTTTGGTTGGAATGTACAGGAGAAAAAACCTTGTTGTTGTGCCCTCTTTCAACCTGCTCTCAGAAGGCACAAACATCCTGTGCGAAAAGCTGCTGAGCCCATTCCTGAAGAACATCGATGACTTTGAAGTGTTCGTGGTGGGTGACAAAATATATGACTTTGGAAAAGTGTGCGAGCATTACTGAGATTTTATCTCTTGATTTAAGCAATTTTTATAAATAATAACTGTTTCTTCTCTGTCTATGAATTATTTCGAGAAACTATTCAGAGTTTTTGCAAGGCCCAGGCATTTCTTCAAAGAGGTTGAGAAAGAATTCCGGATTACTAACGTGCTTCTGCCTTTTGCAGTAGTGTTTTTAATAGTTGAGTTCATAAGCATGGTTCTCCAGATTCCCCAGGTCGCTGCTTCATACAATTCCAGTTTAGCAATAGGATTATACTATTTTTTCATGATACTGATAGTTGTTGCTGCTGCATTTGCAGGGCCTTTTATCTCAGCAGGCATAACCCATCTTGGAGTAATGATTCTGGGTGGAAAGCAGGGGTTTTTCAACACGTTTAAGCCAGTAACCTATGGCTCGATGGTAGGGTTTTTTTACAGCCTGGTTATTTCTATTGTTTCTGCAGTTTTTTTTGCTGTTTTTCCCTCGCAGTTTACCTCTTTGAATAGTGCATTCACATTTATTGGAGTGCTTGCGCCTTATTTTATAATATTGTTTGTGCTGGTTATTGCATCTGTTATCCATTCTTTGTATGTCCAGACTGTCGGGCTTGCAATGTTCCAGAGGTTTTCTCCGGGCAGGGCGTTTTTGTCGCTTTTGATAATTCCTGTGCTGCTTTTTTTTGCATTTATAATAATGGTTGGTATTTTTGCAGCACTTTTTTCAGCTATTTAGAAGTAGGGATTAAGAATTAGATAACTCTCAGAGCTCTTTCCAGTGCTTTTCTGCTTTTCTTATCCTTTCAGGCTCTGAGTCAAACCATTGGCCGCCGAAAACATAGCCCATCAGCTTTTCCTCGCCTGCGAGCTTTGGGAAAACTTCCTGCTCTATCATCCCGAACCCTTCAGGAATATACTTGAACACTTTTGGATCCATTATGTAGAGCCCGGCATTTATCAGGTTGGATATTGTGTTGTTTTTTGAGGGCTTTTCAATGAATGTCATTACCTTGTTGCCGTTCAATAGGGCAACTCCGTAATTGCTTGGGTCTTCAAGCGTTGTCAGTGCAATAGTGCTTATGCCTCCGTTTTCATTGTGGAAGTTGTATAGGTCGTTTATGTTTATGTTTTTCAGCTCGTCGCCATTGCATACGATGAATGTTTCTGTCAGGTAGTGCCTGGCAAGTGTTAGTGCGCCTGCTGTTCCCATAGGGTGGGGCTCTTCTATATAAGTTATTTTTACTCCCATGTCTATGCCTGAGCCAAAGTACTGCTTTATTTTACTGCTCTCTTCTCCGCAGATTATGAAGATTTCTTTTATGTCATACTTTTTCAGAAGCTCTATGTTGTATTCAAGGAATGGCTTGTGGTTGACCCTTATCATTGGCCTGGGCATTTTTTCATTGCCTACTTTTACTGCTTTGCCTCCTGCAAGTATTACTGCCTTTCTTGGCTTTCTGTGACCCATTCCTTTTATAAGAAGAAGTTCCACAGCGTGGCTCCTGTTCTTTATCTGGGTGGAGTCTACAGTCTCGTCAATCTGTTTCAGCAGTTCAGAATCAACAGTAAGTGTTACCCTCTCCTTCATTTTGGATTGGTATTGTTGGCAGAATTTATAAAGTTTTCCTTACATTATCTTATTTTATCTTATAAAATCATAACATTTATATATTAGCATTGCCATTAATAATATCAAAAAAATAGCGGTCAGCTTAAAAAACTGCAAAGGGTGGAAAAAATAAGCAACATTCTCCTGGGAGTTTCAGAGGAAAAAAACACTCTTTATGAGTTTCTCAAAAATATTCTTGGGAATAGCCATGAAATATTCCCTTACTATGGGTTTGGCCATTTGAAGGATGAGTCTTTTTCTGCAGCAGTGCTTGACTACAACACAATCGAGGCAGCCAAAAACAATAGAAGCATAGATGTTGTGGGGCAGCTTGTGGAAAGAAACCCTGGCATAAAAATCATTCTTACTGGATCTGACAGGTTCCAGTTTGTTAATCTGCAGGAAATTCAGGCAAAGTATTCTGGCAATATTTCTATTCCTGAACTCGAAAAGAATAATTTTGGAAAGAGTCCTTATAAAGTGATTTATAAGACTATCGAACAAATAATAAACAGCTCTAAGCCAACAAAATCGGAGGAAGACTATGGAAAGTCACATAATCTGGGATCTGAACACCTATGAAGAGGAATTTGATTTTTTGGAGGATGCACTGGAAGAGTATGAGACTGCAAGGACCAGAAGCCTGTTAGGACTCTAGGCATTTAGTTTGTGTGTCGTTGCTTTTTGATTTTTGCTTTTGCTATTTCTCTAGTCTTGTATTTTCTTCTTTCTCAGCAATCACTGTCACTTTATCTGCACAGAATTTAAATGGCATTTCCAGGCCTTCGTGCATCTCTTCTTTATGCTTTGCAGTCTTTATTGCCAGCTTCCAGCTTTTGTTTTTATAAATTTTTTTTATGAACCTGACAAACTCTGTTCTGGATATTTCTGCCTCGTTTTCAATAATGATCTTTTTTCCGTCCAGAAAATTTCTTTTGATGTTTGTAAATAAAACAAGGTAGTTGCTGCCTTTTGGAGAAGTATTTTCAGAGATTTTTTTTATAACCTGAAGCAGCTTTTTCTTTGGCAGAAAATGCAGCGTGTCTTTGGCTATTATAATGGAGTATTTTTGGCTTATATTATACGAGTTTATGTCTTTTTTGATTATGTGAATATTTTTTCCGTACTTCTTGTTTCTGACTTTGCTCTTAAGATGTTTTGGGCTTATGAAATCAATTGCCCATACATTTAGCCCTTTTTTTGCAGCCTCCATTGAGTATTTTCCAAAGCAGTACCCAAGGTCAAGAGCATTTCCTTGAGAATATTTTTTAAGAACATTCTTAAACTCCTGTGTTGTTGGTTCAGCAAGGCCTTCCTTCGAGGAGATGTTTTCAGCTATCGCATTTTCGTAAAAAGTTCTTACTGTTTCTCTCTTGATGATTTTTACCATTTTGAAAACCTAAATTACAGGATTGAACTTGGAAACATTATGCTATAAACCTGTATTCCTGCTTAGTATAAATATTTTTTTCAAATTTCCTTATTGAAAATTGCGCAGGGTTGAATATCACAGAGTGCAGCAATCCTTGATTGCTCTGCACCCCTGCCTAAAGGCAGGGGATAGGGCGAGCTATTCAGTTATAATGCACATTTTTGTTATTTCTGACATAATAATTGATTATAATTAAATCTATATAAATTTTATTATGGTGTGGGCTCTGTCCGGAATGTCCCAAAGGGATGCCAGAAATTTATTGAAAATTTCGACTAAAAGGAGGAATTTTGTTGGGGTTTAATACCCCGACCTTCAGGTCGAAATTTTCCATCCCAAAAATCGCCCACAAATACCCCTCGGCTTTAGCCCAGGGATAGTGGGTGATTTTTGTTATTTCTAAGCATATTTTTTGCTATTCCTGCGAAACCTGTTGTTGTATAGACTCAATAGGCAAAGGGGTTGGCCCCCTCGGGGATGGTCTTGCTGCACCAAAATATAGCATGAGGCGAGCCAGGCAACACAGAAAACTTTGTTTTCTTAGTGGCGTTCGCTACGCTCAGCACACAAAGCGACCAA
>JBFYMA010000036.1:0-18640 GCA_041305085.1 Nanobdellota archaeon | reverse complement strand
AGTCTCTGAGAGCTTTTCCCCAGGCAGTACCGATATGGACTTTGCCAGATGTGTATGGAGGGCCGTCTAGATAATAGAATTTTTTCTTTCCAATGTTTTTCTGCTTTGCCTTCAGGTAGATATCCTTTTGCTGCCAAAATTTGAGCATTTCTGGCTCTATCTCTCTGAAATCATATTTTTTATGCATAAAGCACTGGTATTTGGAATGGTTTTAAAAATGTTTTCGTGGGATGAACCATTAATTATTTATATTTAGTCAGCCTTCAACTTTTTTATGAATATAACACTCGTGGTCCTATTGGTTTATATTGTTGTGGTTTTTGGGGTTGCGTGGTTTTTTTCAAGAAATGAATCTGTAAAGGCATATTTTTTGAACAAAAGAAAAACAAGTCTGTGGCTTTTGACATTGTCCACCACTGCCACGATTGTAGGGGCAGGGGCAACAGTTGCGATAGTGGCAGAAGTTTATAGGAGCGGAATATCCTATGGGTTGGCTTTGCCCTTGTCTCTTGCTGCAGGAGTTTTTATTTTTGGGATAGTTGCAAAAAAAATAAAAGAAATAGGAGACAAATACGACGCGTATACTATTGTGGATTTTTTTTATAAACGCTTTGACAAAAAAAACAAAATGCTTACAACTGTTCTGCAGATTTTTTTGCTTGTTATCTGGACAGGAATTCAGGCCATAGCGATTGCTTCTTTGGCTTCTGTTCTGGTAGGGGTAAATTACTCTCTCGCTTTGGGAATTGCAGCAATTGTTACAATCGCATATACAGCAATTGGAGGGCTAAAGGTTGACATAATTACTGACTTTATCCAGTTCTGGATCATTTTTGTGATGTTTTTTGTTGCGTCTGTAATAGTTTATTTCAAAGTTGGAGGATTTTCCAATATGTTTGCTTTGCTTCCAAAAGGACATTTAGACCCTTTTGCTTTTGGAGGTGTAGGCTGGTTTATTGGAGCTGTTTTGCTCAGCGGATTTATTTATCTTGCAAATTCCCAGCACTGGCAGAGAATATTTTCTGCTGAAAGCCAGAGTACTGCCAGAAAGTCTTTTTTTATTTCCATACCTTTGGTTATTTTTTTGGGAATTTTAACTTTGTTTTTGGGTCTGGCATCTTCTGTTCTGCTGTCTGGTATAAATCCGGAAAGTGCAATTTTTTCTTTGATGGATCTTGTTCTTCCTCCTGTGCTGACTGGGTTGGGATTTGCAGCAGTCTTGGCAGTTGTTATGTCCTCTGTTGACAGCCTTCTTGTTGGAGGCTCTACAATTGTTTACAGGCAGTTTTTTGGCAGAGCAAAAAATGAGAAAAGAAATCTGTGGTATGCAAGAGGAATAACTGCCTTGTTTGGAATAATAGGCTTTCTCCTGGCTTTTATGGTTCCAAATATTGTAACTCTTTCATTGTTGGTTACATATCTGGCGCTTTTGTTTGTGCCTGCGATCTTGGCAGGCCTTTACTCAAAAAAGACCTCTTCAGATGCAAGTTTTTTTTCAATATTAATACCTTCTATTCTTGTTTTGGTGCTTTTTCCTTTTGTGAAAGCAAATACTTTTTTGGTAACAACTCCATTAAGCGTTCTGGTAATTGTTTTCTATGACAAAGTGTTTGTAAGGAAATAGAAGTAATAAAAAAATAGTTTTTTTAAGAGTATTTTAAGAGTAATTTGCATAGGCTTTCCTAAGTATCTGTGGCACGAATATGCTGTTTGATTTTCCTGGCACAATGACTTGAGCCCAGGATTCTCTTCTTGTGGTGTCGTCTATTGTTGTGTATATGCCAGTCCTTTTGTAGGGGCTGTCTGCTCTTGCTTCTTTTGCGGTTATCCAATTTTGGGCTTTTTCTCCAAGCTTTTTGTAAACTATTATTGGAGGCTGGTCCTGTTTTGTGCATATTGCATAGACCTGGCCTGCTTTTCTGTATCTTTTTGAGATTGTCTGATTAGGCGTGTCTCTGAACTCTAATCCATAGCCATCCCACTCAAAGCCTTTGCTCTTAAGCTCGTGGATTATTCTTTTTTCAAGTGCCTTTACTGCTCCAAAATATTCTCTGCCAGAATGGTGTGTTGTCTGCTCTTTTTCTGATTGCCTGATAACTGCAAAGTATGCGCTGTCTGGATTGTTCTGGAAAGTGTTCAAAAGTTCCTGGCTGTATGTCTCAGGCCTTGTAAGAAGCGCTTTGTTGAGCTCGAATCTGTTTTTGCCTTCTATATAATAATCTATCAGCACGTCTATTGGATCTGAAAACCTGAAAGGAAGATGGTTTGTGGGCCTGTCCCTTGGAAAAAGTCCTGTAATATTGCGTTTTGCACTATTTCTCTGCCTGTTATCTTTGTAAAGTGCAATATCCAGTGCTGCTGTCTGATCTATCATCATGTCAAGGTTTCTTTCTTTGGATTTCACTTTTGCCCAGTGCTCGTTTGGATTGTCTGAGCCAATGCTTGCATACGTTATCTCTCCAGAAGTTGGATTTTCAAGGTATGCAATTTGCACTCCATAGGTTCTTGGCTCTGATTTTGAAATTACTTCGCCTGCTATTGTGTTGTAATTTTTTGCCCATCTGAGCGCGCTTCTCCCTCCATATCTCAACAGGTTGTCTGTGCCTTCTCTTTTTATTATTCCTGCTGCAAGCTCTCTTTTCAGCGCTCCTGGCCTGATTCTCAGCTCTGAGGCTTTTTGGCTTATTTTTTGGCCAAGTTCTTCTGGTGTTGCAAGAATAAGCCCTCCTATTATGTAGTTCATCGGAGCTATGAATATTTTTCTGCCACCTCTCTGGATTATTATTCCATAGTCTCGTGGAATGATTTCTCCTGTCTGTATTTTTTCTGCCTGCGCCATAAAATAGGCAAAGGCGCATCAGTATATCAAATAATGTGGTGATAAAAGTTACCACAAATGATAAACTTTTTATATTCTTTCTGTTTTATTATTGATATGAGAGAACTTCTTGAGCAATTCGGGCTTACAGTGCTGGAGACAAAAATATACCTTGCACTGCTTAATTCTGGAGCTATGAGTGCAGGAGAGATCTCTGAAAAAACAGCAATCCACAGGAGGAATGTGTACGATGCCCTGGAAAGGCTGATTCAGAAAGGGCTTGCAGCCTACATAAAGGAGAACAACTCAAAGGTTTTTTCAATAACAAACCCTGAAAACCTTCAGGTAAAGCTGAAACAGCAGCAGGCAGAGCTTGAAACGCTGATGCCTGAGCTTTCCTCAAAATTCCATGCAATAACAGAAAAAAAAGAAACGCTTTTTTTCAGGGGCAAAGCTGGTTTGAGGCAGATATTTGAGGACCAGATAAGGGAAGGAGAGGAAATACTTGTGAATGCAACAAGCGTAAGCGTGGCCAGCATACTGAAGCACTTTTTTCCAAAATACCAGCAGCTCAGAAAAGAAAAAAAAATTCCTACAAGGATGATCTTTGACAGGTCATTCAAGAACAAAAGAGATTTTCAGAACATAAAAAAGCTTCCATTATGCAGGGCAAAGTTTGTCAGGGACTTCAACAGAAGCCCAATGTCCCAGTATATCTATGGGAGCAGCGTTGCAATAGTTGTATGGAGCAGCAGCCCTGTTGCAATACTCATAAAGCAGAAAGAAATAGCTCAGGGATTTAGGGAAAGCTTTGAACTAGTATGGAAGCTTGCAGAAAAATAGTGCTTTATTGGAGTTCATGCCTTAACACTTTGTCGAATATTGCTCATTGCTGTTATAAGTCTATTCCGTAGTCAATATTGCTTTCATCTTCTTCGTTTTCAATTTGGCTATGTATTTTTTCATAAGCGAGAATCATTTTGACAAGATTATCGTCGGGCTCAAAATTGTTGCCATTCTGGACTTCTGGATTTAAAACCCCTTCTGCAAATATTTCAGCATATTCTTTTCCCATAAAGACACTTATAAGCGCGTAAAAGTGGTTGAACCTATCAATATTATTTTCAAACAAGTAATCTGCACTTGCCGGGTCAGCCTCAAATATTCTGTAAGCTTTTCTTACAATTTCTTCCTTTGAATCATCGACAGAGCTTATTTTTGTAATGTGCAGATCACTGCGTATTTTGCTTATGAGCCCAACTATGTCCCCTGCGCAGTCAATAGTTCTCTCTGTGTATTTAGACTCGTATTCATCCATAGAAGGCTGGAAATAGCTTGTCATTTAAATAAGTTGCATCACTACTTCCATTTTAAAATCAGTACCGCAGTATTTGGTAAACTATATAAATCACTCGTGTTTCAACCATTCATACAATAATTAAGAATATTTCAATCATGCATATTTCAAAAAGTACAGCAAGCTTTTTGACAGGCACTTTTTGAGAATTTTGAGGGATAAATAAAAAAATGGCTGAGACTAATCCAAACAATGAATATGACCTGCTCATACTCGGAGCTGGAAGCGCAGGCTATGGCGCAGCAGTATACGCTGCAAGGTACAAGCTAAAGACAGCAATAATAGGAGTAGAGCCAGGAGGACTGTTGAACGAAGCACATATTGTTGAAAACTACCCAGGCTATGTGAGCATCTCAGGAAGAAAGCTTATGGAAAAATTCAAAGAGAACATAACCCACCTTGAAGTGCCAACCATAGAGGAATATATTACAGGCCTGGAAAAATCAGGAGATTTCTATAAAGTTATAACCGACAAAAATACTTACACAGCAAAAACACTCCTTATAGCTCTTGGCACAGAGCGAAGAAAGCTGGGACTGGAGAGTGAAAAAGCGTTTGCAGGCAGAGGAGTGAGCTACTGCTTTACGTGCGACGCCCCATTTTTCAAGGGAAAAGATGCAGTAGGAATAGTTGGAGGGTCTGACAGCGCAGCTATGGCATCGCTTCTGCTGGCAGATTATGCCAAAAAAGTCTTCATAATATATAGGGGAGCAAAGCTTAGGGCAGAGCCAATATACTTTGACAAAATAAGGCAAAAAGGAAACATAGAATTTGTCTATAATGCAAATGTGGTTGAGATTATTGGAGAAAAATTTGTGGAAAAAGTAAAATTGGACAATGGAAAAGAGTTTGCATTAGACGGGCTTTTCATAGAAATAGGCCAAATTCCAAACACAGAGCTTGCAAAAAAACTTGGGGTGGAGCTGGACCAGAAAGGATATATAAAGACAGACCATTTCCAGAAAACAAACCTTCCAGGTGTTTTTAGCGCAGGAGACATATGTACTACTCCCTTAAGGCAGGCTATAGTGGGAGCAGGAGAAGGAGCAGTTGCAGCGCTCTCTGCATACAATTATATAAACCAGATAAACGGAACACACTAAAATATATAAGGAAAGATTAAATTATTGAACTTTTTTGGAGGCGCAAAAATGAACCCATTTGATAATTACCTGAAAACGCTTGAGCTTGCAGACAAAAAGCTCAACCTTGACAAAAATGTTTTGGAAGTGCTGAAAAAGCCTAAGCGTGTTGTTGAGATAAACATCCCTGTGAAGATGGACAGCGGAGAGATAAGAGTTTTTACAGGCTACAGAGTCCAGTTCAACGATTCAAGAGGGCCATTCAAAGGGGGAATAAGGTATCATCCTGGTGTTAACCTTGATGAGGTCAAAGCACTGGCTGCGTGGATGACTCTCAAGGGAGCAATAATGGATATACCTATGGGCGGAGGAAAAGGAGGGGTTATTGTAAATCCCAAAGAGCTCTCAGCAAACGAGCTTCAAAGGCTCAGCAGAGGATACTTCAGAGCAATCCACGAGATTGTAGGCCCTCACAAAGATGTGCCCGCCCCTGATGTATACACAAACTCCCAGATAATGAGCTGGATGCTGGACGAATATGAATCCATATACGGCAGAAGCCCAGGAGTAATTACTGGCAAGCCAATAGAGCTTGGAGGAAGCCTTGGAAGGGATAAGGCAACAGCCCAGGGAGGATATTTTGTGCTCAAGGAAGCAATGGATTTATTTGGACTGGGAATAAGCTCGACAATTGCAATCCAGGGAATGGGCAATGCTGGATACACTCTTGCAAAGCTTGCCAGCAATGATGGATTAAAGGTTGTTGCAGTGTCAGACTCAAAAGGAGGAATCTTTTCAGAACAAGGGCTGGACATTGACAAAGTTATGGAGCACAAGCAGAAAACAGGAAGCGTTGTAAAATTTAAAGGAGCAAAAGAAATTTCAAATCAAGAAATTCTTGAGCTAGATGTTGATGTACTTGCGCCTGCAGCGCTGGAAAATGTTATTACAGAAGAGAACGCTGACAAAATAAAGGCAAAAATTGTGCTTGAGCTTGCCAACGGGCCAACAACCAGCCATGCAGATGCAGTGCTTTTCAAGAATGATATTTTTGTTATACCTGATGTGCTGGCAAACGCAGGAGGAGTGACTGTGAGCTATTTTGAGTGGGTCCAAAACCTACAAGGCTATTACTGGCCTTTGGAAGAAGTTGACCAAAAGCTCAAGGAAAAAATGGCTTCCTCATTCAGATCTGTCTATGAAAACTACAAAAAGTTTGGAGTTGATATGAGAACAGCAGCATACATCCTCGCTGTCGGAAGAATTGCAGAGGCAACAAAGAAAAGAGAATAAATAATATTGAATCTCTTTTGCATTACGCCCTACTTTTTATGTAACGCCGTCTTTTTGGCTAAAAACCTGCCGTCCAACCTAAGTGTCCAAAGAGGCACAGGTTATTTCTGTTCATTAATAATGCAAACATTTATATATTAGTAATGCATACTTTTCAAAATGTTGTTAAAAGAAACACTAAAAGAAGTTGTAGAATTGCAAAAAAAAGAACTCAGACTAGATGAATCTACAACAACCAGACAACTGCTTGGAAAAATAGCTTCAGACAATCAACAAATAGAAATAATATCAGGAATAAGAAGATGCGGCAAAAGCACTCTCCTAAAGCAGCATATGAAAAAACAGAATAATTTTAACTATCTAAATTTTGAAGATCCCAGAATTCATGGCTTTGATATAAATGATTTTCAGAAATTGGCTGACATTCAGAAAAATAATTCAAATTATTATTATGATGAGATACAAAACATAGATAATTGGGAAAAAGCCATAAGAAACCTTCACGATAATCGACAAAAGATATTCATAACAGGAAGCAACGCCTCACTCTTAAGCAAAGAACTCGGAACAAAGCTTACAGGTAGGCACATAACACATGAATTATTCCCTTTTTCATACCAAGAATTTCTGGAATTCAAAAAAAAGAAAAAAGGTGAAGCTTCCTTGCAAGAATATCTTGAAAAAGGGGGATTTCCGGAATTTCTCAAAACAGAAAAGACAGAAATACTGCAAGAGCTTTTTAGAGACATAATAACAAGAGATATAACAGTAAGGCACAATCTAAAAACGGACAAGCAATTAAAAGATTTAGCAATACATTTGGCAAACAATATAGGTGCATATCTAACGTACAATAAACTCGCCCAGCATTTTGAATTAGGAAGTACAAACACAGTAATAGATTATGTGGCTTTTTTAGAAGATGCATATCTCATTTTTACAATTCCAAAATTTGATTACAGTACAAAGAAGCAGGCTGTAAACCCAAAAAAACCATATTTGGTTGATACTGGACTCGTAAATGCGATAGCCACCAAATCAACTAAAGATTTTGGAAAAATACTTGAAAATTTGGTCTTTCTTCATTTGCGAAGAAAAACAAAAAATGTATTTTATTACTTAAACAAGCAGGAGTGTGATTTTATCATTACAAAAAACGGAAAACCTGTTAAGGCAATTCAAGTGTGCTGGAGACTCACAGAAGAAAACAAAGAAAGGGAAATAAAAGGATTAAAAGAAGCTATGACGACATTCAAAATAATTGAAGGGGAAATAATAACCTTGGACCAAGATGACATGCTAGAGGGCATACACATAGTTCCTGCTTGGAAATGGTTAACTGACTATTGAACTAATCCTCTATCTTCAAATTCCCTGCAAGACTGGCAGAGGTCTTCCTCGTTCTTTTCAAGTTCCTTGTAACACACTACG
Source organism: Nanobdellota archaeon (assembly GCA_041305085.1). GTDB lineage: Archaea > Nanobdellota > Nanobdellia > Woesearchaeales > UBA9642 > SURF-58. The sequence continues at coordinate 10,659 of JBFYMA010000036.1, read as the reverse complement.
CATGTCATACCCCTCTAAGGGCTAAGAAAGAATAAATAGAGTCAGGTGAACAAAATAACAACAAAAATAAAGTTATTTTTAACGTTAAAAAACTCACCTGACACTATTAATAGAATCCAGACCTATATTTCTCCATGGGATTTAACCATGAAATAAAGATCAGGCTCACCAGAGAACAAAGGGAAAAGGTCATCCAGGACAGCAAAAGGCATGGCTTCCAACATCCCACCCAGTACGTTCGCTGGATGATCATAGACAGGGCAACCGAGACTGAAGAAAAGATCAACATCATGTACAAAATCCTCAAGGAGAAATCACAATGCCATCAAAAAAGCAAGCTCAAAAAGAAGACTGGATAGACCAGCTCGAGAAAGAATATGAACAGTATTTGAAAGAGAATAATCTAGATACTTCCATGTAGATTCATCGAGATGTTGTCGTGAAAGCAAATCTTTTAGATAAATTTAAAAACTGCGTAATGTTTAACTTCTTCATGGAGCATCTACGTTCCCAAATTATTGAATTGAAACGCATGGTTAACAAGGATCCAAGCAGTTATAGGATTGGAAATAAGTGTGAGGAAATTCAAGATTCTTGCAAAAAGTTAGCTAGAAAATATGTTTTAGCACCTGCTTCTGAAGTTGGAATACTATTACGAAAAATTGATAGTCTTACGATGAAAATAAGTCAACCAGGAATTACTGATCATTTTATCAGTCCGGAGCATGAGAACGAGAAGAAGAAAGTAAAGATGGATACTGTAGATGAAATGATAAAAGCGATAAATAAAATTGGACAAATATTGGGATTAGAATTTAAAGATTTTGAATCATAGTCACTAAATAACATCAAAAATAACGTTATTTCCTTCACCTGACTCTATTTATAGTATGCTAGCCTGATATTTCTACAGTGGCTTATTTGCTCGAAAAAGGCCTCCCACCCGATGGTAAATAAGCGCATCATTTAAATAGAAGAAGAGTTCTAAGTAGATTATAAACTAAAAAAATAATACACGGCTAGATGTCGTCCCACACCATGCGTTAGGGGCAGGGCCACGGCGTCATAGCCCGATTGCGGGTCAGTATTTGCTTTTGGGGCACCAAGTGTCCCAGAAGCTTATATACACGAAGAAATCCAAAGGATTTCTTGTGTCCTAAAAATCAAAGATTTTTATGACTTCTAGGTCTTTGCGTTATTGGGAGGGAAACAATGGCCGATTTACATAGCTATAAGACTAGACTCGAAGGAGCACGAAAATGCCTCTTGAAATGCGAGCTCAGCTAGAAGGGTAAGAACAGATTATTCGCGGATGATGACCTCTTTAACATAGTTTTTATCAAATAAAACAGACCATTTAGAAATTCGTTTTAATGACTGTTTTATGTTCTTTCTTGATTCTCCGGTTTTTTTTACTATTTTATTAAGAGATGTATTGTTTTTAAGTATTTCAAAAATATTTAGGTCGAGTGAAACTTTTTTTCTCGCTTTAGCATTTGTTATCAAGGTTAGAACAGTATGTTTTCTTATGTCTTCAATATTTTCTCTATCTTTTGATAAAATATTTACTGTTTTTATTGTTGTTTTTATTCCATAAACTTTTTTTAGTAAACGAAAGGTTTTTTGAATTTTTGAAATTTTGGTTATTGAATGACTGCTTTTGTTCCAAACCACGTACTTACCGCCTTTTGAATTCAGCATCGATCTTAAGAAGAAAAACTCTTTAGGGCCGACAGCCTCAAAGGTGAAACTCCAGTCATATTCTTCCTCTTTTTTAGGCTCGAGAACATAGTTTAATACAAGATATTGGACAATATTCTTATGTTTAACATTTTTTTTGACAAAATCCTTAAGCTCAGCTGAAAGCTCAGAATAGGTAACAATTAAACCAGCTTTGGCTAATGCAAGAGCCCAAGTTCCCTTATGCCCTGCTAAAAATAAGATCGTTTGGTTTTTTTTCATGCCCAATAACAATATCAGGCTCCTAATATCTGGATTTGTACGTTGATGTTCATAACCTTCATAGTTGTGATGCCATTTGTCATCAAAAAAAACTTTCTTAACACCCCACGGCTTAGATTCTTTTAGAAATACACGCATATCCGGTATGATATACTTCATTATAATGGTTCTCCTAATCTGATTTATAAGTCTATTGGTTCATCAATCGTAAAAAAACATCATTTAAATACTTCTTACTCTCCACAAAATCAAATATCTAAGCTAGAAACCGACCCGCATTTCGGCTCTGTCCCAGGGCCACGGCGTCAGTCTTTGCTGCAGTACTCTACGCCAATCTTGTTAAGTATTTCTCCTGTCTGGCTCATGTCAGGAAGGGTTGGAACCTGTTTGCCGTGTACCCAGTTGACCACTGAGTCATTTTCCAAATTATAAACAATGAGTATTCTTGCAGACTCATCCCTGCTTTTGCTTTTTGAAATGTCTCCCCTGTCGCTGGAATCTCCCTGTATAAGCCAAAAGCCTGCCGAAGGCTTTACAAGGTCCATATTATCCTTCCATAACGTAAAGTTGAACTCCTGGCTCCCGCACCTCCAGCTCCAGTTGTAGCCGTCAAACTTGTTCATAACCCTGTTTGTCGGGTTTTTTGTAATAAATTCTGAAGAGCAGCCAGAGAAGATGAACAGACCAATAAATACGAGCAATATATAAGTTGTATAAGTGGGAATCCGCGCCAGAATCTGCTGCTTCATAATTAATTAATCATGTGCAACACAGTTTAAATATTTTGCTGCATGAATAGGAATATTGAGATTGGCTGTGATTGTATCATCAGGATGGCTTTGACTGGTGTTGTCGCCAGCTTGTGCCGGGCAAAGCCAGGTTTATGCTCGCCTCTGGCGGGTCATGTGGCGCAGCCCACTGTGCAGAGCTGCCATCCTGACCAAAACACATAAAAACCCTTTAAGCTTATTATTTGCTGTGGCTGAGACTATAATAAAAGCGTGCCCTCTTTGCGGAGGGGATGTGAAGGGCAACAAGGAGTATAAGTATTATTGCAGAAGCTGCAGGATACTGTTTACAAGAAAAGAGCTGGCAGCCAGCAGGGAGCAGCTTCAAAAGCACGTGAAAAAGACAATAGTTAAAAAGATTGACAAGAAACTGTTGAGAAAAGTGTACAATAACAGTAAAAATAGTTGATAGCAATAAAATAATGGCAACAAACCACAGAGGTGTATAAATGGCTAAGCAAAAAAACCAGAGAGTTGCTGTTTTTGTGGACGTCCAGAATATGTACTACAGCAGCAAAAACGTTTTTAAAAGAAAAGTGAACTTTGGAAGTGTTTTGAAAAAAGCAGTTTCAGGAAGGCAGCTTGTGAGGGCTTTTGCCTATGTTATAAAGGCTGATATAAAAGAAGAGACTAATTTTTTTGGAGCATTGGAAAGCTTTGGGTATGAGGTAAAGAGCAAAGACTTGCAGGTGTTTTTTGGAGGAGCCAAAAAAGGAGACTGGGATGTTGGCATAGCAATGGACATAATCAGGATGGCGCCAAAGGTTGACACCATTGTGCTTGTGAGCGGCGACGGGGACTTCACAGACCTTGTAAAATATGTCAAGGCTTTGGGCTGCAGGGCAGAGATAATTGCTTTGAAAGAAACCGCAAGCAAAAAGTTGATTGAAGAAGCAGATGACTTTGTGCCTATAGATAAACGGTATCTTATATAGTATAAGTGTATGTGAAGGCTTGGCTGAAGTATATACTAAATTATTGGCTGGGCAATTGGGCGAACCTTTAGGCTGAAAAAAGCAGAAATAAAAGCATAATAAAAAAATGCTGGTATGTCTATTTATATAAAATTGGCTGTTTTTTTCTTGTATTACATTACCATTTTGGCTCAGTTGGCTTCTTCGTAGCCTCTCATAAACCCTGCTTCTTCTGAGCTCATCTCGTCATCTTCCAGCAGTTTCTCTATAACATCCTTGGAATAAAAGTTCAGTTCGTCTATCTCTTCATCGTACAAAAATTCAGGATCCATAGGTTTCACCCCCCAATTTTTTGTTTTGTATAAAAAAGAATAACTTTTATAAATATATACATATTCCATATACTATATATGGCATATATTAAGTATATTTTCGGAAAATTTCCGGATTGGGGGTGAATTTATATGGAATATAGAAAACTGATCAAATTCGGCAACTCATCATTCATTGTTTCTCTGCCAAAAAACTGGATAGAAAGGCACAAGCTCAAGAAAGGCGATCCAATCCATTTGGACGTGAACGGAAATGGGGAGCTGCTGATTGCTCCAAAACTGAGAGAAAGTGTAAAAGAGAAAAAAGGCATAACGATTGATGCCAACAATAAAGACATATTCTACATCAAACGAGAGATAGTCTCAGCATACATAAACAACTACCAGAACATCGTGATCTCAGGAGACAACCTGATGGAAAAGGCAACAGGAATAAGGGAAATACTCAACGAGCTTGTTGCGCTTGAAATAATGGAGCAGTCCAGCACAAGAATAGCAGCAAAAGACTTTCTGGACATGGACAACATCTCAATCCAGAACATCGTAAGAAAAATTGACATGATTGCACGCTCGACGCTTTACGATGTGAAAACATTGGCTAAGCAGAAAAAAAAGTCTGCAGAAGTGGCCTACTCAAGGGACAAGGATATAAACAGGCTGACAATACTGGCACTCAGAACAATAAAGTACGGAATAAACAACAGCGCATTCATAAAAAACAACAAGCTTGAGCCTTATGAAATGCTTGAGCTGCACACAGTTGCGACGCATCTGGAAAAAATTGCAGATGAGGCAAAAAGGATTGCAAAGATACTCGACCACTTCATAGAAGACCACCTTCACACAAATGAAGAGCAGGAGTATTTTGAAAAGCTTTTGTCAATATTCATAGACATAGAGACAGTGTATGTGAATTCTATGAAGGCATTTTACAAAAAAGACAGGTATCTTGCATATGACATAGCAACAAAAAGATCGCAGACAAAAAAAGAGATTGACCAACTGTCAGACAACAAAGGGTTTTTGCAGAGGAGCAAACGAATCGTGGAGAAGCTGAACAACATGCTCAATCACACCCACGTAATAACAAGGATGAGCTATCAAGGGTAAACAGCAATTTTTTCTGTTTTTTTGTTTTTTTGTTTTGTTAAAGTATGATAAATAGTTTAAGCGCAGTTTTTTTTGTCTAATTTTTTTTCAAAATTTATTTCAAAAAATTTCAAAATTTTTTTTTAAACTATTTCACGCTTAAAAACAAAAACTTTAAATATGAGTAGTTTCATAAATTAAACCAAATAATTGTAGGTGATAAGAAAAATGCCAGCAAAAAAGAAAAAAGCAACAAAGAAGAAAGCTACAAAGAAAAAAGTAACAAAGAAAAAGAAGAGATAAAGTGGCTTGTTTTTGCTGACCTTAATGGTCGGCAACTTTTTTTTTCAAGAATTTCTAAAGTGTTTCTCACAATCGTTAAAAAACAAAAGTTTTTTAAATAAACATGCTAAATATGTTTGCAGAAACAAAAAATTGGGGGATGATACAAAATGGCAGAATACGGAAGTCTGGAATCAATGCTTCCTGGAGCTGCGTTGTTTGCAGGAGCAATTGTGATAATGGTGATAGTCGCCATAGCACTTTATATTTACTTGGCGTTCACCTGGATGACCATTGCAAGAAAGCTTGGATACAAAAATGCCTGGCTTGCGTGGATACCAGTAGTGCAGCTGGTGCTTTTGCCAATTCTTGCAAAAAAGCACTGGACATGGGTGTTCATACTGCTCATACCAATAGTGAACATAGTTTTCACAATAATTTGGGTGTGGAACATCTATGAGCAGAGAAAGTACCCAGGATGGCTCAGCCTAATCTATGTGGTTATGGCGATACCATTTATTGACTTGATTGGATGGATTGGATACATGATAATCCAGGGGATTGTTGCGTGGAGCGACAGAAAATAAGTTCTTTGTTTTTTTTCTTTTTTTGATTTGTTTCTTCTGATTTTTTTTGGTGTGTGAATTTTCCGGCAACAGAATTCACATTATTTAATATGCTGTTAAGCCTCCGGTGGGAGTCGCACCCACGACCTTCGGTTTACGAAACCGACGCAATAGCTGCTATGCTACGGAGGCAAAAATGTTTTCAGAATCACTTCGTGGAAGTTTGGATTGCTTTTCCTGATTTTTGGCACTCGCTGCACACAGCCTTCTTCTTTCCCCCTACTTTGATGTAGGTTCCTTTGATCTTTTTCAAAAACGTCTCCTCAATTGTTTTCCTGCAGATGTCGCACTTCATGCCTAATGAGTTTCCTGCTTAGTTTAAATTTGTTTTCATTTGCAGAGCCAGCAGAATAGGCTGCCTTTTTACATGGCTTTGCAAAACCATGGCAAAATTTGTTCTATACAAACAGGCTGGTCAAGAACAACAGAAGTGCAGCTCCTCCAGCCATGAAAAAATAAGCTTTGCTCCATGCATAAACCTTTTTGCCGTCAAAAACGCTTACAGGGATCATGTTGAACAGTGCCAGAAAAGAGTTGACGTAAAATCCTGTGCTGAAGAGCATTGTAATGAATCCTGTAGAAGGAATAGCAAGCTTTAATGCAAGAAAGACTGTTGCAAGGCCTATGTTTGTCAAAGGGCCTGCAATGCTAATTATTCCATTCTGCCTTTTTGTGACCTGGCCGAAAATAATCACTGCGCCTGGGGCAGCAAACACAAACCCAAAAAAGCTTATTATCAGCGCAAAAAAAAGCATGCTGTAGTTTGCGCGGAACTCTGCCCAGCACCTGAACTTCTGGGCAACTACTTTATGCGCCAGTTCGTGGAGCAAAAACCCTATGCCTACTGTCAGTGCAGCAATAAAAACTGAAATTGTGGTTGTTGTGCTGAATATGGCTGAGGAAGGCCTCAGCACTATGCCGAAGGATATGCTTATAATTATCCATGCAATAAAGAGATCCTGGACTTCTTTTTTAGAGCTTTTAAGCTTCGGATTAACATATTTCACAGGCAAAAGCAAAAAAACTTCTTATATAAATATTGTGAAGGGCAAAGCTATTTTTTTACCACTTTAAAATGGATAAGGAAACAAAATATTTATATACTTTGAGTGTTTTAAACAAGCCAATAGGGGGTTTGGAGCATGAACACAGAAAAAATGTTTATAATACTTGTTAACATTGTCTTGATAACGCTTATGATTCTGCAGTCATCCAGTGTTTTAGGATATCTTTACACAATAATATTTGCATTTGTGGAAATTGTGCTGCTTTTGACAATACTTTTCAGGAAAAGAATAAATATGGAAGACTTTTACTTATTGCTCATCACTATTCTGGGATTTGTATTTCTGACAGTGTATCTCTATGCAAGAAACGCCATGCTTACTTCAGGACTTGGATACCTTCTCATAGCAGCGTTTTTTGTGTCCATAGTTGTTGAAGGATTTGCCAGAAAAGAAAAATCCAAACAGATAGAGGTTTATGACTCATCAGAAAAGCTGGAAAAGCCAATGCCTCCAAAGCAGAACCTGTTTGAAAAAGTTGAAGAAAAAAGAACTGAAAAGATTGAAGCAGACCTTAAAAGCCAGGCAAGTGCGCTGGCAGCAGCAGAAAGAAAGCTCAGTACAATAACAAAGAGGCTGTCTGGGCAGCAAGCCAGCAAAAAGCCCCGTAGAAAGGCAATGAGGAAAACAGTGAAGAAAAAGTCTGCAAAAAAAACAGTGAAGAAGAGAAAGTACACAAGAAAAAAGTGAAATCATGAGCAACATTGTTTTGAAGCGGATCGACGAGCCAATCACCACTTATAATTATAGGGGATATGATGGTGTGAGAGTCTGGACACCTATTGATTTCAGGCAAATATTTGGCAATGGAATCCGCTATGAACTGGGCTCTGCTTCTGCAACTGCTGATTATGCTTATTTTCAAGATCAACAAGACTTCTCTATCGAAGCTGCTGTACTTCTTTTGAAGAATGAAGAGTCTTAGGCAAAACAAGGGTTTAAGATGCAGACAGCTTTGCGTATTTTGAACAAAGGGCTGTATGACTTTCAAAAATTTCCAGAAAAAATAGCAGAATTTGAAACTGTGAAAGAGCTTAAATTATTAGCAAAAGAGGCATATTTTGTTTTCCTAGGCATTGAAAAGCTTATCAATAAATTCTCGCCATCAGAAATAAGTGAACTTGTGCTTTCGACACCACCTATAGCGCCACCCAATTCTAAAAATAATCCTGTAGAACGAGTGATTGTTTTCGGAACTGCTTACAAAAAAATACCAGAATCACGAGGAGACAATTAACCCTCAATACTCCCAGATCTTTTTCTGCTTTGACACCTGCTGCAAAAGGCTGCTCTTTTTCAGTATTGGCTCAAGGTCAAAGCTGAATTTTTTCTTTGCAAGGCTTTTGGCGAATTTTAACAATAAGTCCCTGCTCTCAAAAACTATGGGTTTGGATTGCAGGGATTTTCTAGCTGCTTCCCTGACAACCCACACCCCAAGCCCCAAATAGTATTCGTCTGTCATGAACCTCAGCGCAAGAATTGATCCCTGGCGCTTTATGGATTTCAGTTTTTCAAGGATTGCCAGCCTTGCAGCGTAATAGCCGCCTGCAGTTGTGCTTGCGTAATCCTTTCTTCCGAAAACGTCTTCATAGTCAGTCCATGCTTTTCCTGTATTAGGGTCTATCTCAAACAGCTCATATCTAAATGCATCCGGAAAGCTTAGTATCAGATAATAGTTTCCAAGATACCCTCCAAAAAACGCAGAATATTCTGTCTGGTAAAAGTTTTTTATATCTTTGATCAGCTGTTTTCCAAGCATATCATCTGTTGCTGTAATAGACCACCTTGTGGGAACAAGTTTTTTTGCTGCTTGCATTCCAAGGTTTCCCATACTCAATACTTTTGTAAGGTAGTGCTCGTCAAAGCCGCTTTTGTAGAGCATCTCTACCTGCTCAACAGCTTTCAGCTCATCACTGACAACTTTTTCTACCTTGTGGGGAATTTTAGGGTTTTCAGTGAGCTTGGCCCTTTCAAGCTTTATCGAGGGGCCATAGGCAGTAAGCTCCTGGTCAAGCGAAAGGCTGAACTTCGGGGCTTTTTTCAGGTTCACTTCAATGTCTGCTGGCTTTGAGGCAAGGCTGACCTCTTTTCCAATCTCCAAAAGCTTGTCTTTAACTCTTGCTTTTATGCTGCTCATAAAGTTTGAGTTAACCATCCTTGCCCTCATCTTCACAATCTCGGGAATCTGAAGATTTTGGGCAGACCAGCTCTTTGGAGAATCGTTCAGCTCTAACGCTTCTTCAGTGTTAAGTATTCCAACGTCAACGTTTGGATAGCCAAACCTGCCCACAAATACGTTTGGAGCGCTTCCAAAATAGTCCTTTTTTGCCTTTTTGTTGAATTCCTCCTGCACTTTCAGCTTTTCAACAAGCGCAAAGAACTTTTTGTAGTCAATATTTCTCTTGGACGATTGCAGCTGCATATCCAGAGGAATGATCAATTAGTATAAATGGGTTTTTGTTGGTTGTCTAGTGTGGGGCTTCACTGGACATGATCGGGATAAATTTATAATTTGCTCTATAGCAACCGCTGATACTCATTTTTTTGAGTTCTTCTTCTGAAACAGTACACTTTTCCAGAGCCAATGTAAATATTTTCGTCCAGTTGACAACATCTTCAACTGATATTTTTTCAGGCCTGCCCTTCCAGTCTTTCTCAAGAAATTCACTGGCTATGTTTCTTTCATAATCATTTATGAACGCCAAAACCACTTTTTGCTTTAAATATTTTTTGAATGCAGAGGCTCTGTAGAAAATCTCCATGGGCGTAAGCCTATGTTGTAGGCGATGAGCCTACAAAAGAGTTCAGCTGTTTGTGTTTTGATGTGCTTTGAAGCAATAGTTGCACCGAACAATCGTTTCAATGCTGAAAACAAGCATTCAACAATGTTTCTTTGCCAGTACAAGTACCAATCAAATGAGTCGCGAAGTATTTTTCTGTATTTTCCTCGTCGACAACCCTTGCGCACTGGCGCAAGGGAAAATGTTCCGTTGCGATGCAGCCATTCATGAAGCCAGTTTGCATCAAATGCTTTGTCCATAAGCAGTACTTCAGGAATTCTTGGGCTTTTTTGGTGCAGGTAAGGGATTCGTTGTGCCTCGTGCCGTGGTTTTGCATAAAAGTTTCCTGCCAAAAACTTTTTTTGTTGCACATCTACAAGCGTTATGGCTTGTACGGGACGCCCAATCGGGCCGTCCCGATCTATTCTTTTTAGAAAATAGTGGCTGGGGTTTGTTCTTGAAAAACCAGTTCCATCAGCTGCAGCAACCTCAACAGTTTCAACTTGAATGGTTGCTGCAAGCAAAGACTGCCAAAGTATTTTTGGCAGTCTTCTAGCCGCTTTTTGCAGTGTTGTCCAATGTATACTAATAGCATAGTGTTCGTCGAGAAACTTGATAACTCTACGATACGAAAGCCTATAGACTTGCTTTGTGACTATGCCAAGAACAAGTATCCATGTTTGGAACTTTTTTGGCCCCATATGATGCCAATATCTTGGGTTTCCAGACTGCCTAAACAACCGACAAATTTTTCTATCCAATCGTTCTTCTTTTTTCATGGTGGAGCTTCGACCTCCACCCTCCTCTGTAGCCCTATGGCTA
>JBFYMA010000035.1:0-6174 GCA_041305085.1 Nanobdellota archaeon | reverse complement strand
GTGTACTCCTCTTCTTTTGAAACGCTTTTTTCAAGCACTGAGAAAAGGAAGATTGCCAGTCCTATAACTATCAAAAGGACTATTCCCAAAATCAAAAAAACTGTTGCCTGGTCTTTTTTATGTCTGCTTTTGATGCTTTTCATTTTTTTGATGTCCGATGTTTTGGTTTTTTTTTGTTTTGCTTTTCTTGTTGTTTTTAATTTGCTTATTGTTTTTGTTGTTTGTTTTGTTAGGGTTTGTTTTTTGCTGTTTTTTTTGTGTAAGCTTTACTGCCTGACTATGGTGTTACAGACTTTTGAATCATCAAGCTCAACTTTGTCAAAGTAATCAAACAGCTCGCCTTTGGAATGGTCAAACACCATGCACACGCGTGAGTACTGCTTTGGGGAGCTGAATGTTATCATCCCCTGCTCGCTTGGATACCTTGGGTTGTCATCTGGAAGTATTTCATCTGAAGTAAGGTTTATTGTGTTGTCTCCGTATGCAAATATCTTGAATTTCAGCCCTCCTTTTTTGGCGTTTATGCCTGCACTCACAAAATAGTTGTAGTACTCATCGTCTGGTTTTGAAGGGTTTGGATCAATAAGGCTTGTTTTTTCTGCCTCTATATGGATTGCTGGCCTGTAGAGCAGTCCTGTGCTTATCAGTGCCTGGCCCTGCTGTGAGGATTTTTCCAAGCTGCTTTCGCATATAAGCCCTTCATAATCCCCGAATGCCACCTGCACTACATCTCCTTCAAAAAATGTTTTTAGCCAGTTGTTTATCCACCACTTGTTTACCCACTCTGAAAATCCTGGAATATACCTGGTTACATAGTCCACAGCCATTGCGTTTTCCAGCATCTTTGACCAGGCATTCCATCCTCCTTCCCACTGCCTGTTGTATTCTTCGTACTTTGCATCCCTTGCAATTGTATTGAGCTGATCCTTGTACCTGTCTTGCTGTTTTGAGTATTCTTTTTCTGCATCTTTCAGGTCTTTTCTTGCCTGGTTTTCATTTCTATCCAAATAGCCCTGAATAAATTCTTTTTCTTCATTGAGCTCTATCAACTGCTCAGTATCACTTGTCTGGCTTATTTGCTTTTCAAGCTCTTTGAGCTGCTCTTTTTGCTGGTCTATCCCAAGCACAATGTTTTTTTGGGTTTCATAAGCTTGCTTTGCGTCCTGCAAAAGTACAAGCCTTGACTCCAGTTCTGCAAGGTTTTGCTCGTGAGGCCCTGCAACTCCTCCAACTACAGTCCTGTAAACCCCGTCTGGACCGTTTATTTCTTCATAGTATTCCTGTGAAACCTGTGAAAGGTCAATCAAATCGCCGGTTGCAGCTTTTTCATAAATCTCTGCCTCCAAGTCCTGAGAAAGACCTTGTAGTGGGCTGAAATTAGGAATCTGGGAAGCAGTTGTAGTTATTCTACCAACATATTCTCCCTTATAGAACACCCTTTGGATTCCACTTGGATAGGTTACAACTATAAATTCAGAGTTCTGCCTTCCCTGGTCGTCAACAAAAGTGCATCCGTACTCTGTGCAACCAGTGCGCTTTTCTTCCTGTGGAAGAGGCCCGACAATATCAGGGTAAAACCTGTCAGTGTAAAATGGCTCTCCTAGGCTGTTGAAAGGCTTCCAATAACCATCATCGTCAACTTTGCCCATTATTTGCGAGCAATAGGAGTCTGTTGTTGAGCTGCTGGGAGCAGGCCATTTTGTGTACATATCAACATAAGTCTTTATCTCCTTTATGTTTTCAGGGATGCTGCATGCAGCGTGGGCAATCGGGCTGTGCACTTTCTTGCAAAGCAGGTTTGAGAGCCCCATGCCTGCAATGGATGCCGGGTTGCTGAGTATTGCCTTAACTTTGTCTCCAAGCCTTCTTTGCAGTGCAGTGTAAGGTATTAATTCAAATATTTCTCCTGTGTAGTACTTGCAGGTTGAGTAGCTTTTTGCTGACTGGCAGCTGCTTATTGGGTAGCCTGCAGAGACATCCTCACTCAAACATCTGATGTATTCGCAGTTGACTGCCCTGTGCCTTTCCTGAAGGTCTACAACTGCTGGCAGGCATGCAGACATGTATGCAAGATAAATGCTTTTGTATGGGTCAAAGATGTCTTCATAGTTTGCATTGTTGTATCCTGCAAGCTTTGTCATTGTGCCAACTCCCGGAAGGTCCCCCATCAACGAAGGAATTGCCTTGTTGACTGCTGTATCACAGGTTATGAACCTGCAGACCTGACCTATTGCAGGGGCAGCTTTTGCCTCTCCGTGCACATCGTTCACTCTTGTTGCAGCATTTGATACGCCTTGGGCTGCTCCTTGTGCTCCTGGAATTCCCTCCAATGTTACTGCTGCAGAGTCTAATGCCTGGCTTGTTTTTGAAAAAAATGGAAGTACCTGCCTGCATACAGGATCCATATAGCTGACAAAAGTTGATATCTGCTGCCAGTCTTTTCTCTCCTGCTCAACTCCCTCCTTTACACTGTCTATTTCATTCTGGACATTCACTCCAACATCGTCTGTGTCCAAAAGCTTTATTGTTATTGAATAGTTTTCCTGCTCTGGCTTGCTGAAAAAAACATCCCCCCACTTTGAGTAAACATCTATTGAGCATGTAAACCTTAGCTCATCATAATTGTTGTAGTCTGACTGGCTTTTCCTGAGATTAAGGTTAAGAACAATATTGGTTGCGCCTCTTTGCTTTGTAAGCAGGGCATTGTCTCCTTCTGTTTGTATAAGGCCATCAACTCCATATCCCTGCTCTGCTATACAGCCCTTTGGAACCACCAAAAGCGATTCTGCACTCTTTTTTTTTGGCTCAAGCTTTAGATATATATAGATATTGTTGTCGCTTTGCGGAATAAATTTTTTGTTGAAAACATCAGGAGAATAAATTGCCTTTCCAATCCTCCACAAGTCTGGTGACTGGTTTGTATCTACTGCAAGAACATCAATCTCTGCCTGGGCAGCTGCAGTGTTGCCAACAATGTCAGAAACAACTGCTGTCAAAGTTCCTGTGTATGGGCCAGGCTTTGCAGTTGCGCTTGCGCTACACTCCCAATAAATCTCTTTTTCTGTGCATGTTCCTTCCACAAGTCCTTCTCCAAAGTCTGAAAAGTTTACAACAATCAATGGCTTTGTCTCTTCCCTGACCTGGGCTGTAACAATTATTTTGTCTCCTGACTTTGTAAAGTTTAGTCCAGTGCTGGAAGCTGCACTGAACTCCGCAATTTCAGGGTTTGTGTTGTCGCAGTATAGTGTTGCAGATGTTTTTCCAGCCAAGAGGTTTCCTGCATCATCCTGGGATGGGCTGCTGCCTGAAGAGGTTATGAAGATGTTTACAGGGCCGTCATTGCACTCCACAAAAAGCCCTCCATAACACTCAGAGTTTGAGCATTCAGAAGCCCTTGAAGCCTGTGCTCCCGCAGAATAATAGACCTGTCTTGTGCTGAATCCTGCAGAAGAGCCAGTGAACTGGAGCAGTATGTTATTAATTCCATCCTTTATAAAGCATTTGCCCTCCTGGGAGCACTTGTCTGAGCCGAAAAAGCTTATCTCGGGATTGCTGTTGCTTATTGTGAAAGTTTTTGAAAGGGTCTGGTTTGAGGAGTTTCCCTCTGAGTTCTCGATCTCCAGTGTGATGCTTACTGTTGCTTGTGCTGGCTGGAGCTGGATGTCAGGGATTGCGCATGAAAACTTTTCCTGCTGGCTTACACAGCTGGCTGGGTCAATGGTTATTGACTTGTACTGCTGTTTTTTTGCCGGATTTGTTGTGAGCCCTGAAAGGTCTGCTGTAATTGACTCCACATTATCTTTATTGGATAAGTCAAACTTCAGGCTTACAAGAAATGATGCTCCTTCTGAAATAGCATTCAATGGAATATTGTTCCTGACAAACCTCAAATTGTGCGCAGTTGGAGTTTGTTCTCCTGATTGCTGGAGTGATTTTGCAGGGCTGGTAAATGTCTTTATTGATGAGCCATCAAAATATTTTATTACTGCATAAAACTCGTTTGCTTCCTGCTTTGGAAAAACCTTTGTTCCTGAAGTGGAGCAGTCGTTTGCTATCTGGACATCCAAAGGAACAGAATTCTGGTAAAGCTCCAGCTTTAGGCACTGGATGCTGGAATCAGTTCTCGAGAGAGAGTAGTCAAAAGCTATCTGGCTGTTCTGCTCTGAAAGCGAGAAATCTATGGATGGCTCTGCTGCAAAAGCCAGAGGGATTATTGCAAGAAAAACAAGCAATAGAACTGCAAGATTCCTTTTTCCAAACAGTTTGATAAAAAACACCTCCACACTCCTTTTTTCAGAACAAAAGTTGGAAAAAAGCTTTAAATAGTTATCGGTTGAGCAGGTTAAAAATATGTTTTTCCTCAATCTCAGTTATACCTGGAATTGTAGCCTCCGAGCTCGTAGATCATGTGTGTTGTCGGGCACATCAGGAATGCCTGCTTTTCCCATTCATGGCCTGAAGGGTTATGCTTTATCTGGGTAAACTCCACAATAACCGGATGCTGCTTTGAGCAGTAAGGGCATGCAAGGTACAGCGAAGGAACATCTGTTGTTCCTGCATCCCTCCAGGTGAGCATGTCTGCAAAGTGAAAGCTGGTTACCATCTCCCCATTCTTAAGCCCGTACACTTTTCCTATTTCTGAGAGAACCTTTTGTATGTATTCCTGATTGTTTATGCTGCACTGGAGCTTGTCAAAGTATCTTGTTTTTATGG
Source organism: Nanobdellota archaeon (assembly GCA_041305085.1). GTDB lineage: Archaea > Nanobdellota > Nanobdellia > Woesearchaeales > UBA9642 > SURF-58. The sequence goes on along the minus strand of JBFYMA010000035.1, from coordinate 1,461 downwards.
CCATTTCCTGCTTTGCATCTGGAGAGTTGTTGCAGTTCTTTTTTGCAGCTTCTATCTTTTTTTCAATGATTGAAAGTTGTTTCCTGTTTTCATTAAGGCTGTGCTCCAGCCCAAAAAACTCTTTCTTGAACCTATCCAATTCTTGGAATCTATCTATGCTCATGTTCTCACCTTTTTTCAATAATGAAGTCCTTGGCCTATCAGCAGTCCGCAGTCCTCGCAAACAAGCTTTCCGTACTCATCGCTTATTTTTGTATGCGTACACTCTAAAGGGTTTAGCAGTCCTGCCCTTCTGACAGGCTCTACAATGCAGGTATTCCAGCGTGCCAGCTTTATTTTTCTTTTCAGGCTTTTTTCATTCGGCGATATGCTGTCTGCAACAATGCCTGCCTTTTTCATTGCAGAATCCTTTGAGCACTCGCTTATGCATATATTTCTCTGCCCCACATCCAATCCAACAATAACTGTCAACATTTTTCCACCTCGCATTATTTGTTTTTTTATTGGTTTTTTGTTCTGGGTTTTTTGCGTTTTGCCGCTGTGTTTTGCATATTTTAATATAGCGTTTTATTTTAAATAAAATTTATCTTTCAATTTTTGCTATAGTGTTTTACTTTACCAAAAAGCTTTTAAACAGAGAGGGTTTGCCCTTTCTGGATGAGAATAACAAAGGAGGATGAAAAGAGCATTCTTGGATTTGTGAAAAAAGAGCCCAGAACAATCCAGGAAATCTCCCAGAGAATAGGCAAAAGCTGGGTCACCACTGACAAGTATGTCCAGAGCATAAAGGAAGGCACAGGCCTGCTCAGCATAAAGGTTTTCAGAAAAGGCACACAAGGAGCATTGAAGCTTGTGTATTACTCTCAGGGAGAAAGCCCGGACGATGATGAAATAAAAAACACTCTTTACTCGCACATAAAGCACGGCAGAACAAAAGAGGAGTTTGACTTTCTCGAAGTCTTCCAGTTTATACCCTCAAACATGAAGCGCTGCTTTATAGAGGAATACGACAAAGAAAACATTGCAAAAAACCAGGACATATTTGGCCTTCTCGGGATGGCAGAGCACCAGCTGTTCTGCTTTTCAGGAAACCTCTCATTCATAGAGATTAAAGAAGGCAGGGCAAAAATGGTCGACCTTCTTGAAGAGCTTCTCCAGAGAAAAGTCTTGATAAAGATTCTTACAAGAGTAAACGTTTCATCACTGAAAAATATTTCCAGCATAGAATATCTCATGAAGAAGTATCCAGGGCTCATAGAGATAAGGCATAGGTACCAGCCATTGAGGGGGTTTGTGGTGGATGATAAAATTGCAAGGTTTAAGGATGAGGAGCAGCTGAGGCTTTACAAGAAAGGAGAGCTTGACAAGGACACAAGAATCTTTTACGAGTTTTTTGACCATGAATGGGTGTCCTGGATAAACAAGGTGTTCTGGAACCTTTTCAGGCCGTCAATGGATTAC
>JBFYMA010000034.1:0-3064 GCA_041305085.1 Nanobdellota archaeon | reverse complement strand
CCTAAAAAGACCTTTTTGTACCAAAACCACAAAAAAATTATATGAAAGACTTATAATTAATTTAAAAAATAAATATTTCTAGTCTCCCTTCAGGCTCTTGCTTGCATAGACTTTTTTCTCTGTCTGCGCTATTGCTAGCGTTGTCTTTATCACAGTGTCAGGGTTCAGGCTTATGCTGTCTATCTGCTCTGTGACAAGGAACTGGGCAAACTCAGGGTAGTCAGAGGGCGCCTGGCCGCAGATTCCTATCTTTCTGTGGTTGGCTTTTGCCTTTTTTATTACCTGTGCTATCATGTTCTTTACTGCAGGATTTCTCTCGTCATAGATGCTCGATACAAGCTCCGAATCCCTGTCCAGCCCAAGGATGAGCTGTGTAAGGTCATTGCTTCCTATTGAGAATCCGTCAAATATTTTGCTGAAGTCGTCTGCCAGAATAACATTGCTTGGTATCTCGCACATCACATACACCTGCAGGCCCTTGACTCCTCTCTTCAGGCCGTTCTGCTCCATCACCTTAAGAACCTTTTTGCCTTCTTCCACTGTCCTGCAGAATGGAATCATCAGCTTTACGTTTGCAAGGCCCATCTCTTCCCTTACTTTTTTCATGGCTTTGCATTCAAGTGCAAACGCATCCTTGTATGCGCTGTAATACCTGCTCGCGCCTCTCCACCCAATCATTGGGTTGTCTTCAGATGGCTCAAATTCTTTTCCTCCTATGAGGTTTGCGTACTCATTGGTCTTGAAATCGCTCATCCTTACAATGCAGTCTTTTGGGTAAACACTTGCACCAATCCTTGCTATTCCTTCTGCAAGCTTGTCAACAAAGAACTGCGCCTTGTTTTTGTATCCCAGAGTCATTTTTTCAATCATTTCTTTTGCATTTTTGTCCTTGAGCGTGTTAAAATAAAGAAGCGCTTTTGGGTGTATTTTTATGTAGGAGTTTATTATGAACTCCTCCCTCGCAAGACCTATTCCATCATTGGGAATAAAGCTCAGGTTGAATGCCTCTTCAGGGTTTCCAACGTTCATCATTATCTTTGTTTTGGTTCTTGGAAGGTTTTTTATGTTTGTTTTTTCAACATTAAACCTCAAAATGCCTTCATAAACGTTTCCTGTATCCCCTTCTGCACAGCTGACTGTTATGTTCTGACCATTCTTTATTTTGCCAGTACCATCAAGTGTTCCCACAACACAAGGTATTCCAAGCTCCCTGGAAATAATGGCTGCGTGGCAGGTTCTTCCGCCCCTGTTTGTGACGATGGCTGAGGCAATCTTCATTATTGGCTCCCAGTCCGGATCAGTCATTTCAGTTACAAGAACTTCTCCTTTTTTGAACTGGCTTATGTTGTGGACCTCCTTTATTATCCTTGCCCTTCCTGCACCTATCTTCTCGCCAACGCTTTTTCCCTGGACAAGAAGCTTTCCTTTTTGCTTTAGCACAAATGTTTCGTAAATGTTTCTGTTCTTCTGGCTCATTACTGTTTCAGGCCTTGCCTGCACAATAAATAGCTGGCCTGTAATGCCATCCTTTGCCCACTCCATGTCCATGGGCTTGTATTTTCCTGCTTTTTTGCTGTAGTGCTCCTCTATTATAACAGCCCATTTTGACAGCAAAAGCACTTCTTTGTCTGTAAGTGCAAACTTTTGCTGGTCTGGAATAGGAACATGGACGTTTTTTGTGGGCTTTGTGCCTCCATGTGTATAAACCATCTTTAGCTCTTTTGAGCCTATGGTTCTTGATATTATTGCGTTGAAGTTTCTTGCAAGCGTGGGCTTGAATACGTAGTATTCGTCCGGGTTTATTGCTCCCTGGACAACATTTTCTCCAAGACCATAGCCTGCTGTCACAAACACAACATCCTTAAAACCTGACTCTGTATCTATAGAAAACATTACGCCACTGCTTGCCAGATCACTTCTCACCATTTTCTGTACTCCAATGCTTAAAGCAATTGAAAAATGGTCAAACCCTTTATCGTGCCTGTAGCTGATTGCCCTGTTTGTGAAAAGGCTCGCAAAGCATTTTTTGCAGGCATCTATAATTGCAGCAGGGCCTCTGATGTTAAGATATGTTTCCTGCTGTCCTGCAAAGCTTGCATCAGGAAGGTCTTCTGCAGTTGCGCTGCTCCTTACTGCAACGTCTGTATCTCCTTTTTTGTACAGTGCGGATAATTGGTGGTATGCATGGACTATTTCTGCCTCAATCTCTTCCGGAAGCTTTGCTGAAAGAATTGTCTGCCTTACTTTGTGGCCTTTGTCTGAAAGGTTTTTCATGTTGCTTGTATTTAATCCCTGCAGAATCTGCCTTATTTTCTCCTTTATTCCTGCTTTTTCTATGAAATATCTATAAGCATATGCTGTTACTGCAAACCCATTAGGAATTTTGACGCCTTTTTTTGAAAGTTCTCTGAACATCTCTCCCAGTGAGGCGTTTTTTCCCCCTACAAGAGGAACATCGCTTATTTCCAGATCCTTAAACCATAAAATAAATTTGTGCTTTTTCTCCATACAAATCACCAGCCACTATTTTTTTGATAAATACTTTTTTTGTACTGTTTTTATACTCATAAAAGAGTATATATAAATATTTGTCTTCATTCAATAATAGAGAAAACTATTTTCGTGAAGATTTCTGCAGTATTTCACTGAATTCCTGCCTTGTGACAAAATTCATCGGCTGCCACATATCAAGATATTTTTCCAAAACCATGAGTTCTCTTTTTTTTGCTACGTTTTCAAACTCTGAATTAAAGATGGCGAGCTTTTCAGCAATCTCTTCCACTTGGAGCTTAAGCGAAACGACTGTTTCGCTCAGAAGCTTTATCTCTTTTGTCGAATGGCCTTCCTGGTCGAGCATGTTCTGGTCAGTAATCTGAATCTTTTTTCTAAGGTTGGAATATCTTTCCTCCAGAACCCTCAGCCTTCTCTCAACATCGTTCACACTATTCCTTATAAACGAAAAAGGGTCCTGCTTTTCTTTTTTTGGAGCCTCTGGCGCATCCGCAGGCCCAAAAAACAGCTCCTCATCTGTAAATTCTGACATACAGACAGTTGAGCATCTGTT
>JBFYMA010000033.1:0-5063 GCA_041305085.1 Nanobdellota archaeon | reverse complement strand
AATATAGCATGAGGCGAGCCAGGCAACACAGAAAACTTTGTTTTCTTAGTGGCGTTCGCTACGCTCAGCACACAAAGCGACCAAAGGGAGATTCCGGATGGAGCCTATGCGTAAAACCCATGAAATAAACTTTCGAGAACTAGATATCTAGGTTTTCTGCTTTTTGGGCGTTTTCTTCAATGAATTTTCTTCTCTGCTCAACCTCATCACCCATAAGAATAGTGAATATTTCGTCAGCAACAACTGCATCCTCTATTGTTACCCTTTTCAGCACCTTGTTTTCAGGATTCATAGTTGTCTCCCAAAGCTCTTCTGGGTTCATCTCTCCAAGCCCTTTATACCTTTGAATGGATGCTCCTGGAAGCTCCCTGAGCGCTTTTTCTTTTTCTTCCTCTGTAATTGCATACCTTTTGGCACTGCCTTTTTTTACCAGATACAGAGGGGGCTGGGCAATGTATATGAATCCTTTTTCTATGAGCTGCCTCATGTACCTGTAGAAAAATGTGAGCAAAAGCGTTGCTATGTGGTTTCCGTCAACGTCTGCATCAGTCATTATTATTATTTTGTGGTATCTCACTTTGGAATCGTCAAAGTCATCACCTATCCCTGTGCCTATGGCAGTTATTATGTTGGCGATTTCCTGGCTTTCCAGAACCTTGTTGATCCTGGCCTTTTCAACATTCAGGATCTTTCCCCTCAAAGGAAGGATTGCCTGGAATGCGCTGTTCCTGCCTTGCCTAGCCGAGCCGCCCGCTGAATCGCCTTCGACGATATACAGCTCGCACTTCGAAGGGTCTTTTTCCCTGCAGTCAGAAAGCTTTCCTGGAAGCGTTGAAAATTCCAAAGAGTTTTTTCTTCTGGTGAGCTCTCTTGCTTTTCTTGCTGCCTCTCTTGCTTTTGCAGCCATCACAATTTTCTGGATTATCTGGCCTGCAATCTTTGGGTTTTCCTCAAGAAAAAATCCCAGCCCTGTGCTGACAAGGCTTTCAACTATTCCTTTCACTTCGCTGTTTCCAAGCCTTGTTTTTGTCTGCCCCTCAAACTGGGGGTCAGGAATTTTTAGCGAGATAACTGCTGCAAGCCCCTCCCTTACATCATCGCTGCTGAATTTCACATCTGCAAGCTTGTACCTTTCTGCATAGGTGTTAAGGCTTCTTGTGAGCGCTGCCTTGAACCCTATAAGGTGGGTTCCTCCCTCATGGGTGTTTATGTTGTTTACAAAGCTGTAGACATTTTCATTGTAGGAGTTGCTGTACTGCATCGCCACTTCCATAAATATTCCGTTTTTGTCTTTTTCCAGAAATATTGCCTCGTGGAACGCCTGCTTGTTTTTGTTCAAATATTCCACAAAGCTGATTATTCCTCCTTCATATTTGAACTCCTCATTTTTCTCTGTCCTTTCATCTGCAAGTGTTATTTTTATGTTCCTGTTCAGGAATGCCATCTCTCTCAGCCTTGATCTTAAAATATCGTAATCAAATTCGTTTACAGAAAAAATCTGGTCATCAGGCAGAAACCTTATTATGGTTCCTGATTCTCCGTGGAATTTGTCATCGTTGCTTACTATAAGCTGTGTCTGGGGAACTCCTCTTTGGTATTTTTGGTAATAGACTTTGCCTTTTTTCTTGACAAACACTTCAAGCTCCTTTGAGAGGGCGTTTACTACGCTTGAGCCAACCCCGTGAAGGCCTCCTGAGACTTTATAGGTATCTTTGTCAAACTTGCCTCCTGCGTGAAGCTTTGTAAGAACTACCTGCACTGCCGGAATATTGTAGGATGGATGAACATCTATAGGTATTCCTCTTCCGTTGTCCATCACTGTAATGCTGCCATCCTTGTGGATTATTATGTCTATCTGGTTGCAGAAGCCTGCCATTGCCTCGTCTATGCTGTTGTCAACTATCTCATAAACCAGATGATGAAAACCCCTAACCCCTGTGCTTCCAATATACATGCTAGGCCTTTTTCTTACTGCTTCCAGCCCTTCAAGAACTGTGATGTTGTTTGAGGTATACTCTTTTTCTTCCATTTTGTTTGTATAATTTTCTCTCGCAAAATTGAGAATTTTTTATGTAAAAAAAGAAACCCAATTCCTTTATATACTTTTCGATTGCAGAATGCCTTTAGAAAGCCTGTAAATGCAGAATTCTGAGGTTTGAGGCTTTCGAGAAATAGCCTTTCATGGACTGTGCATAGGAAACTTTATAAAACGTAAACCCATTATGCATTTTATGCCTGAACAAAAGAAAAAACAAAAAAATTCTTCTCTGAAAACATCCAAAAGTGCATCAGGAACAGCCACTGCATCGCTTGTATTGTCATTGATATTCTTTATTCCAATTGTGCCGCAAATCCTTGCAATAATCTTTGGCATATCTGCGCTCAACAGGATGACAAAGGACAACACAGACGGAAAAGGGCTGGCAATTGCCGGGCTTGTTGTAGGGATTATTTTCCTGGTGTTCTGGATCTTCATAATATTCATGTTTGCAATATTTGCTGCTTCTCTGATACCTTTTTATGCTGTATGATAATAGATTATAGTTGATCATAATAATACAATAAATTTAACACGCAATTTGCATATACCTTTCAACATTATTTTCAACATTATAAAGGATTAAATAAAATCAAAAACTGGAAATAATATAGAATATTGGGAAACCCCTGTTGACTTTAAAATAACTATTGATCAGGAGTCAGGAAAAATGTCAGGGAGTGCAACCTATCAAAAGCTTAGACCATTTAAGAGTTTGCTTTCTTTAAGCAAAAAGAAAAAAGAAGTGGTTGCTGAACTTGATTTAGAATCTAATGGATTTTCTGCAGAGAATTTTGACTATGCAATGAAATACCTTAAAAACAAGGAATAAGGTAACTTCTTGGCATCATACAATGATGAACTTAATGAATTTGCCAAAGCTGTAACTGAATTAAGATATCTGGCAATTGCTGCAAAATATTTTAACAACTTAAAAAATGATGGTGTTCCAGCAATAATGTCTGAAATTGGTGAGCAAGTCGACAAAGTAATGTCTGTAATTGAATTGATTGAGCCAAACCTGTTAAGAAAAATAGGTTTGGAAAATATTGTAGATAAAACAGTATTTGTGGGAACTCACTTCTGCAGTCTAATTGATACTGCAACGGAACTTCCCAATGCAGGCAATCTTAAATGTGTTTCCAGAGAGGAGAATGGCGAACTGGTTTATACATACAAAATACAGCTTGGTTTTTCCACAAATAGCAACGGAACGTATCTTGCCAGAAAAATGGGTGCAGACAGAGAAGGATTAAAAAAGATTCTTGCGGAAAGAGTTGAAAAAGATGGGTTAACATTAAGACAATAAAACTTATAAAACCTTTCCCATTCTCTTGATGCATGTTTTTCCACAACATAAATCCTGTGCTTGTCCAGATTGGGCCTCTTGCAATCAGATACTACAGCCTGGTCTATGTTCTGGGGTTTCTGCTGGCGTATTTTCTGCTCATAAACTTTGTAAAGCAGAAAAAGATAACTAACCTTTCACGAGAAAGGGTTGACTCATACATACTGTGGCTTATAGTTGGTGTGATACTTGGGGCAAGAATTTTTGAAGTCCTGGCCTGGCAGCCAGGATATTATTTTGCCAACCCCATAGAGATTCCTCAGATATGGCATGGAGGCATGAGCTTTCACGGTGGGCTGGTTGGAGCGTTTGTTGTCAGCTTTTTTTTCTGCAGAAAATACAGGATAGACGTTTACGAGCTTGGAGACCTATTGGTCATTCCTGCGGCCATTACATTAGGATTCGGAAGGATTGCCAATTTTATAAACGCAGAGCTTTTGGGAAAGCCAACAAGCATCTTGTGGCTGTGCATTGACTACAGCAAAAACCAGTTCATTGCAGGGCTTTCTGAAGGCTGCAGGCACCCAAGCCAGATGTATGAGGCTATCAAAAACTTTTTTATTTTTGGAGTGCTGATGTTTATGCGAAGCATGAAGCTTCCAAAAGGATTCTTGTTCTGGATGTTTGTAACTCTCTACGGATTTTTGAGGTTTACAGTGAATTTCTGGAGAGATGACCCTGTTTTTATTTTTGGGCTGAGCACAGGTCAGGTGATGAGCCTTATAATGGGAATAATTGGAACAATAATGCTTGTTAAGCTGTGGAATTCTTTCAAAAGAAAAGAAAAGGGGAATAATACTGATGGAAAAGACAGCAAGCCAGATACAGCAGGCTATTAAAAAAAACGAAACAGTAATCATAGGGGCGAATTGCTGCATAGAATACAGCGGCAGGGCAGAAAGCTTTTTGCCTGATGGAGAAAGGATCATAATAATAAAAGAAGACAAGGCTTTGCTGGTTCACCAGCCTTCTGGAAACAATCCTGTAAACTACATGAAGCCCGGCACAGAGTACAGAGCATCTATTGAAGATGACCAGTTGGTGCTAAACTGTGCCAACCAGCAGCTAAAAGAGTACATGACAATAAGCATCAGCAGCATGATTTTTTTTGTTTCACAAAAATTGACAGATGGTCAATCTATTATTCTACAGGGCAATGAAAAGGATTTTAGCGATGATATCTACAACAACCCAGAAATTCTTGAGAAAGGGTTCACTCCTTTGAGCAGGGAAGAGCACACAAAGTATGGATTTATTGATATTTTTGGCTTTGACAGGAATGGCTCGATGGTTGTGGTTGAGTGCAAAAGGTTCAAGGCAGGGCCTGACGCTGTAACACAGCTGAGAAGGTATGTTGAAAGGATAAAAAAAGCCAAAGGCCTTCAGAAAGTCAGGGGAATGCTTGTTGCTCCAAGCATCACAAAGAATGCGCTTGCAATGCTTGCAGAATACGGCTACAGTTACAAAAAGTATGACCCTCCCAAATACAGATTAAAGCACAAAAAGAACCAGAAAAAGCTGTTTGACTATTGACTGTTGGGCTATTGTTTTTTTTCTTTTTTTATTGAAAATTTCGCAGGGGTTTAATACCCCACACTTTAGTGCAAAATTCTTCAATTCCAAAAATATGCCTTACAAGATTGCGAGCCAGTAATATCCCAGAGGGATGCCAGTAAT
>JBFYMA010000032.1:0-4165 GCA_041305085.1 Nanobdellota archaeon | reverse complement strand
AATTAAAAACAACAAGAAAAGCAAAACAATAAAAAACCAAAACATCGGACATCCAAAAAATGAAAAGCATCAAAAGCAGACAAAAAAAAGCCAAGGCAACAGTGTTTGTGCTTTTGGGAATAGTCCTTTTGATAGTTATAGGACTGGCAATCTTCCTTTTCTCAGTGCTTGAAAAAAGCGTTTCAAAAGAAGAGGAGTACACAGAAAACATTCCTGCAGAGATGCAGCCGTTAAAAACAATGGTGGAGCAGTGCCTTCAGAACACTGCAAAGGATGCATTTATTGTAATAGGCCAGCACGGAGGATATGCATACCCTGAAAATGCAGGGTTGATTCCTGTCGAGGAAAGAGAGACCAGCTCTTCAGCAATATTTTTTGCGCCAGGCTCCAACATCACAATTCCTTATTGGTATTACATGAAGAGCTCAAACACATGCACTTCTTGCCTTTTCACAACAGAAAGACCTGCGCTTTCAAAAAACCCTTCACTGCCATCTGTGGAGTCAGAAGCAGAGCAGTTTATTGCCAAAAATATGGAGTCTTGCCTGGACTTTTCAGAATTTGAAAAAAGAGGATACAAAATCCAGCACAGCGGAGAGCTTTCTCCAGAAGTCCAGATAACAAATGAGGATGTTGGGCTTTTCCTGAAATACCCATTGGAGATAAGAAAAGACAATAAATTGGTAAAAATGTCCTTGTTCCAGCAAAGGCTTGAGCTGGGCTTCAAGACAATCTATGAGACTGCTTCTGCAATAGCCCAGGAATGGGAGGTTGCAGACTATAAAGCTTTAGAATCAGCGACAATAGAGCTTGTGTCAGGCTATAGCATAGGTGATTCAGAATATGACTTTCCTCCGATGTCAGGCCCGACAAAGTTTGGCTTTGGCCAGCCAAAGACCTGGATGCTCAGGGATGTCAACTCAGGAATGAAATCCCTGCTTTCCCAGAACATTCCGCTTATACAGGTTGAGGGCTCCAAAGAGTTCAACATTTACAGTTTTGAAAACAAGTTCTCAAGATCATTTTACAACAACCTTGTTATGCCTCTTCTGACTGTTCCTGATGAGGAGCTCCAAAAGGTTAGTGTGGACTTTTTGTACCTTCCCTGGTGGGAGCTCTACCTAAAAGTGACACCTAGCAAAGGAGAGCTGATAATGCCTGACCAGGCTTTCACAGTAAACCTTGCACTTTTCAGCTTCTCAACCCAGAAGTATGATTTTTCCTATGACATATCCTATCCTGTTGTTATAATGCTCAAGGACGACTCAGCATTCAGCAATGAAGGCTATACTTTCCAGTATGCGCTTGAAGTAAACGTGAGGAACAATGAGCCTTTCAACAGCACACTCATAAACATTTCAAGGGCTGATGCAGGAGTGCAGAGCCTTTTCGCAAACCAAAACCAGCGGGCTGCAAGCGTGAATATTGAGACAACAGATTTTATGACAGGCCAGCCTGTAAATAATGTTCTCATAAGCTACCATTGCGGAGAAGACATTGTCTATCTGGGAGAAACACTGAAAGAGAACAATAAAGCAATTCTTTCCACCAAAATCCCTAAATGCGTTGGTGGGGTTCTTGTTGGAGAACTCCAGGGCTATGTTTCAGAGCCAATTGACCTAAGCCTTGAGCAAGGAGAAACAGAAAATGTAAATATGGAGCTATACCCTGTTCTGACAAAAAAACTTGTGGTCAAGAAAAGGATAATCGAGAAACAAGTCCAGGACAGGGAAACAGCAGGAGGAATATTGGACAACCCTATAACCCAGCGTGTATTGGTATGGGCATATCTTAATGAGACAGACCAGGATCTTTCAGTGGATGACCGGGCAATAATAATCCTGGAAAGGCAGTCAACTCTTGAGGACAACTTTGTCCAGATGAAGAGCTTCACAGGAAGCGAGGACAATAACCAGGAAATACAGATTGCAGTAGGCCAATACTCTTTGGAAACATTCCTGATGAGAGAGCTGGGCGAAGGAAAGACAATGGAAACATTTGTTATACCTGAAAGAGAAGAGTGCACAGATGGAGGAATTTTCTCAGGTGATGAGTGCTTTACAATTCCTGCAATACAGTTCAATGGCTCGCTCTACCTTGGCGGCTACAAGCTTGACAACTCCTCAACAGGATTAATAAACATAACAAAGGAAGACCTGCAGAAAGATGCAATAACGATTTACGTTGTTGGAGTGGATGTTGACAGCCTGGACATTGCAGAAGACCTTGAGCAATTAGATAAGGCCCAGGAATACGTTGACGCAGACAGAGAGTCTGTAATCCCTGAATTTTCATAAGTTTTTTAAACAACAACATGTTTATAAACGCTATTCATAACTAAAGCTGATAAAAGATAAAATACCAAAAAGGTGGTCTCTATGGCGGAAAAAAAGAAAGAAAAAGGAATTGATCTGGACAAAATAGTTGACGAACTGTCACCTGAAAAAGTTGAAGGAAAAGTTCATATTCATGAAATTCACAGAAACGAGCACAAAATAAAAAACCTTCAGCCAAAAAACTACCAGGAATTCTATGACGAGCTTGTCCGCTCAATGAAAGAGCACCACAAAGCAGTATATGGCCAGGATTTAGAAGACCACAGGGCTTTTTCAACAGCTCATGACATTCTTGACCAGATTTTCAGAAAAGAGGGAGGATTTGTTGGTGCTTATAAAATGGCAAAATCAGGCCAGATGAAGGATGTTGTGGATGAATTGTACAAGTCGCTTAAAGAAAATGAAAAAAATCAGTATGTTGTGAGTGTTCTGAAAAAAATAAGCCCTGATGACTCTGAACCAGGAGCATTTGACCAAAGAGTTGCAGTTATCAAAAAAATCATGGACAACTATGGGCACTTTCTGCCAAAATCTGTAAACAAGAAAAAGCCAGAGCAGTTTGCGCACCAGTATGAATCATTCATAAAGATATATGCAAGCCAGGTGCAGGAGGCAAAAGACAAATTTGGTGAAGAAAAGATTACAGACATAACAAAGCATGCACATGACCTGTACAAAAAGCACACAAACAAGGCTGCTTAAGCCTTTTCTTTTTTTTTTCTTATTGCTTTCCTCTTTTCTCCACCAAAACCTTTATATAAGAGCTTGTGCTCCACGGATTTATAAAGCCTTTTAAACAGAGTTCAGCCTTATGGGGGTAAAAAATGCCAAAGTCTTCAAAAAAAATCAGCAGCGAATACGTTCTTCCTGACAAGCAGGACAAGTCAAAAAAGCAAAGCATTCTTGACAACATTCCTGCAGACCTTCCTGCTGATGCCAGGAAAAAGCTTGAGGATATGAAATCAAAGCTGGATAAGTTCTCGAAAAATGTGCTGGAAAAGTTTGAAGACTATGTTGTCGGAATAGCGCTCCTGCCCCCAAAAAATATTGAAAAAGAAAAGCAGATGATTAAGGAGCAGGAAAACAGGGAGCTTTCAGAAGATGAACTAAGCGAGCTCAAGAAAAAAATCAACGTATTGGTCCTTATCGATGACTCTGACAGCAAAAAAATGTCCAAAGAAGAGCTGAAGGCAAAGCTTTCAGACATTATAGGCTCGATTGCAAAAGATATCGACCCTGACCTTTCAATTGATACAATGATTCTTACAGAGCTTTGGCAGGTATGCTACGATGCAAAGTATGATATTCTGCAGATGATTGCGACCTCTGCGCCTGTTTTTGACAAAGGAATGCTTGCAGCAATAAAAATATCAGAAGTGCATAAGGATATGGTTCTTAAAAAGTTTGAAAAATATATTGTGAGCTATGTTCTTGCAGGCTCTATTGTGCAGGGAAAAGCAACCCCTGAGAGCGACATTGACGTGTTCATAGTCATTGACGATACAGATGTCAAAAAGATGACAAGGGCAGAGCTCAAGGACAAGCTCAGGGCAATAATTATAGGGATGGGCATTGATGCAGGAAAGATGACAGGCATTGAGAACAAGATTAACATCCAGGTCTACATCCTCACAGACTTCTGGGAGAACATCAAAGAGGCCAACCCAATAATTTTTACATTTTTGAGGGATGGCGTTCCTTTCTACGACAGGGGAATATTCATGCCCTGGAAGCAGCTGCTACAGATGGGCAGGATCAAGCCTTCACAGGAAGCAATTGATATGTTCATGCACTCAGGAGGCCAGATTCTGGAAAGGATAAACTATAAG
>JBFYMA010000031.1:0-27305 GCA_041305085.1 Nanobdellota archaeon | reverse complement strand
ATTATATTCTCAATAATACCCTCTGCTGTAATAGCTTCAGACCTTTCAAAGGTTCCTACAACACAGGAGATAGACGCACTTAAATGGATTAGGGAAAATACTCCCAATACATCAACAGTTTTGGCAACACCGCAGGAGGGGCACTTGATATCTTTTGTGGCAGAAAGAAAAAACTTTTTTGACACAAACTTCCTGAATATTCATTTGATAGACCAGAGGTATAATGATTTAAGGACAATTTATACTTCCCGGTTCCAGACAGACGCAATCCCTTTGCTCAGATACTATAAAATAGACTATATCTATTTTTCAGACAGGGCAAAACAGGCGTTTAATGCAACAGAAATACCTTATGTTGATAAAAACTGCTTTGAAACACTAGACATAAGCAACACAACCATATATGGGTTTGGATGCATCCAATGAAAATAACCTCAACACAAAAAATATTGGTAATTTTTTTGATAGCAGCAGCCACGCTGCTTCTTCCTTTTTTCCTTAGAATGCTCTATGAAAACCCCTTATTATATGGTCAGGACTCGATATACTCTTCAAGAATAATAAGCGAAAATACTTTATATGATAAGATACAGCAGAGGGAAATCAACTTTAACCTTTTCTTTTATATTTTTTCGCAGCAAGAGTTTTTTCAAAGGGAGTATTTTACTGTTTTTTTTCCAATAATTCTTGGTTTGGGAACTCTTTTTTTCCTGAGCAGGATATTCATGAATATGGAGACAAAGAATCTTACTCTAATTTTCTTTATTCTCAGCCCTGTATTTGTATATGTTTTCTCAACTTTTAGCTTTTACAGTCTGTTCTTTTTCCTTACTGCACTGGGATTCTTGATTTTTCTCAAGAAACATGGCTGGCTGTCATTTATGATTTTTTCAGTACTTCCCCTGTTAGATTTTTTCATGTCGCTAATAGTTCTGGTTTTCCTTCTTGGTTATGCATTAACAAAAAAAATAAAGCTAAGAGATTTTTATGTTGTTCTGGTGTCTGTAATTATTGTTTCAGGAATAGTTCTGGCAAGCAACACTGTTGACCTTGCAGGGTATTTTCTAGGGTTCAGCATCGCAGATTCTTTCACTTTTTTAGGATCAGGTGCAGGAATCACTTTTCCTTTTGTGGTTCTTGCTTTAGTGGGAATTTTGCTTTTCTGGAAAAAAGCAAAATCTAAATTATTGGTATCAATAGTTTTCATGGTATTATTATTCCTTTCAATGAGCTCACTCCAGATAAGACTATTTTTTGGTTTTTTGCTTCCTTTTTTTGCTGCAATAGCAGCCACTAGTCTTTTAAACAGAAAATGGGCTATAGACCAGCTCAAAAATCTGACATTAATACTTGTGCTGTGCAGCATATTATTTCCTGCAATTTCATTTTATGACTCTATTGTTTCAGCCCAGCCCACAAAAACAATGGTTGATTCACTGGAATTCCTGCAGCAGAATTCTCCAAAAAAAAGCGTTGTTTGGTCATCCCCTGAAAATGGTTTCCTCATACAAAAATACTCCCAGCGCAGGACTTTTGTAGATGCTCATTCCTATCAATACCATAATTATGAAAAAGCTATGGAAGAATGGAAGAGAATTACAAACTCGCGAACAGAGCAAAACATCACAGAGCTGCTTGAAAAAAACAGTATAACCTATTTTTATATAACCGGAGATATGAGAGAAGAGTACTGGAACAACAAGGATCAGGGGCTTTTGTTTTTGCTTACTAAAAGCGAAACATTTATTAAGATTTACGACGACAAAGGAATACAGATATACACCTTTAAACAGCAAAACTGAACAAAAAAATGAACCACATAATAACTCTGATTGGGTGGGCAGGGGTTTTGATAACCCTTTACTTTTTGATATACTGGATGCTGTATTTTTTTGAAAAAAAAGACAAAATAAGGAAAGAGCTGAAAGAAAAAACAGCTTTAAAAAATTACCCTGTTTTTTCAGTTATAATACCTGTATGGAATGAGGAAAAGACAATAAGAGCAACACTTAGGTCAGCAGTAAGCATGAATTATCCTAAGGACAGGCTGGAAATTGTTGTTGTCAACGACGGAAGCACAGACAATAGTGAAAAAACAGTCCAGGAATTTATAAAATCCCATAAAAACTGCCCAATAAGACTGGTAAGCCATAAGCAAAATATGGGAAAAGGAAAAGCGCTAAACACAGGCTTAAAAATAATAACTGGAAAATATTTTGCATGCCTTGATGCAGATTCTTTTGTCGGCAAAGACACTGCAAAAAGAATGGTTTACTGGCATGAAAAAAATTCCGAAACAGGAATAGTGACCCCTGTAATGAAAGTATATAATCCAAAAAATTTCCTGCAGAAGTTCCAGAGGCTGGAATACATGGCAGGAATGCTTCTCACAAAGCTTATGAGCTATATGGACTGCAACTATGTTGCTCCTGGGCCTTTCAGCACGTACAAAACAGCACTTATAAGAAAGCTTGGAGGATTTGATGAAAATAACCTGGTAGAGGACCAGGAAATTGCATACAGGGTGCAAAAAAATAACTACAGGATAATTCAGTGCCCAAAAGGATATGTCTATACAATAGGCCCAAAAACATTCAAAGCGTTTTTCAGGCAAAGAAACAGGTGGTACAAAGGCACAATCCTCAATATGAAAAAATACAAGGAAATAATTTTCAATAGAAAATATGGGGATTTTGGGATGTTCCAGATGCCCTTGAACATTCTGGCATATATTCTTGCAGGAGTTTCTCTTACAATATTTGCATACTATTTAATAAAGCCCTTGGCTCAGCAGCTTAAAAATATCTACTATGTCGGATTTGATATACTTCCTTATCTGAAAACAATAAACCTGGACATAGATCTGCTGGGTCTGCAGGTGAACATGCTGCTGATAATATATCTGATGATGCTGGGCTCTGTGGTATTTTTGTACTTTGCAAGCAGGTCAACAGATGAGCATATAAGAAAATATGGGACAATCTATATAATTCCTTACTTTTTCCTATATTTTATAATAATAAGCTTTATAATGGTTAAGGTTGTCTTCGAGCTTTTATTCCGGAGAAAACACCAAAAATGGTAAAGGAAAAAAAGCAGGAAAGGGAAATATCAAAGCAAAGGTTTGTAGTTGCAGGAATAATAACCCTTTTGGTTTTTTTGGTCGGCATACTGTTCGGAATGTTTGTTGACAACGAGAGATTTGCATACCAAAACAAGCAAAGTGAAATCCAGAGGCTGGACTATGAGAGCCTCCAGTTGCAGTACCTATATATTAACTACATTGCAGAACAGAACGAGACCTGCACAGCACTTTCAAAGGCTCTTGAAAAGACAACCTCTGAATTGGGCGATCTGCTGGACAAGGTTTTGTCAGTGAAGGACCAGAATCCAATAAGAAATCCTGACTATGAAAATATATACAGGTCATATCTTCAGTCCAACTTCAAGTACTGGATTCTTGCGGAAAGGGCAAAAGAGAAATGTAATTTTCAGTCAGTAATAATTCTTTACTTCTTTTCTGAGAAAAACTGCGAGATTTGCCCTGAACAGGGAGTTGTTCTGACTTATTTCAAGAAAAAATTCGGAGAAAACGTCCTGATATTTCCTGTAAATGTGGATCTTGGGCAGGAAGAGACTTTTATAGGCTTGATAACATCTTCATACAATGTCAATACTCTTCCATCCCTTTATATAGAAGGTGAGCTGTATCAAGGTGTTGTTTCAAAGCAGGACCTTTCTGAAATATTGTGCAAAAAAAATAAAAATATGTGCGAATAGCTTTGGCATAAGGTGTAACAATGTATAAATACTCAATATCTGTTATTGTGCCTGCATACAATGAAGAAGAAATTCTTGGAAATAACCTGCAAAAAATTTCTTCTTTTCTAAAAAAAGGCTTTAAAAAATATGAAATAATTGTTGTTGCAGATGGATCTACTGACAGGACGATTGAAATAGCCAAAAGCTTTCCAGATACCAATATTATTGTTTTAGCAAACAAAAAAAATAGAGGCAAAGGATTTTCCGTAAGAAAGGGGATGCTGCACGCAAAGAATGAGCTGGCAATTTTTACAGACGCAGATTTATCAACACCTATAGAAGAGCTTGATAATTTTATGCAGCATATAGAAGAGTATGATGTTATAATAGGCTCCCGCAAAACTGCTGGCTCAAAAATAGAAAAAAAACAGGCCTTTTTGAGAAGGATAATTGGGGGGCTGTCAACTTTTTTTGTTGGTTTTTTGGGCACAAAGGGATTTAAGGACACACAGTGCGGCTTCAAGCTCTTCAAAAACTGCGCAAAACAGCTTTTTTCAAAACAAAAAACAAAAAGATGGATGTTTGATGTAGAAATACTTTTGATTGCCGGAAAAAAAGGTCTGAAAATATTAGAGATTCCTGTAATCTGGAGAAACAGGGAAGAGAGCAAAGTTGACCCTGTTCTTGACTCCATAAGATCATTCTTTGACCTTCTCAGAATAAGGATTAACTGCTGGATTGGGAGATATTGAAGAGCGCTTCGCTGTTTTGGGGAATTTCCCTGCATACACTGTTAAGGCAGAATTTTATCCCAAAAGGGGCAGTGTTTATAATCCTGATATTTGCAAAATCAGAGACAGCTGTGTAATTTCCGCTGCTGGAAACTCTTAGGCCTATACTGTTTTTTGAGTTGTCTGCCTTTTCTGGTTTTTTAATAATGATATTTGAGCTATTATATTTTATATCTATTGAATCAACAAATCTCTTCCAGTCTGCCAGTTGGCTTAGTTCCATAAAATTTGCTCCCTCATTATGCAGATAGCTGATGAATCCCTCAAGATCATTTATGTTTTTCTCTTTCAACCCATTTGTGCTGAACTGGAAAACAATGTAAGGGCTTATTATTGACAGGCCTTTATACTCTTCTATTAGATCCTGGGAATTTTTTAGTTCCCCTGTGCTCCAGTCCTTTACAAAATACATATTGGCAGGGATCATCCTTATTGAGGGATTGGAGGAAATTTTTTCCCAGCTTCCTGAAGAGTATGCTTTGAAATTAAGCTTTGCCAGCGCATCCAGAGTTGTCTCGTCAGCGTTGTTGAAAGGTGGCACAAATGTTTTTATATCTGCTTCAAACGAGTTTTCAAGGATAAGCTTTCCTTTTTCAATCAGCTTTTCTTGCCTTTCCAGTGGAAGGCCTTCAAACTCGCTGGCCTCTTCTGAGTAATCTGACTGCTTGAATGCGTAGCCGTTTTGTGCTATCTCGATAAGGTCTTTATTTTTTTTGTAGTACTCAACAAGAATATTTTTGTCTTTTTGGCTCAGGCCATCAAACGATTTGGGAATTGCTGCCAGAGAAAGAGGGATTGATTTATTTATAAAAACATCAAAGATTTTTGAAATATTTTCCCTGTTTATCAAATCGTTGTTTTCATCAGCATCTCCTACTGTGTCTATCCTGAAAACAACGATTCCTTTTGACCCTGCAGGGAACTGCGAAATGCTGAAAACGCTTGCGTGCTCTGTGTAGAGCTCCTGAAGTTTTTCAGAACTCAACCCGGGAAATGAGCTGTTCCTGCTCACAACAATAAGGTCCTCGTTGTTTATCTTTCCAAAGAATACAGGCGTGTATTCCCTGAAAATGTTGAGTGTTGCAAAGTTGCTTGTTGAAATGCATCTGTAGTCTTTGCTGCTGCAGGACCACAGGAGAGGATTTATGACCAGAAGGTCTGAATCTTTTCTGCTGTTGAATTCTTTCAGCAGGACTTCCAAAGAATAGTATTCGGAAATTATTTTATTATTTGTGTACAGTGCTGCCAGAGGAGAAGAGCTCGTGATAGGCTTTTCAGTATATGAAAAAACTTTTTCCAGCTCATTTTTTTCGCTCACAATTTTTACAGGGTTAAAGGCTGTGCCAAAAGGAAAAATTATCAATAGGCAGACTATTCCTGCTGCAGCCATAACTACGGACAATTTTTTGCGGGCAGTTTTTGGAGCCATGAACCGCGCAAATCCTGCAAGCCAGTAAATTCCAACTCCTGCAAATATTGCCATATAAGGAAGAAAAGCAAGCCCATACCTGATCTCCTTGTGGGTTGTCAGGCTGAAATAGGTTGCAAAAACAATAAAAACAACTATCAGAATGTTTGTCTTTGTTTCTCTGAGTCTGTATTTATAGAGCAAAAAAAGCAAACCTATAATTCCAAAAGCCAGAAGAAAATTCTCGTTGAAAAAGCTTGTAAAGTACCAGAAAAACCCCTTCCCATAAATGCTGTTTGAGTCATTTATTGTCTGTACTGCAAGCAGAAAAGGCCGCAGCAGTTTTACAAAAAACCCTATTGGCTCATTGAAGTTTTTTATTAAGCTGAATCCTATAAACAAAATTGAGGGAACAGCAAATCCCAAAAAAGCCTTTGCAGATCCTGAAATAATTTTTTTCAGGCTCTTTCCAAAAGGCTTATCAGCAGACAAAACCAGAACTGCTATTATGCAAGGAAGAAGCAGCCCGTAGGGAAACCTTGAAACAAACGCCAATCCTGCAAACAATCCTGCAGAAAAATATTTTTTTTCGAAAAAAAGCCACAATGCAAACAGCATAAAGAACATTGCAGGCATGTGCGTAAGTATTTTTGTAGAGATTATGAGATATGTTGCAGTTATCATCATAATTATTACAGATAAATATGCCACTTGCCTGTTGAATGCCTTTTTGGCCAGCAAAAAAACAAGAAAGACATTGGCAACTGAAAGGGAGACCATGATTATTTTTGCAAAATACCAGTTGGATATTCCAAATATTAACGGCAGCCCTATAACAATGGGCACGACCAGAGGTCTTATCAGCTCAAAAAGCCCGCTACTGCCAAGAGAATAGATGTACTTGCTCATACCAATATACACTGCCTCATCAAAAAATATATACTTGTTTGTGAATACAATAAAAATAAGGAGCGCAAGGTAAATTCCAAGAAGAAAAAATATTTTTTTGTCTGTTCTGGGCTTCTTTTTTTTATTCATCATTTTCCGAGAACTATTTCTTTTTTATGAAGTCTCCAAGCGTAAATCCTTCGCTTTTTGTATTATTTGGCAGAGATTTTTCCTCATTATACTCCTCAACAAGCCTTATTTTGAAAAACTTTTCAAGCTTTCTTGCCAGTTCAGTGTTTGGCTTGAGCCTTGAGCGCTCTATATTGTTCAGCATGGAAGTTTTTAGGCTTAATAATTTTGCAGCGTCTTCCTGAGTAAGCCCTCTGGACTCTCTTGCCTGTTTGACAAGTGTTGAGTAGTTTGGCACGATAACTTCAACAGGCTCTTCTTTTTCTTCCTGGATGTGGCGCTTAGACAACTCAATTCTTTGTAATTGTTTTTTTCTTATTATTGTTCCAAACCTTGCGCAGTTCTTGCAGACATTCATAATTGTTTCTTCTATCTTTACCTGAAAGAGCTCAGAATCCTTTCCGCACATGTCGCAGCCCATGCTACCACCCCTCAAGATTTTTCAAAAACAGTCAGATCATATTCTGCCTGGCCTGAATGAACAGCAATTTTTTTTGCCAGCTTAAACCCGTAGTTCTCTGAAGTTTTTATAATTAACTCAGACTTTTGGGCCAGCAGGGCAATTTTTCCTGTTTTTTTGAGCACAAATTTGGCACTATAAAAAAGGTCCTTATAACTCTTGTGTGCAATGCTTTCAGCTATGTGCTTTGAAGGGATGATTGGCTTTCCTATAATAAGGTCAACACTTTCATTGCCGAACCTTGTGTCAAGCCACTCAATGTCTATCCTTGAAACCTGGAATGCTGCACCTGCAATCTTTGCATTTTTTTTTGTTGTGCTGATGTTTTTCTGCCTGCTGTCTGTTCCAAAAATAGTTTTTGCCTCATTAGAAATTTTTTTATCAAATTTCTCAAAATCAAACTTCACATAATTTGTAAAGATAAACTCTTTGTCAAAAAAGTGTGGGCTCTTCTGATTTTGGAAAAGGCAGGCCTCTATAGGTATTGTCCCTGTGCCGCAGAAGGGATCGATAATGAATTGGCCTTTTTTAAATCCTGCAATCCTGAGCAGGCTGTATGCAATGGTTCCTTTTATCTCTCCCCCATAATTATATATCTTGTATTTTCTTTTGCTGAGATCCTTGTTGCAGAAATCTATCCCTATGTATCCCTTGTCGTTGTATATATAGACATAGAGCACAAAAAAAGGGCTTTTGTAGTCTGTCTTTAACCCAACAATTTTTTTCAGGTTCTTCCCTGCCTCTTCCTCTATGTCCACACTGTTAAATTCGTGGCTGCCAATTCTTTCGCATTCACACCTGTGGGATTTTTTGATGATATCTTTGAAAGAATTTTGCCTGAAATCTGTTTTTTCCAAAAGTTTCTGGATGTTTTTGGCTGTAGATTCAAAGCCCTTGACATCAAAGCTCCCCAAGTATAAAATCACTCTCTTGGATGCCCTGGAAAGGTAGCACAGCTTTGCAAGCTCTTCAATCTTTTTTACAGGAAAAATAGCAGCTGTTTCCTCTGTCTTGGCGGCCTGGCCTATCAGCTCCTTCACTTCCAGCTTTGAAACATCCTCAAGCCCCTTGTGGGTGATTATCATCCCTTCCATAGCCACAAAGAAAAAGAGCTGGTTTTTAAAGGTTGTGAGTTGCTGTGGGCTTAGATAATTTTTAATATTGGGCTTAAATGAAGTTCTGCGAAAAAGATTTGGGAGAGTGCAGCGCGGTTTTAACTTAGTTAGAAAGTGTGATAAACTAGATATTACAATGTTGAATAATGGTCTAATAATTTTTTGACTAGAAGGTATATTCCTCCTAATAGTCCTATAAAACCCATTATCATGGCTGCATACATAAATACATAGGATAAACACAAAATAAAACTACTAGTAATTTCAGACCATTCTATCACTACATATGAATGTAAATACATAAAACCTATGAATGATGCTAAAAAACATAAATTTACAGAGAATATGCTCTTAAGGATTTTTTCCCCTTTTTTCTTTGATTCAAATATTCCCCCAATTAATGTGATTCCGAATAATGTTAATGCTATTTGTGATAAATTCAGAAAAAATTCATATTTTTTTGTTGAAAAGTCTTGAGCCATATATACTACCATTCCCGTAAAAATTATGATTAAGAAGGTGATTCCGAACGCAGTCCATATCCATTTCAAAACGTCTATAAATTTTCTGTTCATAAAACTGATGAGAATACATAGTTATTGAAAATTTCGACTAAAAGGAGAAATTTCTATGGGTTGAATATCACAGAGTGATACCCTCAACCTCTGCTGCTCTGCACCCCGACATTTAGGTTGAGGATAGGGCGAACCTATCAGTAATCAGGTGCATTTTTGTTATATAAATTTTATGGGATTTGTCATATTGCACCTAAAATTTGTAATTTTAGCCGATCCTACGACTGAAAGACGGAGAGCACAATGGAGTTGAGTATTGTAGTCGAAGGCAAGAAGCGGAGAAGTTTTTTTATTACTTAAGAAAGGAGGCAATAAGAAAATTTTGAACAACACGTTCAACTGCTTACCCTAAATGCTCACAAACACTATTCCTGCAATGATAAATACTATGCCCAGCCACTTCCAGGCATTCATATTCTCGCCTAAAAACTTGACTGACAAAAACGAAACCCATACATAGCTCAGTGCGGTGAATGGGTACAAAAAAGACAGCTTTGATGTCTTCAGCAGCCAGATAAATATCACAGATGCCAAAACATAGAGAAACAACCCCAATATTATTTTCCAGTTTTTTATTATGCTGGGAATTTTCAGCTCAAACTCTGCAGAGCCTTTTTTCAGCAGCAGGCTTCCAAACGCTCCAAGAAGCGTTGCAACAACCATCAAAGGCAATATTATTCCGAGATTCATTTTGACCCCCTGTTCACAAAGCTGACGCCCAAAATTATTAGTATTATCCCAATCCACCCTGTTATTGCGATTGTTTCACCCAAAAAAATTATAGATAACAGCGCTACCCATATGAAGCTAAGGCTGATAAATGGGAAAACCATTGAAAGTTCTCCTTTTTTTAGTGCAAGAATAAAAATCACGCTTCCAATTGCATAGGTTACAAAGCCCAGAACCAGAAATGTGTTAAGAATTGTGCCTTTAATGCTAAGCGAAAGGCTTTCTGTACTGTATTTCCACAGCAATTGTGCGAGTGCTGAAAAGATGGTGAATATGATTACAAGAATGATTGCAAGGTTTTTGTTTTGCATCTAATACCTGCCTTTTTGAAACTATTTAAAGATTGCTATATTTGCCCTCATCTTACTGAGTCAGCAAGCCTTATGAACTCTCGGGAGCTTTTTGCAGAAGGGTTGTAGTGCACAACTGGCTGTTTTTTTGAGAGCGCTTCCTGCACTTTTTTGTCTTCAGGAATATTTGCCAGCACAGGAAGGTTTAGAAACTGGCTGATTCTTTTTTCTCCCAGCTCGTGCCTTGATCTGCTTGCCCTGTTTATCACAACCCCCAAAACAATTACTCCGAGCTTTTTTGCAGTTCCTTTGGCAATATAGCTTTCGCTCACAGAAACAGGATCAGGGGTTGTTACAATGATGCACTCATCGCAGTGCTCAAGAATTTGCATATAATTTCCAGGAGGGCAGTCGACAATTATTGTTTCTCCAAATGGATAGAGTCCTCTTATAACTTTCTGGATTCTGTCCTCATTATATTTTGCCCCTGTGCTGCCCATAACAACATTCATGCCGTAAATATCATGGATCGCCTTTTCTATAGTGTGCTTCAGCATGGTGGCATCGTGTATTGTATATTCAGGCTTTTTCTGGCCAAAATGAAGCCCTATATGGGGATTTTGGAGGTTTCCTTCAACAAGAACTGTTTTGTAAAAATCTTTTAAGCAGAATGCTAGGTTTATGCTTGTAGTTGTCTTTCCAACACCTCCTTTTCCGCTGACAATTCCCAAAAACCTACCCATCTTTTTTTTCAACAATATTTTTTACTTTTTCGAAAAATTTGAGCATGCCCTCATAATAGACGCTTACCAGATCAATGTTTAGTATTTCCCTTCTTCCATTTATATATGTTACTAATGTCACGTGCCTTCTATATTCATTCTCACTTGTATAATCATTTCTTGAAATCTGCCTGAAAAGCAGGTACATGGATGTGTGCTCTTTAACTTCAGGCTCTGGATAGAGCTCATTTATTATGGTCACTCTTTCTTTTGGGGTAAATGGTATGGAATCAATTCGCTTGTCTTCAAGCGCGCGCTTGAGAAGGGATTCGAGAAGGAAATTGTACGCATCTATCATGCGCTTAATAACGTTTAGAAGCACGTCAGTTGTTCTTGTGTATTTTAAACTGACAAAAATAAGATGGTCTACACGTTTTAGTTCCTGTTTTGCGTCATCCAAACATTGCATCATTTTTTGTTGTCATCTCGTACAGTTGGTTTACAAAAACTTTGGACTTAGCCAAAAATACTTTTATTTTCTCCTTGTCAAGGCTTTTAAAGTTGTAAGAATCATCCCCTATCATGAATTTGTTGTTTCGTATGAACTCCACAGAGCTTTTTTTGTGGCTTGCCAGAAGCTCCTGGATGTCATTCGCCAGCCTAAGGTCTTTTTGGTCAACATTGAACTTTTTTGAGAGCTTTTGCCTGAACATGTTCATTTTTCCGTGGAAATTATTTGAATAAGGAGGAATCCTTTTAAACGCCCTTTCGTGCTCTAAGACAGCAGTAATCCCGAGGTCTATTGCTTCGTGGATGTTCTCCAGAACAGCCATAAGCAGCTTAGGGTCCTTTACAAGTGGGAAAGTGATTGTGAGCATGTGGTCTGCTGTCATAATCTTCTGCCTAGATTTATCTCTAAGCATATGAAAGTATTCCATTTATAATATAACTGTGTGAACATATAAAAACTTTGTGTTTAAGGGCAAAAAATGCTAAAAAATAGTAAAAAACTGCTAATCCTCTTTTTTCAGGGACATGATTGCCTCAGCAAGATCTCCGCTGGCATCTTCTATTGCTTTTCGTGCAGT
Source organism: Nanobdellota archaeon (assembly GCA_041305085.1). Classification (GTDB taxonomy): domain Archaea; phylum Nanobdellota; class Nanobdellia; order Woesearchaeales; family UBA9642; genus SURF-58. The sequence goes on along the minus strand of JBFYMA010000031.1, from coordinate 15,288 downwards.
TTCCTCGTCAGCCTCTGTCTGATCCATAACTGTTTTTATATCATCCTGGCCTATTTCAGGGGTTGAATCAATGCTTCTTTCATGCTCTTCTCCGCTAATTTGGTAGCTTTCCTGCCCCATCATATTCACTTTTGCAACAGAAGGATTGTCTATAACTATTTCCCTGTCCCTGCACCTTATTATGACCTGCTTTGCATCATCTATTTCCTGCTGCTGGATGCCCATCCTCTTCATCATCTGCTGCATCTGCCTTGGATTGATTTTTGGAATCATTATAATCCACCAAACATCTGCCTCAGCACAAGAACAACAATTATAACTATAACTATAATTGCTATCACAACCTGGGGCTTCAGGGAAATCTTTCCTTTGAACTCATCAAAGTATTGGGTAATGCCTGCTGTGCTGCTGGGCATTCTTATTTTGCTGTCTCTTGCCATGTTTTTAAAGGAACAGGGAGGTATTTAAAAAGTTTTTTAGCGCAGAGCTCTGATCTGTTCTATATCAAAACTCACCTGATTCTAGAGCCGCACCGCATGCAGAAGTTTGAGCCCAGATTGTTTCTTGCTCCACACTGCCTGCATACTGTGTGCTGGGGAAACATCGTGTGGCTTTGGCTGTGTTGGGGATAATGGTGCTGAGAGTTATTTCCACTGTGCTGATGCTGGCTTTGAGGCTGATGATGCGTTGAATAGGGGTTTACCTGCTGGTGGCTATGAATACCCTGGCCTGCCTGCAAGCTTTGCTGTACATTGTGGGATGGATTGGTGTTTTTTTGGTGAATTTTGCCTTTGTTTTTTGCTTTGACAGTTTTTAGGGCAATCTTGGCAATGCCTATTATGCAAAAAACTGCTCCAATAACAATAAATATTAACATGCTATTGGTTTTTGTCCTGTAGTTGCTGAAAAGAGATATTGCAATTACTGCCACACCTATTAGCAGATAGGCAATTCCTGATATTTTGGTCATAGCCATCCTTTGGGAAAATGATTTTAAAAAGTTTTGCATGTCCTGCCAGGCATTTTTCCAAAACTATTTATATAACAATTGCTCTTATTCCTGAAAAGAGGTGAGGGATTGGATAACGCAGGAAACATCGCAAGGCTTAAGGATTTGAGCGAATTAATGCTGGAGCTTGCATATTCTGCAGTGTTTCTTCATGAAAAAGAGTTTTCAAAACAGGTAAGGGTTTTGTTTGAAGAATTCAAGGAAGTCTATGAAAAGGCGCAGAAAGAGCTTGCAAAAACCTCATCTCATGATGCCCCTTATATTTCAAGGCTTCTGATTTACATTAAAGAGATTGCAACAAATTCTGTGTTTCTTTCAGACCTTTCAGACTTTGAAAAAATGCCTTTTCTGATAAAAAATGCGCTTAAATCCTCATCAAACAGAATTATTGAGGAAAGGCTGGGATTTTCCTCTTTTTTTGCAGGAAGGACACTCGGGGAACTGGATATAAAAAACCATTCAAGAGCCAAGGTTTTGGCAGTCCAAAGGGGTGACAAATGGATTTTTAGCCCTGGAGAGAATTTCAGGTTAAAAGCAAAAGACCTTCTTATTGCAATTGGAGATGGATCAGCAGAAAGAATACTCCACCATGCAACCGGAATAAGCAGGCTTGAGCTATAAAAGCGAGAACATAAAGCTTGTGGAACCAAAAAATACAAAAACGCTTGATAAAGACTGCTAAAAAAAACAAAAAATCCTTGCGGTTTAGGCAAGGGCTGCGTCTATTTCAGCCTTGAAGACATCATATGATTGTGCCCCGACAACCTTTTTGCCGTTTATCAGAAAGCTGGGTGTTCCGCTGACTCCCTTGCTCTGGCCTTCTGCAGTGTCATCCCTTATTTTTTGGGCATATTTCCCGCTGTCAAGGCAGGTATTGAATTTATCTGCATCCAGCCCGAGTGTCACTGCATCCTTTTTCAGCGTTGTAGCATCCAACTGCTTTGTGCTGAACAAAAGGTCATGGTATTCCCAGAACTTTCCCTGCTCCCCTGCGCACTCAGAGGCTTCTGCAGCCTTTTGGGCGTTTTGGTGGAAATAAAGAGGGAACTGCTTGAATATTATTTTTGCTTTTCCTGTGTCAACATAGTCAGTAATTATCTTTTTGTATGCATTTTCAAAAAAGCTTTGGCAAAATGGGCACTGGAAATCTGAATATTCAACAATTGTTACAGGAGCATCCTTCTGGCCTTTGACATGCTCTTCAGAATTTATTTTCATGTTTTGGCTGTTTTGTTCCTGTGAGCCTTTATTTTCTAAGGCAACAGCAATGCTATCCTTTACAGCGCTTCCTGACAAAGAGTTTGAGATCTTTGTGATCTGGACATTCATCGAGATAAGGAATACTATCATAATAACAAGAAGTATTCCCAAGATAGTTGTGGGAACAGCCATTGATGAAGAACCATGGTTTCTTTCACTCATAATATCATTCCTCCAAAAAAAGTTTTTTTTATTCTTTTAGTATAGAGATAGAATGAAAAATTGACCATTTATAAAAATTGTGAACTTTTGGTTTTTTTTAACAGTGTTAAGTGAAAAATACTGTGAAATTCACCCCAATATTTATAAATAATAATTCACTCCAGGGAAAAAGCACATATCATAAAAGACTTTTAGAAAAATTATCTTTCCATCAGTCTATTTGAGGGTGGGGAGACTAATTTGGAAAAAATAAGCAAGGGGCAGAGTAAGTATGGCAGGCATAGCCCAAGCATATTTTGGCAGTATTTAAAAAACATTTAAGAGGGAGATATTATGAAAAAAAACAAAATTTTTAGTTTTGCAGTACTTGCAGCAGTTGTAGGAGTGATGGTTCTTCTTGCAGCATGCACCCAAACACCTACAGGCAACTCAGTACATACAGACAGCTCTGCAGATAGTTCTGTAAAAGACGCTGTGCAGATGGATTTTTATGTGATGAGCCAGTGCCCTTATGGAACACAGGTAGTGGATGCCATTGCTCCTGTAAAAGAAGATCTGGGCCCCGCATTGGAGCTGAATATAAATTTTATTGCAAATGATTTGGGAAACGGCCAGTTTGCAAGCCTGCACGGTCAAAATGAAGTCCAGGGAAACATTGTTCAGGCCTGTGCAATGAAATACAACCCAGACAAATACCTTGGCATGATTGTCTGCCAGAACAAAAACGCCCAGCTCATTCCTTCAAACTGGGAGAGCTGTGCAAAACAGGAAGGGCTTGATGTTGAAAAAATCAAAACCTGCTACGAAGGAGAAGAGGGAGCCCAACTCCTTTCAGATTCAATAAAAGCTTCAGAATCTGTGGGTGCAAGCGCAAGCCCCACAATATACCTAAATGGGCAATCCTATGCTGGCGGAAGAAAAACAACAGACTTTTTGAGGGCCATATGCAACGAGTTCTCTGAAAAACCAGAAGCCTGCAGCAATATTCCTGAACCTGCAAAAGTAAATACTCTGATAATAAATGATAAGAGGTGCGATGAGTGCGATGTCACAAGCCTCAGAGCACAGCTCAAATCAGTATTTCCAGGAATAGTGCTCCAGGAGCTCGACTATAATGATGCACAGGGAAAATCCCTTTTTGATTCGCTGGGCCTGACAGTGCTTCCTGCAGTGCTTTTTGATGACTCTATACAAAAAGCTGAGGACTACTCAAGCGTACAGCCTTATCTTGAGCAGGTTGGAAGCTATTACTCTTTAAGGATTGGCGCAAGGTTTGACCCAACAGCAGAGATATGCGACAACAATATTGATGATACAGGGAATGGAAAAATTGATTGCCAGGACGACACATGCAAAGACACTCTCGTATGCAGGCAGGAAAAGCCTGAAAATCTGCAGGTATTTATAATGAGCGACTGCCCTTATGGAAGAAAAGCTGTGGAGTCGCTTAAAGAGGTCAAAGAAAACTTTGCAAGCATTGACTTCGAAGTTCACTACATCGCAGGCGAAACTTCAAGCGGATTTTCAAGTCTTCATGGAGCATATGAAGTTGATGAAGACATTGTCCAGCTGTGCGTGAACAAATACAATCCTGAGCAGTGGTTTGACTACATTTACTGCAGGAGCACAAAAGGAGTCAAGGGGAAGGACTGGAAGGATTGCGCTGAAGAAACAGGAGTTGACATAGCAAAAGTAGAAGCCTGCTTTACTGGAGATGAAGGAGCAAGCCTTTTGAGGGAGGATATGAAGATTGCCCAAAGCCTGGGAATAGGTGCAAGCCCAACATGGTTGGTTAACAACAGGTATGTATTCAGCGGCCTTGATTCAGAAACAATAAAGCAGAATTTTTGTGTCCACAACGATGTTTCTGGCTGTGAGAATGTTCTGAGCGCAGATACAGGAAGTGTTGCTGCCGGCGGCAGCTGCTGATTTTTTTCTTTTCTTTCTTTAATTTTTTTGTGTTGCTGTTTGCTGTATGATTGATTGGGCTTGTTTTTTTACTCATACCTCAAGGATTCAACTGGTTTTTGTTTGCTGGCCTGTATTGCAGGCGCAAGGCCTGACAGTGCGCCTATTGCAAATCCAAAGACCAGCACTCCAATGACGAGCCATGCAGGATAGGCTGGTTGAAGCCCTGAGTAGCCGGAGCCTGCTGCAATGAGCCCTCCAAGCTCTGCAATTCCATAGCCAAGCGCCATTCCCATAAGGCTCCCTACAAATCCTAAGAATCCTGACTCAAAAACAAATATGAAAAGAATGCTGCTGTTTTGGGCGCCTATGGCCTTCATTATTCCAATTTCTCCTGTTCTTTCCAGCACTGCAGTATACATCGTATTAAGAATGTTTACAGCAGCAACAACAACAGATATGAGTGCAATCATCACAAGCACTCCATTGATAACATCTATAATTATTGAAAAGCTTTCTATCATGTCCTGAAGAGTCTGCACAATAAATGTCTCTTTTCCTTTTTCCTCTCCTTTAAACCTTCTCAGCTTGTCTTTAAGCTGTTTTGCAAGCTCTCTTGGATCTTCTGTTGGAGATGCCCTGGCAATTATTGTTGAATATTTCTTTTCAACATTCAGTGTCTGGATTATTCCGTCTTCTGTAAAATAAATATTCTGGTCATCCTGGGGATTGCCCAGGCTTGCATAAACTCCCACAACTTCGACTTTTTTTTGGTTTACAAAGATCTTTTCACCAGTCTTTATGCCTTTTTTGAAAACCTTATTGTCCTGTGTATAGTCAAAGCCAACAACTATCTTGTCAATGTCCCCTTTTTTCAGCTCCCTGCCATAGGCTATATCCACAGTCAAGATTTCTTTCATAAGGTCGCCTCCTGTTTCCACAGGAATGCTGGAGGCAAAGACAACTTTGCCTTTTCTGTCCAGATCGTTCTGCACTATTACCTCGTTCATTATTGATGGCTCTGCATCAGCAATTCCATTGAACTTTTTTATAAAGTCAAGATCTTTTTCTTCCATCTTGAAAGTGCTGGCTGCAGGGTTTCCAAACCCTCCCTGCGGCTGAACAATTATTTTGTCTGCACCCATTTCTTTTGCAATATTGTCAACATAGTTTTGGATTCCCTGGCCAAAGCTTACCAGTGCAAATACTGCCATTATTCCAATAAATACTGAAAGTATTGTAAGAAAGCTTCTTCGCTTTCTCTGCCACAGGTTGTTGAAAGAATATTTTATAAGGTCTTTTTTCATTGTTTATGCCTTGAGTTTTTGTCTGGTTTTCATTGGATTATTTTGTATAGTTAAGTGCCACAACAGGATGGAGCTTTGAAGCGCTCAGCGCAGGGAACACTCCTGCAATAATCCCTATTATGAATGAAAAAGCAAGCGCCCCAAAGATAAGCAATGGAGAAAAGCTTGCCTCTATAAGACCTATGCTGGACTGTGCTATGGCTACCAGGAGAGAAGCTATTCCCATGCCTATAGCTATTCCTATGATTCCTCCAACCATGCCCAAAAATCCTGACTCCACAGCGAATATTGCAAATATTGATCCTCTGCTTGCGCCTATGGCCTTCATTATTCCAATCTCTTTGGTCCTTTCGATTACTGCAGTATACATTGTGTTTGTTATGCCTATTCCTCCAACAACAACAGATATTCCTGCGATTATGTAGAGGAAGAGCTGGACTGCAAACAGTGTATCCTTAAGATTCTTTATTGCGCTATCCGGTGTTTCGACTGTAAAGTCCTCCTCTCCAAGGTCAACGTTTCTGGCTCTTCGCAGATATTTTTCTATTTCCTGCTTTATTGTTGGAATGTCATCTATCTGTTTGACTCTTACTCCTATAAATGAGTATTCATCTTTTGGAACATTAAAAGTTTCAATTACCTGCTCTTCGTTCATTATAAGGCTCTGGTCAAGTATAAAGCTCCCTTTTTTTTTCAAAACACCAACAACCTCAAACTCCTGGTCCTGTATAAGAACTTTTGAGCCAACATCCATTTTTTTGCCCAAATATTCTGCAAAGTCATCATCTCCAAGATCGCCGCCTATAACAATCCTTCTTCCATCCCCATCCTTAAGAAGCCTTCCCTTCTCAACCTGCAGGTTCAGAACCTCTTCAACTGTTTTTCTTTTTTCGCCATCTGGAATGCTCTGGGCAAACCCAAACAAAAGCTTATTGTTGTACTCCAGCTTTCCCTGGGCAATAATTCTCCCCACTGCAGAATCTACCCCTCCGATGCTTCCGAGGTTTTGAACATCCTTGCCTGTTAAGGGATTAACCACTCCTGTTCCAGGAGGCCCAAATCCAGAGCCCTGGGCTTGTACGCTTATGACATCTGTTCCTACAACGCTGAACTGCTTGATGATTGCATTTTCCAGTCCCTGGCCAAGGCTTATAAGTGCAACTATTGCTGCAACTCCTATAAATATTCCAATCATTGTAAGCCAGCTTCTCATTCTTCTCTGGCTCAGATTTTTCCACGCAAGCTTGAAATAGTCTGCAATCATTTTTGTTTGTTTTGTATAAGAAAAAAATTAAAAAAAGTTCTGCTTATTTTTTCTTTTTTGCAATCCTGTAAACTATAAATCCTACAATCAGAACAGCAACAATGATTATTATAATTGTCCCTGTGCCTGTATTTCCATTGCCATTGGTTTTGCACTGCACAAGATTGTGTGCATTAAGAGTTTTTATTTCATCATACTCATTGTTGTTGGCATCTCTGTATACAAGCTTTGTCACAATTTCTGCATCAGGTTTTTCGCAGGATATCTGGAAATCTGTTGTGTCATAATCATCGCTTTCCAGCTCTCCAATGTAGTAGCTGTTTGTAGGGGAGATAACTTTATAGCTTTCAGATTCCTCAAGGTATAAAGTCAGGAACTTCACATTGGTGAGACCTTTGTTGGTAACCTTAAAAACAACTGAGCCGTCGCTTCTTACTTCGTCAATATTCACCATTAGTTCTGGCTTGCTGTTTACTATTATTCCTACAAGGTCTGACTTTGTGTATTCATTCTGCTGATTATCTGTATAAGTAAGTGTGATTGGAACCTTGTAAAGCTGCGATGCGGCATCTGGATAGGGCCTTATTTCATAGAGGAATTCAGAGCTTTCCCCGCTTGTAAGGCTGCCTATCCTTTGAATGGTTGTGGTTCCCAAAGGAATAAATGGATATGTTGTGGTTGTTGTGTCGTCAATGTTCAGGCTAAGCCTTATGTCCCTCATGGTTGTGGGAGCTTCGTTCTTTATCCTTATCCTGAGCTTTCCTGTCTGTCCTGGAACAAGCTCCTCAGGCTCTGTTTTCACAGATGTTATCTGAATATCTGATCCGACAGATTCAACCCTTATGTCCAGCTCCTGCTCAATCCAAAGGCCTGTTTTTTCATTAGTAGTATATCTTGTTTTGAGTTTGTTAACCCCAGATATTGCATTATCATCCACCCTTACTCTGAAGTCTGCAACATAATCCCTTTGGCTGCCTATTATTCCTATGTTTTTCCTTGCAGATGATGCATCTATGTTGAAGGGAAACTGAGGAATTATTTCAAGAACTGTGTTTGAGGCGTCCTTATTCCCAATATTTTGAAGTCTTATGTACACTGTTACAAAATTTCCGGGTTCTGCGGGCAGGGGCTCATATCGTGTTATTGTTGCAGTAAGCACTGCATCGCTTGTTGTTAGTTCTGCGTCCACAGGAAGTGAAACTGCAATTATTGCCAGAAATATTATTCCTACAATTCCAATAAGTTTTGTTTTTTTCATTTTTTCTACCTCTTGATCTTTTTGAGCATACTTTTGTCAGCTTTTCTTGACTCGATTATCTGTCCATCCATCAGAAACTCTATCCTGTCTGCGTAGTTTGCCAGCTTGTCATCGTGAGTAACCATTATTATTGTCCTCCCCTGGCTGTGAAGCTCCTGTAAGTAATTCATGACTGTTGTTCCTGTTTTGCTGTCAAGGTTTCCTGTGGGCTCATCGGCAAGTATTACTTCAGGGTTTCCCACAAGCGCCCTTGCAATTGCAACTCTCTGCTGCTGGCCTCCTGAAAGCTCTGTAGGCTTATGGCTTAACCTGTCTCCAAGCTGGGCGTTTTCCAGGGCAATTCTTGCAGCTTTTTTTCTTTTTCCTTCAGGGATGCTTTGAAAAGTAAGCGGGAGCATCACGTTCTCCAGCGCAGTAAGAGTATTTATAAGGTTGAATTTCTGGAATATGAATCCTATTTTTATGCCTCTTATCTTGGCAAGCCCTGATTCTGAAAGCGTTGCGATGTCAGTGCCGTCCAAAAATATTTTTCCTTTTGTTGGCACGTCAAGGCAGCCCACCATGTTCATGGCAGTGCTCTTTCCGCTTCCTGAAGGGCCCTGTATTGCCACAAACTCTCCCCTAAACACCTTTAGGGTTATTCCTCTGAGCGCATGGACAGGAGCTTTTCCCATCCAGTAGGTTTTCCAAACATCCTGAAGCTCTATTATTGGTTTAGCCATTTTAGGTTTCTCATGCAAATACAATACTGTAAGCATTTTTTCTGAGTATTTTTGCTGTTTTAGTATTTTTTGAACTACTTCCTCCCTTATTAAATACTTTTTGATTATTGCTTGTAAGCAGACCTAAAGAGCAGTATTGCTCCTGGAACTATCAGGAACAGCGGCCAGAGCTTTCCCCAGGCGTCTTGAACTATTCCGAAGCTCTGCAAAAGTGCCACAACTCCTACTGTTATAAGGAGCACTGCAAAAATGCTTATTTTTTTTGATACAACGCACCTTTTCCAGTCATTCTTGTCCCAGTCATGAAAATGCTCTCTGAAGTTCCTCTTGAGATCCTCTTTTGCTGCTTTTTTCGGGTTTTCTTTTTCTCTGCTGTCATTCGAATGCTTTTTTTGTTTTTTTGTTTTTTGGTCATCCATTTTTTCACCTCTGATCACATCGCAGACTGCTAGTAAAATGAAGCTTTTATGCTTGAAGCGCCAGCATCTATGCTTACGTTTATTTTTATTTGGGAGGCCTCATAGTTTTCAGAGTAATAGCTATTATTGTTTTTTGTGAATCCCTCAAGATCTGTGCTTGTTGCGCCTGAATCAATGCTTATTTTTACTCCTGCATCTTTTGGAAAGAACAGTTGCATATCGCTTGCGCCTGTCTCTATTACAGCTTTTGTCGGATAGCTGTCAAAAGTTATTTCAGTGCTGCTCGCGCCTGTGTCCAGCTCAACTCTTTCAACAAAGAGTTTTCTTAAATCCATGTTGACATTTGCAGCTCCATAATCCATTTTAAGAGTTTTTGGAATTCCAGGAGCAAGGCCAAGATTCCACTTTTGCTTTATGCTGTCTCCCAAGAAGCATCCATTGTGCCTCTGTATGCTGAGCCTCCCTGTGCTTCCTGATTTTTCAAATACAAATTCGGGGTCTTTTTTGTCAGAAGTCTCAACATTGTTTACTGCAAGAAATTGGTTGTCACCTGCACCTATATCAACTTCGCCTGCCCCAAAGTCCAGCTCAATATCCATTTTTTCAATCTCAGGATCCATACTTATTTTCTGCTCTATGGATCTCGGCTCTCCGCATTCAGAAACAGCATAGCTCCAGCCTGTCATCATTCCCAGTATTATTGTGGCTATTATGAAAATCCATCCTATTCCTCGGGCCCTGAAAAGAAATGCTGTGCCTGCAAGTATCAGCCCCACAGGCCAATAGTATTTGAAGCTTCCCCAGACAGCAATATTTATGAGACCCAAGGTTTGGAGAAGGAAAATTATTCCAAGAGCCAAAAGAATCGCTCCCAAAAATAGTCCTGAAATGTTTTGACAAATTCTTCTGCCTTTTTCAAAATTGTTTTGCTTTTTTTTCATTTTTTCACCTTTATAATCAGAAAAATTCCAAGGGCAATTATTATGAGGGGCCATACATACTTGAAGCTGAACCAAAAGAACAATTCATTGAACAGAAAAGAGAATCCAACAGCAACAAGGATGGCACCTATTATAAAGCTGGCCCTGTTTTTTCTTGAGGAATTACTGATCTTTTTTATAGTGCTGTTAATCTGGCTCTGCATTTTTGGATCCCGGATTTTTTGGCGGGAATTTTCCGGAATGATTATCCATGCCACTATATATGCAAGAATGCCTATTCCATCCATAAGAGCCAGCACCACTGCTATAATCCTTATCCATACAGGGTCTATGTTGAAGTATTCTGCGATTCCTCCGCACACTCCCCCAATAACCTTGTCCTGTCTTGACCTGTATATGCGCTTTGTGTCTTGGTTTGCCATTACCCTTATTAAAAATAATTTGTTTATAAATGCTCCCAAGGATTAATATATAGGATTCCTACATGTTTTATAAAAATATTTAAACAAGCATTACTGTTGGTGATAAAATGGGATTATATGAATTGGCTGTTCAGAATGCTCTTTTATACGTTTTGATTCAGGGAATAATAATAGTTGCCAGCTCTACTCTTGCTTATTTTTATATAAGGCAGCTCTATAATATCAGCCAGCACAGGGGAATAAAATACTTTTCCAACTCTTTTCTTTTTTTTGCGTTAGGTTTTTTTTTAAGCACTATTCTGGGAATAATAACTGTCCTGAAAATACCTACAGGCCAGGTAATTTTTCAGTTCCTTGCTGCAGGGTTTTACTATTGTTTAACTATCGCAGCGTTTTACCTGCTGTTCAGCCTTGTCTGGAAACGGATAGAGGATAAAATAGCCAGCGATTCCCAGACTATCCAGAAATCCAGGACAATGTTCCAGCTTATTGTTGCAGGGCTGCACGCTTTGGCAGTGATAATAGGTGTTACTAGCATTCTTGCTGGCTCAGCATCAATACTTTTTGTGCCAGTGCTTCTGATCTTGCTGGCAGCCATAAAGATAAGCTATTCCAACTACAAGAGTGCGGAAAAGAAGAAGACAGCCCAGATAAGGCAGCTGTTTTTTATAAGCATGCTTTTTGGATTTATAGGTTTTCTAGTCAATTTCGTAGGGGTTGAATTCTTGATAGACTCTTTTCCTAAATTCATGATTTATCAGGATGCAATAACTGTGCTGGTTTTCCTGCTTTTGCTTTTTGGTATCCTGAGGGGCACGAATAAATGGTGAAGAAAAGGGAGAGGCTGGAAGTTATAAGAGACATACTTTCAGTCATAAGGGACTCTGGAAAAATGATTAGGCCCACAAGGCTTCTTTACTCCTCAAACCTTTCTCCTCAGATGTTCAAAGACTACATGAAAGAGCTCATTTCAAAAGAGCTTGTTGTTGAGATTGAGGACAAAACTGGAAAAAAAGCTTTTGTGCTTTCAAACAAAGGGTTTGAGTTTTTGGAAAAATATAGGCTTATAGAAGAGTTTGTGGAGAATTTCGGGCTGTAAAATAGTTAAAATTTCTAAATAAATGTGAATAATAATATAGATAGAAAAGTTGAAAGTAATAAATAAGAAATAAAAAAAAAGAATGTTTATCTTTTCTTTTTCTTTGCTGGCTTTTTTGCAGACTTCTTCCTGCCCCTTGCCATCTTTGTCCTGGCAATGTTTCCAGCCTTGTCAATAAAGTATAAGTACCCTTCCTGTCTTTTGACTCCTGCCTTGTGAAGGATTTCCTGTTTTTTGTTGGTCTTTACACCTTTTCGGGCCATTTTTACCCTTGCTGCGTTTCCGTTCTTGTCAACGAAGTAAAGATATCCTGGCTCTCTCTTTATTCCACATTTTACCAAAATTTCTGCCATTTATATCACCCTCATCTGTTATTTGTTCTATTTGTTAACTCCTTTCTATTTATAAATTTATTGAAATTCACCGAGGGAAAACAGAAAAAATCACAAAAATGGCTGCCTAACAGCTGAAAAAGGGTTTTGCCTGCAATAGTCTCTGTAGGCCAAGGCTATTGCAGCAACGCTTGCATTGTGTGGGTTTGGCCAATGGTGCTTTACAGGAATCTGTTCAATCCATTCAAGAATCTGCCTTCCATTTTCTGTTTTTTCAAGATGGGTTTTTATTGAGGAAGAATGCATTATCCTGTGAAATGTTTTTATATATTTTTGAGTTTTGTACTCTTTTTCGTGGGCTTTTTCAGAGCTCTGCATTTTGCCGCATGTCCTGCATACAAATTCTTCCCCATTGTTTAGAAGCATGGTTTTCTGGCAGCTTGTGCAGGCCAAAAGAAGACCGCACTGGCTGCACACAAACGCTTTTTTTCTATGGGAGTATTTTACAGGCCTTCCTATGCATTTAAGGTCGTGGATTTCAAGAAAGGAGTTGCAGTTTCTGCACTGTGCAGCCTCTCCGTTTGTAAATACTTTTTCTGAACTGCAGACAGGGCACTTTTTGCCTATTGCTTTTTCCATAATTTTTTGCATGAATATTTTTGAAACAAGCAGATATAAATAGGTTTTTGTTTTTTGAACATCGCAATATTTAAATATGCTTTTTCCTATTTGGTCTGTTATGCCTTTTGCCCAGAGAATTATGGATGATGTATTTGTATATTTTGAGGTTATTTTTTCCTCAAAAAAAGGGCAGCAGATTGTTCAAAAAGCGCTGGATAATGACTTTAGCGCTCTTGCAAATGATCTCCTCGAGTTTTATTCATCTGACAAAAAGCTTTTTCACGACCTTGAAAAAGATGAATACTCAAGGCTGGCGCTTGAATACAACAAAGAGCTTCAGCAGGCAGCAGAATTTTTAAAAACAGAGCTTGCTGAAGAATCAAAATCAGAAAACTATTTTGTCTGTGCAGACAGCCTCGCCTCAACGACTCTTTCCATCGATCCCTCTCACAGGGCACCGATTAAGTATTCGCTTTACCTCAACACAAAACAGGGAATACTCTTAAAGTTTTTAAAGGATTTTTTCAAAGAGATAACCTCAAAAAAAGTTTATTGTCCAGTGTGCTCTGCTGGCTCATTTTTTGATAAAGAAGCCAAAAAAATTGTTTGCAAAAAATGTGGCAACGAGAACTTCTTTTTTGCAGTAAAGATTCATGAACCAATCATGGAGGATCAATCGGACATTCCTGAAATAGACAAGGAGCTTATAATAAATGAGGATGTGGTTTTGAGAAGGGACAAGGTGAAGATGGGATTTGCAGATACACAAATGCTTAAGTCCATAATTCTCCTATTGAAGTCATTAAAGCAGAGTTATTTTTCAAAATTAACCCCTTATTTTACAAATCAAATAATGCCTGGAGTGGGTGCAACTATTCAGGCTTCCAAAACAGAAGAAGAGGACTACAAAAAAGCTATGCAGCAGGCTGAAGAGATTTTTTCTTTTGAAAAGTTTTTGACTTTTATAATTGCAGAAAACTTTGTAAAGCTTGCATCATCTGAAAGGATTTTTTTACAGGGAGCCCTTGCAAAGGCAGAGCTTGAAGATCAGGATCCAAAACTTCTTTACAGAATAATAAAACAAAAAATAATTCCTTCGCTTGAGGAAATGATAAAAAATGACTCCCGTCTTCAAAGGCTTTTTTCAGAAATAGAAAAAATAAGGCAGGAATTGGACTCAAACTAAAAGATATTCCGAAAAATTTGGTTGTTTTGCATAGAAACATATTTATAAGCAATCTGCATCCTTCTACATATGGCTCTTTACTCCCATTCAAGGCTTTCAACATTTGAACAGTGTTCTTTAAAATATAGGTTTCAGTATATAGATAAAGTTGAGCCTGACTTCGAGACAACAATAGAGGCTTTTATGGGTTCAATGGTACACAATGCCCTTGAAAAGCTGTATAAGGATCTGAAATTCCAGAAAATGAACACTCTGCCAGAGCTTCTGGACTTTTACAACAGCCAATGGGTTGAGAAATTTAATGACAAAATAGATATAGTGAGAAAAGAATATTCTGCTGAGAATTACAGGAAAATGGGTGAGGGATTTATAACAGATTATTATGAAAAGCACAAGCCATTTGACGGCTCAAAAACAGTGAGCCTGGAAACTCAGTACACTGCAAAGCTTGATGACAGATACAGGATACACATAAGGATTGACAGGCTGGCAGTAAAAGATGGTGTTTTTGAGATTCACGACTACAAGACTTCTAATTCTCTGCCAACACAGGAAAAAGTTGACAATGATAGGCAGCTTGCAGTGTATGCATTTGGGCTAAAGCAGCTATACCCTGACTCAAAAAAAATAAGGCTTGTCTGGCACTATCTTGCGTTTAACAAGGAACTCCTGAGTGAACGTACAGATAAACAGCTGCGTGAAATGAAAGAGCAGGTTCTTTCACTTATAAAAGATGTTGAAAATTGTAAAGACTTCAGGCCTGTACAGAGCGCTCTTTGCGACTGGTGCCAGTTCAGGTCAAAGTGCCCGAATTTTAAGCATCTATACAAAAAAGGAACCCTTAAAGAGCATATGCCTGATGATGGAGAACAACTGGCAGACAGCTTTGGAAAAGTTTCAGGAGAGATGGCTGAAAAGCAGGAAGAGCTGGAAAAAATAAGAGCCAAGTTGATATCTTTTGCAGAAAAAGAAGGCTTGGAGGTTGTTTATGGGAAAGAGAGCAAGGTTTCAATAAAATCCTATCCAAAAATGAAGTTTCCCTCAAGAAGTGAGCCTGAAAGGGAAAAGTTTGAGCAGCTCATAAAACAACTGGGGCTTTGGGATGAGCTTGCAACTGTTGATGTGTATGAGCTTGCAAAGATGATTAACAATGGGGAGATACACATTGAGCTTGTCAGGCTTTTGGACCAATTTATAAAAAAAGAAAAAACAACATATGTCAGGGCTGCAAAAAGGTAATCCTTAACAATAATCAAAAAGGCTCTGTAGAAAATCTCCATGGGCGTAAGCCTATGTTGTAGGCGATGAGCCTACAAAAGAGTTCAGCTGTTTGTGTTTTGATGTGCTTTGAAGCAATAGTTGCACCGAACAATCGTTT
>JBFYMA010000030.1:0-16003 GCA_041305085.1 Nanobdellota archaeon | reverse complement strand
CCTAGTAATGAATGAGTGAGTGTACACTCCATCTCCGAAGGAGCCAACTCTCTGGAGTGTAGCGATAAATGAAGTGAAAGGCTTCGCAGGAATGGCAAAAAAGACATTCAGGACATAGCATCTCCTAAGCCAAGGCCTGCCTTGCAAAACTGAAAGTTTGAATATTGCTATGAACTACCTGTATGCTGTAATCATTCCATAAGCCTTCTGCCTGATTCCTGTTCCAGTGTCATACTCTATAGTTATCTCTCCCCTAAAGCGTTCTGTGTTGTACCCGTAGGGAAAACTTGCCTCTATTATCTGGCCCCTTCCAAGGCTTCCTGCATTCAGGATCTTTTTCCAGCCATGCTCAGCTTCAGTGATTGTTATGGCAACGTTTTCTGCATCCTGTCCAATATTGTTCTGTATTTTTAAGAAAATCTCTTGCCCTGAAAATTCTTGATCCAGGCAGGTAAAGCCCTGGCTTATTGTGCATCTTTCTGGAAGATCAGTCATTGGAGCTATTGCTCCAAAAAACGCTATTATTCCGATAATGATTAAGGGAATGAATATTATTCCTACTCCTCCAAGAACTACTCCTGCAACAGCTATTCCTTTTCCCTGCTCTTTATTTTTTCCTATCTGGCTGAGTGCAATTATTCCGGTTATAAGCGCTGCTATTGGTGAAATTATTGGTATCAGGATAAGTCCTGCTATTCCAAAGACAAGTGAAACAATTGAGAGTGTATTTGTTTTCTTTTCTTCCTGCTTTTTTTCATCCAATTTTATCACCCTGCATAATTGATACAGCTCATATTGAGTATATTATTATTGAGAGCATTATCCCAAGCAAGATCCCTGCAAGCACCTGACCCTTTGTGTGTCCTTCTCTTTCAAAAAGCTTTGGAAAGCCCAGATGCTCTTTTACAATTATTTTGTTCAGGACTTTAGCCTGCTCACCTGTTTCATGCCTTACCCTGAAAGAGTCATTAATGATTATCAGTGAAAAAACCAGGCTTGCAAAAAAAAGCACAGAAAAGCCCTGCTCAAAATAGACGCTTAGTGTCAGGCAGCTTACCAGGCTCGAATGGGTGCTTGGAAATCCTCCATCGCTCAAAAAATTTGTAATATCAAACCTGCTTTTTATGCTTTCGATAATCCCTTTTATCAGCTGCCCTGCAACCAGGACAATCAGTAGTGCTATTGCTATTTTCATGGAACCCTCCTGAATCTTGTATTTATCAGCCCCCACTCCACAAACAAGAGAAGCAGGGCTGCAAGCAGCATCCCGTAGCTCAAATCCAGGCTGAGGATTGCTTCGCTGGACTGGCTTGAAATGTTTTCATAGGCAGTTCTAAGAGCCTGCTGGTCAGGAGCTCTGTAGTATATTCCTCCTGTGCTGTTGCTTACCTTCATCAGGCTTTCCTCATCAACTGTTGCGTTGAGCCCTGTGAGCTCTTTTAAGTATCCCAACGGCCCTGTGTTTGTGCCAAAGCCGATGCTGTGAATTTTTACCCTTTTTTCTTTTGCATACTCTATGGCATTGTCCATGGAGTTATCTATGAATGGGCCTGCTGTGTTGCTTCCGTCGCTCAGCAAAACAAGCACTCTTCCCCTCTCATCGTTCTGCTGCAGAACATTTGTTGCTGTCACTATTGCTCCTGAAAGGTCTGTGCCTCCAGCTTCCTGTATTTCCAATTCCGAAATTCTTGTCTGGATTTTTCTTTTATCATTTACAAGAACATTTTCAATTATTGCAACTCCCCCAAAACTCACAAGTCCTATCATTCCCTCTGATTGTAGAGAGTCAACAAAATTTATGGCTTCATGCTTTGCAGCCTCAACCCTTGAAGGAGGAATATCTTCTGCAGACATAGATGCGCTTACATCTATTGCAATCACAAAATCATTGTCATTTTTTTGCCCGTCATACCAAAACTTTGTTCCTGCAGCTGCAAAAATAAGAAGCGCAACTATCAAAACCCGCAGTATAAGGACTATCCAGTTTTTTGTCACAAGATAGTTTCCAGTGACCCTTTTGAGAGCCTCAAAATTTGCAAATTTCATGGCTTTCTTTCTTGTGTGCCTGAGAAGAAAAAAGTGCGAAATTATGATTAGGGGAATGCTTGCAAGATACCACAAAAATAGGGTGTTTTCAAAGCTGAAGCTTATCATTTTTTAAATTTTATTTTTTTATTGGTGTTTTCACTGGTGTATGAGCATCATTCCTCTTCTTCTGAAAAACTTTATTATTGGCTTATGGAAGTCCTCTGTCGTTGAGAGCTTTATAAAACTGGACTTTGTTGCATTAAAACCTTTCTCAATCTCTTCCTCTTCTTTTTTTACATAATCCTCATACTTTTTTTTGTACTGATTTACATCCACATAAAGCTTTTGGTCGCTGAAAGGGTCCTCTAGTATAAACTGGCCTGTATTTTTTGGAAGCATCCTGTCCCTGGGGTCGCGAATCATTATTCCAATTATCTCCCACTTGTCTGCAGCCAGCTCAAGGTATTTTCTCCAGTTCTGGTCCATTCCCAGAAAATCGCTGATTATTATGACAAGAGCCCTACCTTTCAAGAATGACAAAAGGTACATTATTGCCTTTTTGAAGTCAAAATTTCCACCATAATTTTTTACATTCATCAAGTCTCGTATTATCCTGTATTGCATCACCTTTCCAATATTAGGCTCTATTCTTGTAACCATTTTGTTGTTGAACAATCCAAGACCAACAGCATCTCCTGACCTTAAAATCCCCTGAGTCATTGTAGCCACAAGCTCTATGGCATATTCGCACTTAAGCCTTGAGGTTGAGGTGAAAAGCATGCTGTTGCTAACGTCAACAAAAAAGAAGACCTTGAGGTTTTTTTCCTCTTCGTACTCTTTGATCAGTATCTGCTTTGCCCTCAATGAGGCCTTCCAGTCAATCATACTGGCGTCATCTCCATAGCTATAAGTTCTGTACCCTGCAAATTCCATACCCCTGCCCTTGAAAAGAGTAGTCCAGTTGCCTTCCAGTGTCTGAGTGAGAGTGTTTTTTCTTGCAATGATGTCCAGCTTCCTGATGCGTTCCACAAGGTCAACGTCCAGTTCTTTGAGCTCTACCACCAAAACGCCTTAGAATCCACAGGTTATAAAGTTTTTGATGTTTTTACAGAATTAATAATTTAAACAATAGGCACTTTTTTCAGTATCTCTGCGACGATGTCTTCCTGGTTGACTTCTTCTGCCTGGCCTTCATAGTTGAGTATTATCCTGTGCCTGAGAACATTTGGTGCCACTTCCTTGATATCCATAGGGCTGACAAAGTTTTTCCCTCTGAGGAATGCGTGGGCTTTTGAAGAGATGAAAAGTGCAATGCTGCTCCTTGGACTTGCCCCATAGTCAATATACTTTCCCAGCTCTACATTGTATTCCTTTGGCTTCCTGGTGGCCTCCACAATCCTTACTATATACGCCTCAAGCTTAGGATCTATATATGTCTTTTTGACGTCCTGCTGGGCCTGAACTATTGTTTCAGGGTTCAGCACAGGCTTTACATCATAGTCTGAAAACTTTCTGAGAGTCATGTTTTTGTGCAGAATCATTATCTCATCCTCTGCGCTTGGATATGTTATGAGCAGCTTGAAGAGGAACCTGTCTATCTGGGCTTCTGGAAGCTTGTATGTTCCAAGGCTTTCCAGTGGGTTTTGTGTTGCCATGACAAAAAATGGTGTTGGAAGCTTGAATGACTCTTTTCCAATAGTTGCCTGTCTTTCCTGCATGCTTTCCAGCAGGGCAGACTGCACTTTTGGAGGAGCCCTGTTTATTTCGTCTGCAAGCACAAAGTTCGCAAAAATCGGGCCCTTTACAGTGTAGAATCCTTTACCTTCTTCATAGGTTGTTATTCCAAGGATGTCTGTTGGTAAAAGGTCTGGAGTGAACTGAATCCTTGAAAACTGGGAGCCAGATACGCTTGAAAGGGTTCTTATTATGAGTGTTTTGGCAATGCCAGGAATTCCCTCTACCAGGACGTGGCCATTGCACAGCAGCGCCTCAACCAGGGAAAATACCACTTCTCGCTGCCCCACAACTGTTTTAGACATCTCTGAAAGAAGCTTGTCAAATACAACCTTATACTTTTTAAGAAGGTGCTTGAACTGATCGCTGTGGGCTACTTTGTACTCTTTTTCCTTTGCAGAAATGTATTCCTTATCCCTCACCTCTAGAACTGACTGCATAAAAATTATTGGTCGCTTGCCATTTAAATACTTTTTTGTAAAACTTGCTATGTCCCGAATGTCTTTTTTGCCATTCCTGCGAAGCCTATTGTTGAATAGGGCTCAATAGGCAAAGGGGGTCGGCTCCCTCGGGGATGGTCTTGCTGCACCAAAATATAGCATGAGGCGAGCCAGGCAACACAGAAAACTTTGTTTTCTTAGTGGCGTTCGCTACGCTCAGCACACAAAGCGACCAAAAGGAGATTCCGGATGGAGCCAACTGCTGAGAAACATTTATAAATATAGTCTTCCAATGGATTAGTGATGAAAAAAGAGATGAGTGAGTTAGAGAGAAAGAAGCTTCTAAAAAAAAGTCACCATCAAAAGATAGATTATGCTCTGGCAAAGGCTTTTGTCAATGACTCTGATGTCTACAAGCTTGTAAAGGACTTTTTTGCAGAATACCTTAATCTTGATTATGAGTTTACCCATGAAGAGCTCAACAGGGAGCTCAGCAAGATGTTTATTGAGGAAAACCTGAAAAAAAATATAAGTATGTTTTTGTCAAAGCTCTCATACATGCAGTTCAACAGCGTAAACCGCCCATCCCAGGACCAGCTTAGGGAGATGATCAAGCAGTTCAAGGAGATAATAAGCAGCCTCATTGTTTTTGAAGAGTCCAAAAAAAAGGGCTTTTTGGGAAAAATTGCAGAATTTTTTTCTTCTCACAAAAAAACCAAAAAATCTGGAAAAGCCAAAGATGCTCAAAAAAAAGAATTACAAGAACCAGACAAAGAACATGACAAATTACCTGAGTTGGAAAAAGGGTTTGAGGAGCTGCAGAAAACCAGTCAGCAAAATGATCCTGTTCTAATCACAAACCAAACTACTTATGAAGTGGAGATGCCTGAAAAAAAGCTTTCCAGCATTATCATAAGTGTGCAGCAAAAAATAAAAAATAACAATTTTGCTGAGGCCAGGCAAGACTACAGAAAGCTGCTTGAAAAATACAATTCTCTTCCAGAGCACGAAAAGCATCAGTACTTTTTAAAAGTCAATCAGCTTTATTCGCAGCTTTCAAAAAAATAGGCTGCACTTTTTGCAAAAAATCTTTCTGAAGAAGCCATTTTAATATTCTATCTTTTTCCCTTCAGGCCTTTCTCTTTTCTCTTTTTTAATCCTTGAAAAAACGCCTATGCTTATAAGAACGATAAGTATGAGGCCTATTGCTATAAGCGCAACTGTCGGATACTCGTTTCCAAACAGGAAAAATGTTCTCCAGTCTTTTGGGGTTTCTGTATTACTTTCTTTTTCTTTCTGCTTTTGTATAAGGTATTTGCATCCCTGTATTACCGCATCAACCAGCTCTTCTGCTTTTGCGTAGTTTTTCTTTCCCATCTCGCCTACTGCCTGGCCGAGTATTTCGTTGAGCTCCTGGCATTCAGGATTATTGTCCAGAAGGTCCCTTGCATAGGTCACTTTTATCTGAACCTGCTCTCCTTTGCTTCTCTGCTCCAAAGAGTTGATCAGCACTGTTGCAGAGTCGTTGTATTCAGGCTGGGTAACATTTGCCACTATATTGACTTCAAAGTTCTCTCCCAGCCTGTAGTTCCAGAAGGTAACGCTTGTGTCAATTGTGCCCAGGGGAGAAATTTCTGGAAAAAAGCTCTGCACAAACTGGTAGGAGATATTTGCAGATGTGTTAAACAGAGCATCAAGGGTTATTCCGTAAAGTGTTTCATCCCAGTTGTTCTTTATTCTTATTGGGATGCTGATGGTTTCATTGTCATAAATGGTTATCACGTTCGGAATTACGATTTCAAGGGGAAATGGAACTTCAACCTCTTCAGGTATAGGTACAACAACTGTTTCTGTGGAGCTTCCCCCGCCTCCGCTGGTTATTGTCACTTCTTCCTGTTCAGGAACATTTGTTATGTTTATGAGTATAAAGTCTGACTGTACAGTCAATCCGTATTGGTCTGTCACTGTGACCTGGGCAAAGCAATAGCCAATAAGCTGGGGAACAACCCTTAATGTGTCTGTGTTGATTATTTCAAGGTCTGCGTTTGATGTGCAGCCTGTAATTGAATAGTTTAGGGTATTTGTCTCATTGTTGCCAGCTCCTCTGTCCAGCTGTCCGTTGCTGTTAATGTCGTCGTCAGGGTCTATAATTATTGTGTCATAGTCGTCACTGAAATAATAAGGGATTGTGGTTGTCTGGTCTATTGTGAGGTTGGCTGGCTGGTTGTAAAGCTTTGGTGGCCGGTTCACATTGGTGATGTTTATTGTCCAGTTAAAGCTGGAATTCTCGTACATATCATCAAACACAACAACCCTTGCTATATGGGTTCCTGCACTGAAAAAGTCAAAATATTTGGTCATGCTTTTGTTTCCTGTTCCAAGGCTTGAAGAGTTCAGCTTTGTTCCGTCAAGATACCATTCAAATGTGAGGTTTTCCATTGCTGTCTTGTCATCAACACTGGTATGGTTGAATGTTATTGTCTTGTTCTCTGTCACATTATTGAGTATTGTGATGTTATTTGGAAAACTCGACTTGTTTCTCCATGCATAGACTATTGACTGGCTTACAGGAGTTCCATAAGGATATATCTGGGTTATGTTTGGAGGGTCAGACCTGGGATAAACTGTAAAGTTTACCAGCACGCTGTCAAATGCGCCCATAGAGTCATTCACTGTGAAGTTATATGTGTGGTTTCCAACATGAGAAGAGTCAGGTGTGAAGTTTATCAGGCCTGAAATGCTTATGTTGAATACAGATATGTTTGTATAATTGAATGCATAATAGCTCAGGCTGTCGTACTGCAGGTAAGAAGGCAGGCTTAAATCTTCATCTTCTGCTGATACAATATAGGTGAACCTGTGGCCTTCTACCATCGAAGGCAGGTTTATTGTGCTGAATACAGGCGCATCGTTTGTGTTGTTGATTGTGAGGTTAAAGTATCCATACAGAGGGGCGCCTTTTTGGTCAAGCACTGTTATTTTTATGCTGTAGTTTCCGATAAGGCTTTGGTTGGGAGTGAAGCTTATAAAGCCTGTTGTGCTGTTTATTAAAGCAAAGCTAGTATTTATTGAATATGTCAGGTTGTCGCCATCATCATCTGTTGCATTTATATCAAATATGCATGCAACATCCTCTGAGCAGTTAAGTGTTGGCAGTATATGCAGGAAATATGGCAAGGTGTTGTTTTCTATAGTGATGTTTATTGTTATGCTGGTGTTTAGCCCTGCAAGGTCTGCCACTGTTATGTTTACAGAATGGTTTCCTATCCAGCTCTCATTTTTTGTAAAGTTTATTTCTCCGGTTGAAATGTTTATTGGAAAGTCAGGGTCACTGCTGGAAAAAAGTATGGAGTCCCCCTGATAGGTTTCTATGTCAGGATCTGTTGCGTTTATATAATATCTGAATACTGTGTATGCGTATGCTGTAAGGTTGTAAGTATAGACATTGAGCCCTGTGTCAACATTTTGAGGGGTGTTGTTCTGGTTGTAGCTTTCAGTATAAATAATTGGGGCATCATTAATGTTGGTGATGTTTATGAATACTATCTGGAAATCTGAGTCTTCTCCGTCTGTAACTGTTATTGTTATATTTCTGTATATTACATGGGAGTTGTTTGTCGGGCTGATGTTGATTATTGCTGTTGCATTTTCATTGCTTGAATTTAGGACAGTTAATGAATACAGGCTGTTGTTTACGCTGAAATTTAATGTGTCTTCATCATCCAGATCAGAGGCGTTTATGTAAAAAACCAGATTCTCTCCCTGTGACAGATTGTACATTGGTATAAATTCAAGAACAGGGGGAACATTTACAGAAGTGACTTCTATCACAAAGCTTCCTTGTGTTGTATTTATGCCGTCGCTCACATTCACATAGACAGTCCAGTTTCCCCTGTCAGCGTATTCAGGAGTGCCTCCGCTGAACGCAAAGTTTACACTTGTGTTTGTGTTGGCTGCCATGAGGATATTTGAATTGTCAGAGTAATAAGTGAAGTTGAGTGTTGTGTTGTCCTGGTCTGTTGCGCTTAATGTATAGCTGAAGATTTCTCCCTGGGTTGCATCCTGGTCTGCAAGGTTGCTGAATACAGGAGCATCGTTTGTTGGCAGAACTTCAAATACAACATCCCTTCCGCCCCACTCTGAGTTGTCCCTCGCGAACAAGGAAATTGTGTGGTTTCCTATCTGGTCATAGTCAACAAGTATTGTTATAACTCCTGTGTTCCTGTTTATTATGTCCTGGAGCCCGTCATTTGGATATAATGAGGAATTAAGGTCGTCGCTCAGCCACCTTTCTATTGCATCACCGTCTGCATCTGTGGCAGTTGCTGTTATCTGGAATGTCATGTCCTCATAAACAGCCTGCTCTGCTATCGGAAAAGTAATCACAGGCAGGGAGTTGTTTATAGTTACTGCTGAAGAGTTTGTTTGGGCAGTGCTGGCAGTCTGGTTTATTCCTATTATTCCGCACTTCCAGGTTTCGCCTTTTCTGGTGTATGTGCTTGGAAGGGTTACGCTTGCTGCTTCTCCAGAGAGAACATCTGTTTTTGTTCCCTGCAACGCTATTGCTGAGCTATTGTACCAGGTGTAGTTTGCATCAAGGTTTCCTGTGCCTGTTATGTTGAACTCGCATATTATGTTGCTGGTTGTCGTAACGTTTGAGTTGGTTATCTGTACGCTTTCAATGTTGAGCGCAAGAATTTGTGATGAAAATATTATTATGCTTATGATTAGAAAAATTGTGGATACTGCTGTTTTTTTGGCTGTTTTATTCATTTTCTGGATTCTGCCTTTTTTTTCAGTATATCTAGCATTAGCTCTTTTAGGGTGATATTCTTTTTTACTGCTTCCAGCTTCATCCTTTTGTGGATTTGCCCAGGTATTTCTATGTTTATGTTTACAGTTTTTTTATCCATTCTTTTTTTAATTCTATGAAGCCTATTTTTGGCTTGTTTCCCTATCAAAGGCCCTTATTATATATTCTTTAAGAGTGAGCTCTTCGTGTATCGAGTTGATCTTGAGTTTTTTGTGAATTTCTTCTGGTATTGCAATGTTTATGTTTGCCATTTTTTTGATGTGCTTCTTTGCTGCTTTTTGGTAACCTGCATTTAAATAACTTACGTAAGTAAAATAAGTTATATAATTTAGTTAAGTTATTTATAAATATTTTGGAAAGGCAGTTATTTAAATAAAAGGAATTTACAGCACAGAATGAAGCTCAAAATATGCCCTTCAGGAATGTATTTTTGGAAAAACAAATGGAAGAAGTTTGCTGAATTAGATGGATTGTTTATGCAGCTCTTTGGAAAAACACCTGAAGAGCTCGGAATAAAGGATCTGGTCTTAAATCCAGGAGTCAAGAAAAAGTGCAGAGTAGAGAAGAACGGAAAAAAAGAGGTTCTTGAGATAGAAGTAACTCTTTCCTCTAAGCTTGCCAAACAAAAAAGCAAGTACTTTGAAGGAGTCCTTCAGATAAGAAACTCAAGCCAGCAAATTGTTGACTTTATTCACAGTGAAATTTCAAAGCAAAAACAAAAAGGGGTGTTTATAACAAAAGAGATTGTTGAAGGCAAAAATGCAGATTTCTTTTTAACAGACCAGACATATATGAAAAGGCTGGCAGTAAAGCTCCAGAAAGAATTTGGAGGAATAATATCCCTTAACCCAAAGCTTTTCAGCAAAAGCAGGCAGACAGGAAAAGAGCTCTACAGGCTGACAACACTTCTGGAGCTTCCAATAATCAAAAAAAATGATGTGATAGTTGTTAATGACAGGCTCTACAGGGTAAACAGCGTCCAGCAAAGGATAAATGCAGAGGATTTTTCAGGCAAAAAAACAAGCTTTCCTTACAAAGACCATGAAGTGCTTGAAAAGCAGGAGACCAGAATAACAAAAGTTTATCCATCAATAGAAATAATTGATCCTGACAGCTACCAAAGCGCTGAAGTCAGGAACAGGACTCTGAAAAAAAAGCACTCAATAGACCAGAAAGTCAGGGTTGTTTATTGGAGCGGCTGGTGGATTGTGGAGTAGTATCCAAACTGTGCAGTTGAAAGTTCATTTCAGTAATCCCCCAAATTCATCTGGCCTTTTCTCTTGTTGGGCTTTACTTCTATCTTTTCTTTGCTAAAATCCTGGCCAACCTGCTTTTTCACATCCAGCGCAATGCTTTTTCCAATAAGCTGTGCCAAAAAAGCAAAATCTGCCTTCTTTATTTCCTCAATTCCCCTGATGCTGTTCCTGTAAAGGATTCTTGCCCTTACCCTGCCGATGTTTTTTAGCTTTAGCAATGGCAAGAGCTCTTCTTTTGCGCCATTCTTTACCCTGGTTCTGAGCTTTGACAGATTTTTGTACACTTGCTGGAATTTCAGGAGCCTGCACAACTCCTGGCAGCTGTAAAGAAGCCAGTCTGCGATGTTCAGCTTGGCATGTATTTCTCCTGGCCTTATGTTATAATTTTCCAGCAGAAACTCTTCTGTTTTCTCATTTATCCAGTGCTCAAAGAACATTGCAGTCTTTACTGTGTTCAGGAACTCGTCGTATTCCTCGCTGTACTCGTCTGGCTCTTCTGTGAGAAAAGCCTGCATTGAGGTTTTTTCTGCAACTTCATCATATTCAGACATTTTTACATTTAATAGTGGCCTGAGCTCAAGGCAGCTTGAGAATAAATGAAGGAAAGAGAATTCGTTTGTTTTCAGTGAAGTTGCTTTTCTCAATCCCTGTATCAGAGTTTGGGCAGTGTAAGGATCCAGGTATAGCTCAGAAACCCTTTTTCCTACAGGTGTTGCCTCAAGCTTTTCACTGCTTTCTTCTCCTGCAGACACAAAATCCTGGCTGTTTATCGGCCTGATGAATTCCCATTCTTCCAGCAGGTAAAGAATCTTGTCTATTATTTGCTGGAGGCCTTGTATGCTGCCGTATTGGTGGCCGTAAAATGTTTTTTCAAAAAAATTTGTGAGTGCAGTTTTTGAGCTGCAGAACTCTGCTGCTATCAGGCTCAGGATGTAAGTCCTGAGTATTGGCTCGAGTGCGAGCTTTGAGCTGAGCTCTTCAGGAACACCCTTGATGTAGGTTTTTATTATCTGCTTTTTGGATTCTTCTGTCTCTGCAATTGTTATTGCTTCTCCGTATTCATCGTTGAAGTCAGGCCTTCCACTTCTTCCTATGAACTGCATGTATTCAAGAACAGGAATTGGAGTATAGCCTCTAAAGCCATACCTTTTGAGGTCTCGCACTATTGTTCTAAAGCTCGGCAAATTTATGCCCATAGCCAGGGTGGGGGTTGCGCAGATTATTTTTATGCTGCCATTTCTGAACTCATCTTCTATTAGGTCGCGCTGCTTTAAGTGAAGGCCTGCGTGGTGGAATGCAATTCCTTTTTTCAGGCATGCATGAAGGCGTTTGCACTGCTTTGTGGGCTGAGGAAGAGCTTTGAGAGCTTTTTGTGACAATTCCTCCAGCTCACTGCTCGTGTTTTTTATTTTTGAAGCGATTCTCTCGGCCTGGGCTTCTGCACCTCTCTTGGAGTTCACAAACACAAGCGCCTGCTTTTTTATGTTAATAGTGTCAAGAGCAATGTTTGACACAGCATCAGAATACAGCACTTCAACATCAATGCTCTTTTTCATCCCCGCAAGTAATAATTTGTTGTTTATAAATGGTTGGGTGGATTGGCCAGTGTGAATAGAATCCAAGTGTTAGTAATATGAATCCTGTGCGGTCTTGTTGTGTGTATGATATATAATGTGCTGATTGTGTTATATTTTGTGCTGTATTGCTTCATTGAACCAGTTAATGCCAGCCTTCGGCTGGTTAAACCAGGGCAAAGCCCGGCTTATACTGGCTCAATAAAAGAATTATGCATATAATGTATTACGCTATTCATATCATTTATTGTTCAGATCAGATGATTATTCAGAAACATTCTCCTCAATTCTTTCAAGTGTTATGTCCCAGTGGCTTGTGTTGAAAACCTGTTTTCCTTTTTTTACTATTATAAGCTGCGGACTTTCGTGCTCTACTTCCAGAAGCTCCTCTATCCTGTCTGAAACATCCCTGTGCTCTATCACGTCAACTATTGCAAAAACAAAATCCTTGTTTTCTTCATGCTTTACCACAAAAGTCTGGAAATCCTGTTTGGCTTTGGCGCTTATGCCGCATTGTGTGCTGTTTTTGAACAAAAAAACTGTCTTTGTACTGCTCTGTTCCAATAGCTCTTCCAGCTGCCCGACTGTTTCCAACATTATTATAGGATTGTCTTCCATATATTCAAGAAGAAGCCTGTTATTTATAAAAGGTTTGGTGGGCTGAGTTAACTGTCTTTTTTGCTTGAAGCGATTAAAAACCTTTATAAACATCGGGCAATCCCACTCTCTCTAAAAAGGGGTGATTCAGAATGGCGTTTTTGACTTGGCTTATAATAATAATTGCAGTTGTGTTCTTTTTTGCAGGCTTCAGGATTGTGAGGCCCATAGAAAAAGGGCTTGTGGAATTTTTTGGAAAATATGTAAACACTGTGGAGCAGGGGCTTACATGGATTATTCCTTTTGCCCAGAAGCTTACCAAGGTAAACATTACAGAGCAGATGGTGGATGTCCAGCCCCAGACTGTTATCACAAAGGACAAGCTGAACGCGATTGTTGACGCAGTTGTATATTACAAGATAAAAGACGTAAAAAAGGCTACTTATAATGTGGATGATCATGAAGCACAGCTTACAAGCCTTGCAAGGACAACATTAAGGGCAGTGATTGGAAAAATGACCCTTACAGAGGCAAACGAGAATAGGGACGAGATAAACAGCAAGGTTGAGACTGTTCTGGACAAGGAGACAGACTCATACGGCGTTGAGGTGCTGAGGGTTGAGATTCAGAAGATTGAGCCTCCCCAGGACGTCCAGGAAGCCATGAACAAGGTTGTAAAGGCAGAGCAGGAAAAGATCGCAGCCATGGATCTTGCAACAGCCACAGAGACAAAGGCTGACGGTGAAAGAAGGGCAGAGATAAAGCGGTCTGAAGGGTTTAGGCAGGGAGAAATCCTTAAGGCTGAGGGAGAAGCCCAGGCAATAATCAATGTGGCCCAGGCAAAGGCTGAACAGATCAAGCTGGTAAATGATGCCCTTAACAAATATTTCAGGAATGATGCACAGATCTATAAAAAGCTTGAAGTCACCCAGGAATCCCTGAAAAATGCCAGCAAGTTCGTGATTGACAGCAAGAGCAACCTTGTGAATGTAATGAGCGATGTTTCAGGCGTGCAGATAGTGCCTTTGGAGAAGAAAAAATCCAGGGCATAGTTTTTTTTTGTTATAATTTTTCAACCCAAACCTCTCTTATTGTATAGCTTACTTTTTCATCGTTTAGGAAAGATATTATTTCGCTGCTTTTTTCAGCTGGAACAATGAAGTTTTTTGAGTCAAGCTCTTGTCCTGAGCTTTGCTTTATCATTCCAGAATAATTCTGGTCTTTTTCTGCTCTGCCATATAATTTTCTTATTACTTTGTTTCTTTTTGCGATGTTCTTTATGGGATTAAAATGTATAAGGTGATAGTTTTCCAGCCCAGAAGGGCTTTCTTTGTATTTTGAGTAAAGTATTATGCCTTCGCTTTTTATTGATGACTGCAGCTTCCAGTTTTTTAAGTCTCCAACAATGATGCTTATTTTGTTTTGTATTCCCCTGTAGCCCCATTCTTTGAATTCTTTTGTTTTATAGAATGCACTTTCCATCTCTTTGATTATTTGTTGAATTTTTGGCAAATCTTTTTCTGCATTTACAAACAAGTCTATATCACTTTTTTTGTCAAGTTCATCCCTCAGCGCAGAACCAAACAGTATTATCTCTTTTATATTGTTCTTCAAAAAGCCTTTTCTTGTGGCAAAAGACAAAAAGCTTTGTGCATATGCTATTGCATCATATTTTTTCAAGTTCAACACCTTCTTTTTTTATTTTTTGCATAAGGATTGTTCTTAGTTCATTGAACGCTTCCAGAATTTCTTCAATATCTTTTTTTCCTGATTTTCCATAGATAAGATTATTTCTTTTTTCTTCAATTGTGTAAAGCAGGGAATAAATTTTTTCTTTGTCTTAAAAAATAACTCCTACTTTTCTGTCTGCCAGAGCCTCTTTTTTTTGGCCAACTGTAGGCTTCTTAAACCACTCATGCTTTAATATTTTTCCTGTTGGTATTTTTTTTGCTGCATGAAGATAAAGCTCCAAAATCTGAAGAGAGCACGCACTGCAATGAAACCCTATTGTGGCTGCCCTGTTTTCTACTCCTTTATCTATGGCCTCGTCCAACTCTTCATTGTGCTCTTTTATTTTCCTTTTGTGCTCTTCTATTGATGTCATGGTGCTTTTTTAACCATCTTATGGTATATATTATACCTTATATGAATATCTTATATAAAAAGTTTGTGGTATATATTATACATTTATTGGGTATAAATTATACCTGGTGCTGCGTTTTTGAGTAATTTTTAAATACAGTAAAAAGACTAAATATTTATAAATAAACTATTAGTTCTTGGATTATCTATCGTGCCCCTGAGGCTGCGTCCTTTACAAAAGGCCGCACCCAAAGTAAGGGTTGTGCCTTTCCAGGCCCAAGCCCTTGAAAATATGCCCCTGTAGCTTAGCGGTAGAGCGCATGGCTGTTATCCTCACTAACGTTCGGGACTTACCGAACAAGTGCGGTAAGTAACCATGAGGTCCCCGGTTCGATCCCGGGCGGGGGCGTTGAGCCCGTAGCTTAGCCTGGACTACTCCCCCACGAGCGTGTTGGGGCAATGGAGTGCTCGAACCTGTTGTTATTGCAACAGATGGCAAAACTGATAATCGAGTGGTCGCGAGTTCAAAGGAAAAGTATTGTTCTGAAATTCTCGCCGGGCTCACTTTTTTTTTCAAAAAAACGGCTCTGTAGAAAATGTCTTTTTTGCCTCTTTGTGAGCCCTTTCAAGTAATGCATACGAGTGCGAGTGGGGGGTTGGCCCCTTCGGGGACGAGCACATTCATCCTATCAGAGTGGGAGGCGAACTCGGCAAAAACTCGCCTTTGGCGAGATTTTCTACAGAGCCCAAAAAAACAAAAAATTTAAATATGCTGATATCTATACACACAAATGTGTATAAAAAATGGAATTTCATTTTACAAAAAAAGATATAATTGCTATGAATAAATTGTTTGAGGAAACAAACATTCACAATGAGCCAAGCCTTGAATTTGCGCTAAGCTATGCAAAAAAATCAGAAAACTGGACAAAAGCACTGGCATGGGTTGTGAGAGCTATACTCATTGATCATGTTTTTGAAGATGGAAATAAGAGAACAGCAGCACTGCTGATAAAAACCATGATTGAACACAAAAAGTACAAGTCAAATGATGAGCAAATAGGCAAATTTGTAAAAAAAGTACTGCTAAAGAACATAACCAGCATAAAAAAAATAGATGATTTGATTAAAGATGCCATCAGAACTAGTTAAGCTTGCAAAAAAGATTGCAAAAAGGGACAAGGAATTTTTTGACAGCCTTATAGAGTTTGAGACAACGAAAAAACTCGAAACAAAGGCAAGGCTTAATTTTACTATTGACAAGTCCATAGCTTCCAGATTCAGAAAATACTGCAGGAGCAAAGGCTATAACATGAGCGCCAAGCTTGAAAGAGCAATGGAAAAAATAATTGAGGAAAATTAGCTTTCTTCTTCTGAGATTATCTTCTTTTCCTTGGCATACTCTATCAGCTCGTTGAAGAATTTCTTCAGCTCTGGAAATCCAGTGAAATACTGCTCTTTTTTTTCTCTGAGCTTTTT
>JBFYMA010000029.1:0-18739 GCA_041305085.1 Nanobdellota archaeon | reverse complement strand
CCTAGTAATGAATGAGTGAGTGTACACTCCATCTCCGAAGGAGCCAACTCTCTGGAGTGTAGCGATAAATGAAGTGAAAGGCTTCGCAGGAATGGCAAAAAAGACATTCAGGACATAGCATTTTTATTGATTAAATTTATAAACAAAACGCTTTTCTTTTGATGTATGCGGGGGTAGCAAAGCCTGGTTAAATGCGCAGGACTTAAGACTCCTATTGACAAGCAGCGACTGTACTGTGAGACATCCTGTCCCTTAGTGGGTTCGTGGGTTCAAAGTTGAAATCAATGAAATTCCCACCCCCCGCATTTTTCAAAATGAGTTCTGAGCAAAAAATCCAAAAAGCAGTTGCGGCCTTCAACAAGTACAAAGGAATAGAGGCAAATGCAGAACTAGTTGAGTTTGATGAAAAACACAGCTCATTTAAGGTAAAGTTTTCAGGGCATATGTGCTTTACCTGCGGGTTCCACGACTATTTTGATGACTTCAGGTTTGAGCTTGAAGATGCTGGAATATTGTCCAGTATTGAAAATACAGACGAAAAAGAAAAGTATGCACTGGTAAGCTTTTCTTTCAGAAAAAAACAGGGCCTGCAATGAATTGCACCCCAAAAATTGCCAGCACAAAAAGCCAGAACAAGAAAGATGCAACAGTGCTGACCACGTTGAGTGCTATTGAAAATATAAGGGATAAAAGAAATGCTTTTCCAATGTTTATCTTGTACATAAACCCTATGAGCGCAATGTTAAAGACAAACATGACAAGGTAGCTCACAAGTATAAGAATTACTGGATTTTTTGAATGCACAAGAAAATACATCACAAGCATAAAATAGATGCTCGCTGTGAACGAGATCAGCAGAAGCCATAGTGCAGTCCTTAGGTTGTTTGCAGACTTGTCCTTGACAAAAATCATGGCGCAGAAGTGCATCACAAAGGCTGAAGCAATATATCCTGCAACTCCCAGAACCAGAAACAACAGGAAAAGCGCCAGCGAACTCCAAAAACTGAATGAAATTGAAATATAAGCCTTTAGCAGCGAATTCATGGCGAGGAAGAGTATTAAAAGAAATACAAAGTATACTGCTGAAAAGGCAATTACTGGCTTTGAATTTTTTCCTGTTGGAGCAAAAAATATCTTTTTCCAAAGCGTTGGCTGCTCAAAGTCATAGCCTGCGATCATTGCAGCCCTTTTAATCTTTTCAGGGTCAAAGCCCTGCTTTTCAAGGGATGCAGAGATCTTTTTTAAGCTGAAGCCTTTTGCTGCTTCCTTTTCCATGAGCTCAACAATCCCTTCAAGTTCTTCATCCAAAGGCATAAACCCTTTTAACAAAGCCTGTTTTTAAATCTTTTCAAAAATTTTATATACTGGCTTGTTATAAACAATGGCATGTCAGCAAAAAAAGGGGGAGGCCAGACCTGGTCACTGGATCTTATACTGGCTGCAGGAATATTTATACTCGTCCTTATAGCATTTTACGCAATTTTCTCCAACGATAAGGGGGTATCGAGCAGGGAGCTTGAGGGGAGTGCAGATGAAATCATGATAAAGCTCGATGCAAACTCAGGAAACCCACAGTCTGCTATTGTTTTTGACGGCAAAATCAATGAGGAAAAGCTGGTAGAGCTCAGCCAGGAGGACTACCAGGAACTGAAGAGAATCATGGGAGTGAGCAAGGACTTCTGCATATACATAGAGGATGAAAACGGAAGGATTGTGCCCATAAACGGAACGTTTGTTGGAGTTGGAGGAGATAGCATAACAATTGACAATACTCCATGCAACAGCACAATACCATAACATTTATAAAAAAGCCCCAAAAGACTGTTTCTTAATGGAATTTTGGCAATACTTCATAATAGCAATTGTGAGCTTTCTGGGCCTGATAACAGGACTCATAGTTGCGTTTGTCGCAAAAGAGGAGATCAAAGCAGGCAAAACATATTTTGAGTGGCTAAAAAGGGTTTTGCTTGTGGTGATAACCGCGCTTGTGTTTGTATATTATGAGCTTTATATTTATGGAATAATAGCGGTTATAATAGTCTGCGCATGGCTTTATTTTTTCAGAAAAAAAAATCTCAGCTTTGCAGAATATGCACTATTGGGAATACTTTTGGCAGCATCGTCTAAATCAGCAGGGCTTTTGGCAGCAGCAAGCATCCTTGCAATGTTCTTCAGCCACGCAGAAGCAGCGCTGTTTGTGCATAATAAAAAGCAAGGCAAAATACCTGCATGGAAAGAGTTTCCAGGGTTCGCCAAAACACTTTTAGTGTGCAGGATGCACTTTCTGGTGTTTGCAATTGCGCTGTTTTTTGCTTTTTAGACCAAACTGTCAGATTGCTTCCTCAATCTTTCCAAATTAGTCTTCCCACCAGTCAATAGACTGGCAGAAAGATAATTTTTTTAAACTTGGGCAAAAATCTTTTTAGCAATGCAGAAAATCACAACAAAAGACAATTCCTCAACTTTTTTCAATGAAAAGTATCAGGAGCACTACCACTCAACCTCTGGCGCAGAAGAGGAAGCAGTAAAGAAATTTGCACAGCCGTTTCAGGATTATCTAAAGCAGAGAAAAATAGTCAAGATTATGGATTTCTGCTATGGCTTGGGGTATAATACAGCAGCGTTTATGGATGTTTTTGGCGGAAAATTTGAAAAGATTTATTTTGTAGGGCTGGAGAATGATTCTGTAATTCTGGAAAAAATAGCTGAGATAGACTCAAAGCTTGAATCCTATGAAATAATAAAAGAGTTTATCAAGGATTTTTTTGAATTTGAGAAGACAAGCAAAAAAAGCCATTTTACAAAAGAGTTCATGTTCAAAGGAACCATAGTTAGCCTGACAATCATTCTGGATGACGCACTGCAGAGCATCAAAGGCATGCAGAATTTTGATGCGGTGCTTTTCGACCCTTTCAGCCCAAAAAAGCACCCGGAAATGTGGAGCATTGAAACGCTCAGAAAAGTGAAGGATTCAATGAAGAGCGGTGCAGCGCTCACAACATACAGCTGCGCAAAAACATTCAGGGATACACTGAGGGAATTAGGATTTAAAATTGTGAACGGGCCATGCGTTGGAAGAAAAGCGCCCAGCACAATTGGCGTGAAGAAGTGAGAAATGAAGAATTGAAATTAGATCATTAAACAAGACAATTTTTTGCGGCTTCAGTTTAAGCAACCTTTCTATACTTCGGATTTATAGCGTTCTGGAAGTTTGAGTCATTCTGCAAATCAAGTATTTTGTTAGTATTTGTATCAAAAAAATAGTATTTCACTTTCAGTTTTTCAAGCTCTGAAAACAAGGAAATATAGTAGTTTCTTTCATAGTGTGTCTGACTATACTCCCTATTTTTACCTATAACCTTATAGAAAACATCTATATGAAATGCAAGCACTACTTCTTTAGGTGGAATGTTGTGGTTTGTTAATATATAGTGTTCAAGCTTTTTTCCTCCTTGTTCTAAAAAAACACAATATTTGTCAACAGAAAAAATAGCCACGCATTCACCATAACTCTGATGAAATTTTGGGTAAAAATATATGTTCTTTCCCCAATACATATATCCATCAGCTCTCGCTGAGGGCCTCATCCCTTGTCTGAATATGCTTTCAATAATTCCTGCGTAGTGAGAAGGCTCGAGCCGTCCTCCCCTCCTGGCTATGCCCCCAATATTGTGGCGATTTGCAGAAATTCCTGAATATGCATAAATCTTGTTTCCAGGAGGCAAAGGAATTCCCAAATCTTCATCTAATTCTTCCAAGCCACGAGTTTTGGCAAATTCATAGATTTTCTGCTGGTCATCATTTTCTATTGCATTATGAAATTCCCTTAAATTTTTTATACTGTCATTAAGTTTTTGAATTCTTTGTTCGTATTTAGTAAAGAATAATTCAAATTTGCTGACAAAGTTTCTACTGTTTAAGTATTCTCGGGTATAAGTTTCATTCATTTCTTTTTGCAGAATTTCTGCACCAGCCTTTCTTTTTTCGAGAACCTTTAAAACATTGCTAAATCGCTTAAGAATATTTTTCCGTTCAAGGGTGCGTATGTCCTTATTAATAATTTTAGGAAGATTTTCTTCGATGTTTTTCTTCCTGTAAAATGCTTGGCTGATTTCAGGGTAATCCTGGAGCTTTTCTGAAATTTTTTGGTGCTTCAGCAAAACAGGCACAAGAATTTCAGGAATTTTTTCCACAAATTTTTTTTTGTAATTCAAGCATTTTGCGGAAAGTGACTCAAAAAATCCTCTGCTGGCCTTCCAGAATTCTTTTGGCTTTGTATAGCCATAAATCAGATTAGCTGAATGCTGAAGCGTGTTTTTGTAATAATCGTTAAAATTGTTCAGGCTTTTTTCAAGCTCGGGAATTATTCTGTTTTCTTTAAAAATGGATTTTATGTCTGAAAGAAGCTTGATCCATCCATAATAAGACTGGCAGTCCAGGCCATACATTCCTATTCCTCTAAGAACATGCCTTACGTCATCCTGATTTTTTATTTCCTGGCTTAAAAAAGCCTTCAAAAAAACATTGCCTGAATTAAAGTGGAGGAATTCAAGATCATGCTTTGAAATATTATGTCCAAAGCTAATCATGCTAAATAGTTCAATGAACTCTCTGCTCCCTGCCTTTTTTTCTATTTCGCCGATGGCATTCACAACAGTTCGCCATTGTCTGTTGATAGCTTTCAAGTCAGGCAAATAGTTATAATCAAACAAAGATTTAACCTTTTTGAGCATGAACTCTAATCTATCTTTACGTTTATAAAGTTTATTTTTATTCAAATATATTTTCTACGTATTGCATTCTGCTAATAAAAAAAATTAGCTTTTATCTTCTAAATATGCCTCGAACTGATTTTTATTTGGTTTTTGCTCAATAATATATTTTAAAGTGTTCAAATCATATGGTTTTTGGTGGTTGATATCAAGATTGTCTCCTGCAAGTCTTAAAAATCTCTCTGGCTGGGATGAAAGCCCAACAGTATAAATTTTCTTTAATTTTGCTGCCTTAACAACATCAACTCCTTTATAGTTTTCATCGCTCTCGTCACCATGCCCTTCACTAGTCAGACATCCATCACTAAAGACAATATCGTAATCGTTTTTTGCTATAAGTTCAAGGGCTGATTCTCTACTGTCAGCAAGATCTAATTTTGAATTAGTTTTGGCAATATAATTTCTTAATCCTACTTCAAAGCATGTTCTATACAGCAATTCGTCATCTACATAGAGTATGTTTTTTATATTAGTCATTTTCTTTTTCACCTCTTAAATCATAGGTTTTTTCAATAATATCCAATTCATTTGTTCGACTTCTTTGGTAATCGTACTGTTCTATAGTTCCTTTCAAATATACTATTCCATTCGAAACTTTTAATTCTTGTTTCCTGAACTCTGTTAGTGTATATTTTGGCCTTTTGTATTCTGGCAAATCCAGAGTTTTTAATCTAATATATGATCCATCTGGTTTAACTTTAAAGAGAGCAAGCTTATCAACCATAGGATCATATCCAGAATGATATGTTGCCATAACTAATATTCCTATGTTTGCTTCTTTATCAATTGCTCCTGTATAAACTTTTGGTTTCTTACAATTATATCCTTCATACTTCTCTTCCAGAATTATACCTAAATTATCTAAGATTTCTTCTAATGGTTTACCTTTCATTTTGTTTTCTATTTCCTCAACTTTTTTTTGTCTTCTTTCACTTTCTAAATTTATATGGTCATGAAGCTTAACAGTTCCAGATTCAGGAGAAACTTCATAAGTATCCTTATAAGTGCCTGATTCTAATGTCACATACATATTTCCATCTTGCTCTTTGATATCTGAAATTTGGCTATACCAATGAGCAAAGTCATCTCCATATCTTCCAGTTCCCCTGACCTGTCCTTCAAAAAGTGTAAATGAGTTATTTTTGGCCTTAAGAATAGCTTCTAACTTAACACCTACTCCTCCTGTAGTTGTATCAATAGATGAGTTTCTGCTATAAATATCCTCTTGAAAAATCTCTACTTCAAGATTTCCGGCCTTTTTTGTGGCAATTTT
This sequence comes from Nanobdellota archaeon, assembly GCA_041305085.1. GTDB lineage: Archaea > Nanobdellota > Nanobdellia > Woesearchaeales > UBA9642 > SURF-58. Next base: position 12,694 of record JBFYMA010000029.1, on the reverse strand, counting down.
GTTTTTCATTTTGTTTCACCTCTTTTTTTCATCTTTCTTTTAATTACCTTTCAGTAGTAACTAGGAAAGCGAAATATATAAATATTTGCTACTATATAATATAGTAGTATGAATAATATTCAGGAAATAATGGCAGGCATAGACCTAAGCCCTATGGAAAGCAGAACATACCTTGCCCTTCTGGAACTGGAAGAAGCACAAACAGGAATACTATGCAAACAGGCAAAAGTTGCCAGCTCCAACATTTACAAGGTGCTGCAAAGCCTGATAGAGAAAGGCCTGGCGTCTTACAGGCTTCAAAACAACATCAAAGTATTCATGCCCAGCCCTCCTGAAGCATTGCAGGAGCTGTTCAAGCAGAAAGAGCAGAGCCTCAAAAAAGAAGAGCAAGAGCTCATGGGCCTCATACAAAACCTTAAAAAAAGGGTCATCCAGAAAGAGCCCTATTCAAGATACAAGTATTTTGAAGGAATCTCAGGGTTAAAGTCATTATGGACAGAGATGCTGGAAGAATCCACAGAAAAAGACCTGGCAAGAACCTTTCTGAGAAGGGATCCGGAACACAACCCCATGCTGGGATACTTTCACGAATGGCACCTCCAAAGAGTAAAAAAGAAGATAAATACAAGAATGATATTTCCCACAGGGTCAAAAATAGGTATCCTAAGGTCAAAAATGCCCCATACTCTGGTAAGATATATTCCTTATAAAGACGCAGAAGCAGTCTGGGGAACAATGGGAAAATATCTTTATCTGGAGTACTCAATAGGAAAACAGCCCAGAGGATTCCTAATAGAAGACGACATTTTTGTCAAAGCATTCAACGTAGTTTTTGACAATTTGTGGAATAACTCCAAAAAAAATCCATAACAAAACTTCTCAAACAGAAACTCCACAAACTTTTTAAACTATTGTTAAAAAACAGCAATAATGGATGCAATAAGCATTTCAAACCTCACAAAATTCTATGGAAAGCTCAAGGCGGTCGACAATGTAAGCCTCAAAATACCCAAAGGGGAGTTCTTTGCATTTCTCGGACCAAACGGCGCAGGAAAAACAACGATCATAAGCTGCATCACAGGGCTGAGCAACATCACAAAAGGAAAAATCCGCGTCAATGGCTTTGACGTCGTAGAGCAGTACAGGCAGGCAAGGATGCAGATAGGCCTTTCTCCCCAGGAGTTCAAGTTTGACGGATTCTTCTCAATAAGGGACATCCTCATATTCCAGGCAGGCTATTTTGGAATACCAAAAAAAGAGGCTTCAAAGCGGGCAGATGACATGCTGAAAAAGTTCGACCTCTATGAAAAAAGAAAAGAGACATTCCACAAGCTATCAGGAGGAATGAAGAGAAGGCTCTCCATTGCAAAGGCGCTGATTCATGAGCCAGTAATACTCATGCTTGATGAGCCCACAGCAGGGCTGGATGTTGAGCTAAGAAAAGAGCTGTGGAAATACATCCAGAAAATCAACAAAGAAGGCATAACAATTTTTTTGACAACTCATTACATTGAAGAGGCGCAGCAGCTTGCAGACAGGATAGGCATAGTAAACAATGGAAAAATAATTGAGCTGAGCAAAAAAAAGGACATCCTGGACAAGCTGGGCAAAAAAGAGCTCTCAATAATAACAAGCAATCAGATAAAAATTCCTGAAGAGCTTAGAACGTTTCTGAAAAGCCAGAAAAACAATGAAACAGTGTTCAGCTTTACGAAAAACAACGGCATAACAAGGCAGATTTTTTCTTTCCTTCAAAAAAGCAATGCAGAAATACTGAATGTAAAGAGCAGGGAGGAATCATTGGAGGAAATATTTTTGAAGCTTACACACAAAGAGGGCAAAAAATGAAGAACTGGATAGGCTTTTATGCACATTTGAAAAGAGAGTCTCTGAGGTTTTTCAAGGTTCCAAACAACACAGTAATCCCTTCCTTGGTGTCAGTATTCTTGTACATAGTAATTTTTGGAGCATTTCTTGGCGCAAGGATAAAAGAGATAGAAGGATTCCCATACATCCAGTTCCTTGTTCCAGGATTGATACTTATGAACATAATAATGGGCTCCTACATGAACCCTTCAGGAAGCCTTTTCATGGCAAGGTGGGCAGGCAACATTGAAGACGTGCTTGTGAGCCCGCTGTCATACTTCCAGATGGTGATGGCCTACATACTTGGTGGAATGGTAAGGGGGTTTGTGCTTGGGATAGGCACTCTGCTCATAGCCATAATATTCGCCCACATAATAGTTGTGAATATGTGGGTTCTGCTGGCTTACGTGCTGCTTTCCAGCTTTATATTCTCCTGCTTTGGGATATTTGTGGGATTGTGGGCAAACAAGTGGGAGCAGCTGAACGTTTTCCTTAACTTCCTGATAACGCCGTTGACGTTTTTGGGAGGTGTATTTTTCTCCATAAGTATGATTCCTGAAAGCATAAGGTTTCTGGCAAAGTTCAACCCAATATTCTACATGATAGACGGCGCAAGGTACGGCATGATAGGCTACCATGAAGGAAGCTTTGCAATAGGCATACCTCTTCTCTTGATAATTTCAGCAGTCCTTTTCGTGCTGCTGATACATTTATTCAGAAAAGGGTGGAAGCTGAGGACTTGAGCAGAGCAAAAAAACCCATGAATATTCCGGATATTCCACTGGACATATTTACTCAAACTATTTAAAGAACAGCAATTATTCTGTTTATAAATGAACGAAGAAAAAAAACTTGTTGTGTTTCAGAGTAAAAAAATTCGAAGAGTTTGGTTTAGGGATGAGTGGTATTATTCTTTAGTCGACATAGTGCAAGTGCTTACAGACAGTATTAATTCTACTGATTACCTTAAAAAGCTTCGAAAAAGAGATTCTGAACTTGGAATCTATCTAGGGACAAATTGTCCCCATATAGAAATGCTTACTGAAACAGGTAAAAAGAGAAAGACTCTTGCAGGAAACACCCGAGATGCTTTTAGACTTATCCAATCGATTCCTAGCAAGAACGCTGAGCCTTTTAAGAGATGGCTTGCAAGAGTTGGGAAAGAGCGAATAGATGAAATTGAGAATCCTGAGCTCGGACAAAACAGGATTAAGGAATACTATGAATTAAAAGGTTATCCAAAAGAATGGATTGACAAAAGGCTTCGAGGAATATCAATAAGACAGGAGTTAACTGATGAATGGAAAGAAAGAGGAATCGAAGCAAAACGAGATTTTGCAATTCTTACAGCAGAGATTTCAAAAGCAACATTCGGCATGACACCTTCAGAATATAAAGAGTTCAAAAACTTATCAAAAGAACCAAAAACAAACCTGAGAGACCACATGACCGACTTAGAGTTAATCTTCACAATGCTCGGGGAGCGCATGACTACTGAAATTTCTCAGAAAGAGAAGCCTAACACTTTTGATAAGAGCAAAGATGTTGCAAACAGGGGAGGAAAAGTTGCAGGAAACGCAAGAATTGGAGCTGAAAAAGAACTAGGTCGTCCAGTGAGCACAAAGCAAAATCATTTTTCAACAGATTATAAAAAGAAGAAACTAAAAAACAATAGACAGAGCTGAAATAGGTTTTTTCTCTTTTCTTTAATCAGAATAGAAATCTGGCAGATGCACTGCCAGGTTTTATCGCGCCCTGCGCGAGCATTGCCGGGCAAAGCCCGGTTATTGCCTGCCGCTACGGCAGGACAGTGCCGTGCACTGCACAGATAATCCATTCTGATGATAAATTCAACAGATAAATCCCTCGCAACAAATACACTTTGCACAAATTTGCATCAGCTTACACCTTGCACAGCCTGCACAATTTCTAAAACTTTTTAAACACCAAAGATTCTCAGAAAGCCATGAAAACAATCGTTACGCCCTGGGAAGTGAAGGGCAGCGTGGATTACGGGAAGCTGATCAAGGAATTCGGAGTTTCAAAACTCGACAAAGAGCTGATAGAAAGGCTTGAGAAGATGGCTGGAGAACGCCACCACTTTCTCAGGAGAGAGATATTCTTTGCCCACCGCGACTTGAAATTCTTTCTGGATGAGTGCGAAAAAGGAAACGCATTTCTTTACACTGGCTGCGGTCCAAGCGGGCCCATACACGTGGGGCACGCAGTTGTATGGATGTTTACAAAATGGCTTCAGGAAAAGCTGAATCTGGAATTGTGGTTCCAGTTTACTGATGACGAAAAGTTTTTGCTCAAGGAAAAAAGCTTTGAAGAGATTGAGGAATTCCTTCACCAAAACATGCTTGATGTTATAGCATTGGGCTTTGACCCGAAAAAAACCCATTTCTTGATTGACACAAAGCATGCAGGCATAATGTACAAAGAGGCTGTGAAGGTTGCAAAAAAGATCAATTTTTCAACTGCAAAGGCAACGTTTGGTTTTACCAATGATACAAACATCGGCCTGATATTCTATACTGCGATGCAGGCAGTCCCTGCATTTTTGCCAAGTATTTTAAAAAACAAAAAAATGGCCTGCCTTATTCCTCATGCAATAGACCAGGATCCTCATTTCAGAGTTTCAAGGGATGTTATGCCCAAGCTTGGATTTTACAAGCCTGCAAGCATCCAGTGCAGGTTCTTGCCAGGGCTTGCAGGAATGGAAAAGGATGGAAAGCTGTCAAGCAGCGAAGGAACAGCAATTTATCTTACAGATGATGAAAAAACTGTAAAGAACAAGATAAACAAGTACGCATTTTCCGGCGGGCAGGCAACAATCGAGGAGCACAGGAAAAAAGGAGGCAACCCGGACATAGATATCCCTTATCAATGGCTGACATTTTTTGAAGAAGACGATGAAAAGCTGAAAAAAATCTACCAGGACTACAAGTCAGGAAAGCTCTTGTCAGGAGAGCTCAAGCAGATTCTCATAGATAATCTCAATGCTTTTTTAAAATCACACCAGGAAAAAAGAAAAAAAGCTGAAAAGCTCATAGACAAATTCATTTTTAAGCAGTAAGGTTTTCAAAATTCAGAGGTGGTTTTTATGGCATATCCTGTTTCAAGGTTTATGGCAAAAAAGGTTGTTACGTGCACAAAGGAAAAAAGAGTTCTGCACGCAGTAAAGCTTATGAAAAAATTCAGGATAGGGACAGTGGTTGTTGTTGAAAAGCAGAAAGTTATAGGCATAATAACAGAAAGGGATGTTCTTAACTCTGTTGCAGCAAAAAACTTTGATGCAGAAAAATTGGTGGTAAAGGATGTAATGACAAAAAACCCTGTCGTGGGCAGGCATGACATGAGTGATGTCCAGGCAGCATTTGTCATGAACATGAAGAAAATAAAAAAGCTTCCGCTCCTGAAAAACAAAAAGCTGGCAGGCATAGTGACCCAGACAGACCTGCTAAGGGTTTTTTCTTCAAAATGGAAAGTATAAAATGGATAAAGCTTCACAAAACCTTGCATTGCTGCTGAACCAGTATTTCGGAAGCCTGGGAGAGGCGCTTGCATCCAGGGAAATAAAAAGCATGGGCTTTGAAGGCATCTCAGCAATGAGCGACCAAAACAAAAAAGTTCTTGCAGAAAAGATTATAAAAAACGTTTTTTCAGAGGTATTTTCAGCCAACAAGTGCAGCACTATAAGGAGCAGGCTTTATTCTATATTGAATCTTTCAGAGCATGCAAAAAAATCCCTGAACAGTATGGCAGAGCTGGACTATTATTCTAAAAGGGACTAGTTGTCCAGCTGTTTCCACTCTGCCCCGTCACAGCCGTAAAAGTGAAGAGTGTTCGGGTCAAAAAATATTTTTCCAACCCTGGACTCATCGCAGACAGTGGAAGAGTTGTCAGGGATTGGCAGAGAGCTGTTAAAAGCAGGAGTTGAGTTGTTATTTGTGGTTATTTCAGGTATTCCTGTGGAGTCAGGAAGCTCAGGAAGATCTGGAGCACTGGATGCGTCTGAGTGTTTCAGTGCATCAGAGCCAGCGCTGTCCGTGCTGTTCTGGGGAATTTCTCCAAAACTGCCAAGGCTCGTGTTGGGAATATTGCTTTGGTTCTGGCTGGGGAATTCTCCCGCCTGCAATACATTCAAATTTGGCTTTGCTGAAGAGTTTGAATTGTTGAAAATCTCTGCATCAAACTCATTTGTTTTTGAGCCGATTGATTCATTTTTTTCCTCACCAATTTTTGATATGCCGAAAATGTCTGTAACCGCAAGGATTACAAAAACAACAACCGCCAGAATTATCATGGAAATAAAAAAAATTCTTTTTGTGGCAGAATCTGAAAGGATTCTTGCATTTTTCCTTCCCTTCTTTAGCGCTTCATCGCTCTCCGAAGACTTTGATGGAAACTCAAAGCTAATCTTTGGAATGCCCAGCAAAGCTCTTGTTTTATGGGATTCTTCTGTAGGCTCTGACTCTCGCTCCCTCATTATTGACTGCAGAGAAATCCTTTTTATTGCAAGCTTCTGGGCTGACATGTTTTTTGCAAACACATTCTTCAGGATGCTCTCAACCAGGGCATCCTGCTGTTCGGTGCTCAGCCCTTCAAGCGAGCCAAAACCCAATTCTTTGAGCTCCTGGGCAACATAAGCAGGCCCGAAGTCTCCAAACTCCTCCTGCATAAACTTCAAAAGCTTGAAAGATTTTTCATTCATTTACAACGCCCACTTAAACGTTAAAAGCTTTAAAAGGTCTGTCTGGGTAACAATCCCCGCAAGCCTTCCCTTTTCAACTATGGGAAGCTTTTTTATTGCGTGCCTTGAAAAAATCCCTGCAGCCTGGATGTCAGACATGTTAGGCTTGCCGACAATTACCTTTTTAGTCATCACATCCTTGACAAAAACCTCCCTCGAGTCCTTTCCAAAACATGAAACCTTATTGAGAATGTCCCTCTCAGTTATTATCCCCTGAATCCGTTTTGATTTGTCCACAACCAGCACCACGCCTATTTTATGGTGCTTCATCCTGTTAGCAGTCTCGCACACAGAGTCATCCTTTGAGCAGGTAACTACACGAGTCTGCATCACCTCCCTAAGAAGAATCTTTTTAGCCATAGCCAACCTCTTTTCCTATTCATCGGGAAAAAGCATTAATAAATGTTTCGCAAAACTAAGAAATCACTGGACATTCCTGCGCAAACTATATATAAATTGCTGAATGATCTTTGTTGGGTGATGGTAATATGGCGATAAAAACAGAAAAAAAGAAAGGGTTTACAGTTGTGGGCATGAAAGTCAGGACAAAAATAGGCGAAACAATGAAAGACTGTCCTGCGGTCTGGGAAAAAATGATGCCTTTATTCATAAAAATACCTGAAAGAATTCCTGGATACGGAATAAGCTATGACTGCACAGGAGAGAATTGCGAAGAATTCACGTACATGGGAGCTATGCCATATTCTGGAGAGATACCAGAAGGCTGCGAAAAGCTTGAGATTCCTCCTGCAACCTATGCTGTGTTCAAGCACAAAGGAAAAGCAGACAGCATAGGCAAGACCTATGAAAAAGCAATGCAGCAAATCAAGAAGGAAGGCAAAGATTTTGACAAGGCAAAAATGTGTGTAGAATACTATCCTCAAGAGTTCAGAAACAAGGACGATTCAGTTTGTGAGATATGGCTGGCTGTGAGGGAATAGAAAGCCTCTGCCGGGAATTGAACCCGGGACCTTTACCTTTCTGTCACTTCATTCCGAAGACTCGAAACAGTGTACCAAGGTAACGCTCTACCGCTGAGCCACAGAGGCCTAGACCAAAGAACTAGTGTTTTGTTTATAAATATTTTCCACAAACACTCATCTAAATAAGCCTTTAGAAATTATTTCTCTGGCAGGTTCCGAATATACTCACAGATAATGATTCTGACGTTTGCCCAAAGATCTTTTGTTTTCTGGGTGTACTGATCCAATGATTCATAGCCAGGAACAATCCTGAATCGGAAAGACTCAAATCTCTTTTCATCTTGGGAGTATGCATCACATACAAATTCGTCAGTTGCAAACCTTGTTTTTATTTCACTGACTGTTCCAGAAAGAGCAATTTCTGTTATTTCGCGCTTTGAATCATTATAAGGCTCAATATCCTTTTTTACAGTTAAAGTATAGTTAACTCTTCCCGGAAGCTTTTCAGCAACATACTCCAGCAGTATTTCTGTTTCTTCCAAAGAAAGGACTCTGCCAAACTCAATCGTTACAGCATCCTCAAGCTCTTCAATCGCCATTACTGCTGGAAAGCAAAAAACATTTATAAATCTTGCCAAAAGCTTGCATGCATGGAAGCAATCAGGGAAAAGCTGAGAGAGCTTACAAAAAAAGAATTCATTTTTATCACTAAATCAGGCGACCATTCAATAAAATACGCATTAAGGCTTGCAAAAAACCTTAACAAAAAAACATTGCTGCAGGACCAGGGAGGGTGGATTACTTATAAGCAGTTCTGCCAAAAGCTCAAGCTGGAATACAAAGAACTAACCACAGACTTCGGGCTTATAGAGCCGAAAAGCATTGAAAAATTTCCAGAATTCCTGCTTTTAATTAATTCCATGCCAGGGTATCATGCGCTTCAGGATATGAAAGCCATTGAAACAGCCTGCAAAAAAAGCAGTGTTCTGCTTATAAATGATGCCTCTGGAAGCATTGGCACAGAGCAGGCACAATTCGGCGATATCGTTCTCGGCAGCTTTGGAAAAAATAAGCCAATAAATCTCTGCCATGGAGGGTTTTTAGCAACTGACAGCAAAGAATTCTTTGATTTTTTCAGCCAAAGCTTTGAGGAATATCAACTGGAGCAAAATATATTTGAAAAAGAGGCTGAAAGGCTGGGAAAAAAGCTGAAACACTGGGACAATATGCATAAAAAAATTATCAAAGATCTTCAGGATTTCCGCATCATCCATCCTTTTCATAAAGGCATAAACGTTATTGTTGCGTTCAGCAGTTCTGAAGAAAAAGAAAAATTAATAAAGTATTGCGTCACAAATGGCTTTGAGTATGTTTTGTGCCCTAAATACATCAGAGTTTTTGAAGATGCTGTAAGCATTGAAGTCAAAAGGGTCCAGAGCTTTTGAAAAAGAGGTGAAGTATGTTTATTGAAATACTCAAGGCAGTCTTTACGCTTTTTATAATAATAGACCCGTTTTTGAGCATGTCCATGTTTCTGACACTTACTTCTGGGCACGACAAAAAGTTCATGGCAAAGCAGGCAGCAATAGCAATGTACGTTGCAGGGGCCATGCTTCTAGTCTTCCTCGTATCAGGAAAGCTTCTACTGGATCTTTTGAACATCAACATGGCCAGCTTCAAGGTTGGAGGAGGAATAATACTCCTGCTTCTCGGAATAAGGACTGTGATGGGCCTTGGATTTGGAGACCCTTACAAGTATAAGGCAAGCATTGTTATAATAGGAACGCCAATGCTTTCAGGACCAGGAGCGCTCACAACAGTGATTGTTGTATCCCAGTCTTACGGCTTTTGGGTTGCTGCAATAGCCTGTGTAATAGTGCTTGTGCTTTCATGGATTATACTGCTTTACGCTTATTATATCCAAAAGATTCTCGGCTACAGGGTAATAGAAGTTTTCTCAAGAATCATGGGGCTTTTGCTGACAACAGTGTCTGTGCAGTACATCTCTGAAGGAATAAGAGCAATAATTGGATAGAAAAAAAAGTATAACAAAAATTCTAAAAAAAATCAGAATGTGGGCGCTGCAATCACAAAAGTGTAGAATATGTAGATAAGCACAAGGTTTATCACAAACGTTGCCACACTCAAAAGAATTGCGCCTTTTCCTGTTTCTGAACCATTTTTTGTTGAGTGGAGCGCCATAAAAAACGCCACAATAGACAAAACAGGAACCAGAACACCTATAAAAGCAAGGACTATTGCATTTATCGCGTGCCTGTGATGAGGATGAAGCTCGTCCTTGTGGTCAAAAAGAGAATCCTTGGAAGGCTGTTCTGTAAAAGGGTGCGAATGTTCTGAACTAAGGCTCTTATGGTCAGGGTCAGGAGTCTCAGGCTTCTTGAGTTGGTCAACCATTGATTCTGCAGGGTCATTGTCAAAAGGGCTCTTCTCATCATCCAAAAGCGAAGAACTTTGCTTTTGCTCACCTTTTTGTATGTGCTCATCAGAAAAATGAGGAAGCGCTTTTTTTTCATCTTTATCCTTTGACACCAGCTTGGCAGTTTCCTCAAGATGCTTGTCAAACTCTTCCAGCGAAGATGGCTTATCAAAAGAATAGCCAGAATCATTCTTATACTTTTCAAGAATATCCTGGGGATTGATCGCCTTTTTCTGGGTAGAAGCCATTGTCTTGCTTGGAGTGTAAGAAGAAACACTTTTTGCAGGCTTTTTTACAGTCTTCTTTTGGGAAGAAGCCCTTTTGGCTTTTTTTGCAGGCTTTGCAGCCCGTTTTACAGAAGACTTTCTCTTTGAAGAAGACTTGGATTTAGATGATTTGGACTTTTTTGCAGCCATACAACACACCTCTTTTATTTATAATCTCTACTGCTTTATAAAAGGTATTGAAACAAATTCTATTATATAGTTTTCGGTTTTTGGGGAATTTTAATAGTTACTAAGGGGCAAATTTAAAAATAACAGAAAAGTAAAAGCTTTCAATGAAAAGCAAAAGCACTGAACTTGCAAAAAAAATACTGGAAAAAGCAAAAAAAAGTATCAGGCCAGACAGCAGAATAATAAAAGAGTCTGACAATTTTATCCATAAACTGAACAAAAAGCTGAAACAGTCCAAAATAAGCGCTGTCTGCGTAAAAGGAGGAAGCGTTGCAAAGCAGACTTTTTTGAAAAACAGCCATGATGTGGACATATTTGTAAAATTCAGCAGAAATTATTCTGGAAAAGAGCTGTCTTCCATGTTACAGGAAGCTTTGCCAGAAAAAGCTGAAAGAGTACACGGAAGCAGGGACTACTTTCAGCTGAAAAAGGGAAAGATCATCTATGAGATCGTTCCAGTGCTGGATGTAAAATCGCCTGAACAAGCAGAAAACGTCACAGATATGAGCCCACTGCACGTAGGCTGGGTCAACAGCAAAACAAAAAAAAAGCCTTTTTTAAAGGATGAGATAAGGCTTGCCAAGCAGTTCTGCAAAGCAATAAAGGTCTATGGAGCAGAAAGCCATATAAAAGGCTTTTCTGGGCACATACTGGATATTCTGATAATTCATTACGGATCGTTTATTAAGCTATTAGAAAATGCATCAAAATGGAACCACAAGGTTGTTATAGATGCTTCCAAAAGCCTGAAAGACCCGTTGAAAGAGCTCAACAAGGACAAGCTTAACAGTCCATTAATAATAATTGATCCTGTTCAGCCAGGAAGAAATGCAGCAGCAGCCCTCAGCAAAAAAAACTTTGATCAGTTTGTGATGTGCGCAAAGGCATTTCTGGAAAGCCCAAAAGAAAGCTTTTTCAAGCCAAAAAAGCTCAGCATCCAGGAAATAAAAAAAATCAAAAAAAGAATGTTTCCAGAAGAAGAGCTGATAACCCTGCAGATAACCCCATTGAAGGGCAAAAATGATGTTGTGGGAAGCAAAGTGATGAAGGTTTATGAATCAGTAAAAAAAGGACTTATTGAAAATGATTTCAAAATAGTTTTTTCAGACTGGGAATTCGGAAGGCCCAGCATTGCCTACTTTTTTGTAAAAAAAGAAAAGCTCTCATCAACCATTGAAATAAGAGGGCCTCCTGTAAGCAAAAAAGACAATGTTAATGAATTCAGAAAAAAGCACAAAAAGACAAGAACAGTGAATAATATAGTCTATGCCTATGAGAAAAGAAAGTATTTTTCCGCAATTTCTTTGATAAAGGCGCTTATTAAAAGCGATTATGTAAGAGAAAGGGTTGAAAGAGTTTTGATTATTTGAGATTAGCAGAAACCGTAAATTATAAATACTTATTAGTATACCCAAGTATACTGGTGATAAAATGAATGCAACAACCATAAAAATACATGATGATACAAAAAATGGATTGGATTCTTTAAGAGAGTATAGAAATGAGAGTTATGATGAAGTTATTCAAAAATTAATATTTATTGCACAGAAATTTGAATCTCAGCCTGAATTGAGCAAAGAAGCAGTGGAGCGAATTGAAAAGGCAAGAGAAAGAATAAAAAATGGCAAATTCTTAACAGAGGAACAGGCACGTAAGAGGCTGAACTTATAATGTTTGAGCTAGAATTTGACGATGAAGCAATAACTTTTCTCCATAAACTTCCAAAAGATTTGAGAAAAAGAATATTTAACAAAATAATTTCAACAAAGACAGATCCTTTCAGATACTTTGTAAGGCTGACAAGCAGAAAAGATTACAAGCTCAGAATAGGGGACTATAGAGTGATTGCAGATATAGATAACAACAATAAAAAAATTAGAGTTACACTAATTGGGCATAGAAGGAATGTTTACAAAAAATTATAATCTTGTATTCATTAATAATTTGCTTAATCAACAACCTTTATAAACTCTTCTTCAACAATACTAACAATGAACTCTTTGGTATATGCAATCCTGCTAAGCATCGCTCCAATAAGCGAGTTAAGGGGAGGAATACCTGTTGCTCTCGCTTCAGGCAACCATTTTTTGGTAGCATACCTTGTCTGCGTGTTGGCAAACATTCTTGTTATCCCCGTAGTTTTTATTTTTCTGGAATCGCTTCACAAATTATTTTACAAAATAGGATTTTACAAAAAAATATTTGATATGTTTGTAGAGAGGACAAGAAAAAAAGCCCTGAAAAGCTGGAAAAAATA
>JBFYMA010000028.1:0-15850 GCA_041305085.1 Nanobdellota archaeon | reverse complement strand
AAACAACCGACAAATTTTTCTATCCAATCGTTCTTCTTTTTTCATGGTGGAGCTTCGACCTCCACCCTCCTCTGTAGCCCTATGGCTACAGGGGTTTATTAGTTTTTCTACAGAGCCTTAAAAAACAAAAAGTTTAAATATTAAGCTCTTCATAAGTTTACTTGACAACATGTTTTCAAAAAAAGCAATCATGGGCGTAGGTGTTCTACTCATATTTATATCTTCAATACTTGTTGCTGCAATAGCTGCAGGAGTGCTTATAAGGACATCAGGAGCTATTGGCCAGAAAGCTGTTGAAGTTGAGAAGGTTACAAGAGAAAGGATAACCACTGGATACGAGTTTGTAAACATTGTTGGATACAGCAATGTAACAGATGGAACAATAGAAAAGTTTGAGCTTTTGGTAAGGCTGAAGGCAGGGTCCTCACCTGTGGATTATGAAGATACATACATTACCATAACAACAGAAACACTCTCTGGAAGGTTGAGCTTGGCTAACTCAACAAAGTGGAACACCAACTGTACCTTTGCAGACCTGACAGAAGAGACAGAGTTCTGCCCAGAGCCCCTTTTTGGCAACACAAACTCCAAGCTTGAGGAAGAAGAGATTGTTTATCTGAGGTTCAAGATAAATACAACGAATGCAGTGGAGCCAAACGACGACATGCAGATACAGATTATTCCAAAAGTAGGGGAATTTACTGTTATTAATCTGAGGGTTCCAAGCATCAAGCAGGAAAAAGTGACACTTTACTAAACTGTAAATTTAAGGCTTGATTTTTTTATTGTTTTTTCTAAGTTGGCATATTAGTTTTTACCTAGGCATAGCAACTGCATTTTAGAACAATGCAATTTTTCCGTAAACTATATATATCTCCAATGCCCACACTAGAAACATACTAGATTAATTGCTATTAACAAAAAAAGGGGTTGTAATGTTACTGGATCTTTTTAAGCAAAAGCAGGCAGCAAAACCAAGCCAGCCAGCAGGCCCTTTGCCAAAGCCAGCAGCTCAGCAGCAGCCTCAGCCAGCACAGCAAGCCAAGCCTTTGCCTCAGCAGCCTCAAGCTCAGCCTCAGCCAGCAGCTCAGCAGCAGGCAAGACCAATAGCACAGCAACCAGCAGTAGGACAGGGTGCTGTCCCTATAAACTCTTCTATAACAGTTGATGACATATATCCTATAATTGTCAGGAAAATAAAGGATGAGTTCAAGAATGTTGCAGGTGAGGCAGAGAAGCTTAAGGAGATAGATACTAAAATTGAAAAGGTTTCCAAATCATTTGAAGACTTTAAAAAATTTGTGGATGATTCAAAAACAAGAATTGAAGAGCTTAAAGGCAAGACTGAAAAGTTTGACGTTGCACTTTATGAGCTCCTTACAAACCAGTTCAACCCTTTCATAAAAAAGAGCCCTGAGCAGTCTGCTGAAGGAGCACAGCAGGCAAATCCAAATAGGTTTCAGGAGAGAAATTATGAAAAGGCAAAAACCATTGATGCAATAGAAAATCCCTCTCCTAAGCCAATAATTAAGGATAAAGAGGAAAAAGTGGAGGTATCTGAACAAAAACAGGATATTGGAGATAGGATAAGAGAATCACAATCTATCCACATAGAAAAAGAAGCTGAATCCACTGAACAAAAAACTGGAGAGCAAATGCACGAGCCAGAAAAAGAAAAAACTTCTGCTGCTGAGCCTATTTCACAGCAGGAGTACGAGGAGGAACTCAAAAATGTTTTGCAGAACACAAAAAATGATCTTTTTCAAAGCCAGGGGGGAGAAAAAATGCCAAACTTAAGACAGCAGGAGCCTTTAGAGAGTCAGAGCATAAAAATTCATGACAATATTTCTAATACTTACGAAGAAGTATCCATACCAAAACAGAACCCTGCAAAAGAGAATGAATTTATTTCACAGTCCAAAAATCTTGTTCCAGGAGTAAAAAGACAGCTTCCGGAAATAAGTGCGGATGCATCCTCTTCTCAGGACAGGCAGAAAATAAAAGAGCAGATATTGGTGGAAGATGTGCTTGATGTCCCGAAAGAGGGAAGCGAAAGCCATGAGGTTTCGGAAACGCTCTCATTCAAGGAAACATGGAACGACCCTGATGCCCAGCATCTGGACAAGACTCCTCCAAAACTTAAGAGGTTTGACCTGAAAGAGCTTCTTGGAAAATTCCTGAATAAGCACGATCCAAAGGAAAAAACGCTTGATGAGTTTGAAAACAAAGATACTGATTTCAGCACAACTATAGAGCCCATGGAGATTCAGAAAGAGCCAAAGAAAGAGCAGAAGCCAGAAGAGAGATCTATGAAAAATCAAGAGCAATCCCTAAAAGAAAAGGAAGACAGCGAGGGGCGCATTATAAAAAGAGTCTCTGCAGAAGAGCAGATACTTAATGCTGAAAAGCAGAGAATAATACAGGTAAATGTTTCAGACCCAAGGCAGTACTTCTGGTTCAGCAACGGAAAAGTCGCCAAAAATATTCCTGATTTTATAATGGTGCTCAAAGAGCTCGATGAAGAGATATTCAGAAAGCATGTTGGTTTGGGCAAGAATGACTTTGCCAACTGGATAAGAGGAGTTTTTCACAGCGACATAGTTGCCAATGTGGTCAGCCACTGCAAGAACAGGGATGAGATAATAAAGGTGCTGGAGTAAATAAACTGTGCAGTGCCCTGCTTTCTTTTCATTTTCTTCCCCTGTACATGACCTTTTTTTCAAAAGGCTTTGGCTGGAGAAAATTGCTTAATGTTCTTGTTGTAAGGCTTTCCCAGTTGCTGAGGTGCATTTCTATTTCATCCACAGGAATCCTGAGCCTGCTTGAAATCTCTTCAGCAGTAAAATATTTTTCATGGTTTTTCTGGAGAAAATCAGCTATCTTTTTGCTCTTTTCAGAGTCAATCCATGCTCCCTGAAAAAACTTTCTGAACGCAACCTTGAATTTGGGATTTTTTGTCACAAAAAGCACGCTTGGCTTTATTGTTTTTTTCTTGTTTTCTATATATGTTATTTTGGTTTCCACAAGGCCTGCCTGCTCCAGCCTGACGATGTTTTCATGAAGCGTTGACATTGAATGGCCTATTTCATTTTTTATTTCAGGGATGGTTGTTTCCTCGTGCTCTGATAAAAACAGCAGAATCTTTCGGGGTATTTCCTGGCTCCAGAATTCATCTATGGCTGCTTTTATTTCTGGGTCAATGTTTATAGGAAGGTAATCAAGTATCCTGAAATTCCTGTCATAATATACGCAGCACTTCATTTTTCTTCTTTCCTCATCCTTTCATAACCTGGAGTATTGTCTCGTCGACTTCTCCTCCAAGCTTCTTTATTCCCTCGATTATTTTTAAGCCATTTTCAACTTCTCCTTTTGCAAGCTTTTGGTAGCCTATTTCTGCTGCATGCTCAAAGTATTTTGTGCCTACAAGGGGAACGATTCTTTCGAGGAGCTCCAGGGCAAACTCCACATCCCCTGCCTTAAGCTTGTTGAAAATATAGTCTCCAAGGAACTGTATTGCATCCTCGCCCACAAGCTCCTTGATTTTTTCAAGGATTTTTATTCCTGTCTCTGTCTGGCCTTTGGCAATTTTTTCATAGCCAATCTCTGTTATGATTGGCACAAAAGTTTTGTCATCCATTTTCCTGATAAGGTTGAGTATGGCAAAGCCCTCCTCAAGCCTGTCGTCCTTCAAAATCATCCTGGCTATATCTATAAGGTCATCTACGCTGACATATTTTGAATAGTCTGTATTGTACCCCAGGGCCTCCAGCACCCTGATTATTTTGCATCCTTCAAGAATTTTTTTTTCCCTGATTTTTTTAAAAGAGATTTCAGCAACGCTGTCAACAAAGTCCTGACCGCCCATGTCCTTGGCTTTTCTCAGGATGTTTATACCCTCATAGATATCCCCGTCTATAATTCTTGCAAACCCCACATGGCTGTAGACCTGTATCTTGCAGTCTTCAGGAATATCTACCTTGCTGATGTCTTTGTTCTTCTTTATTATAATGTTGGCAATTATGTGGGCCTTAAGGTTTTGGCTTACCATGTTATGCTCTTTTGTATATCACTGTTTTTTGCTTATTGAGGTTTTGGGGAAGGCTCTGCTCATAGTAAAAAGGGACTCCTCTCGAGGGCACTATTGTCAGCCTGAAGTTTTCATCGTTTGACAGGCTTCTGGGAGTCTTAAAGCAAAGCAAGCCTATCTCGTTTTCAGTCAATACGCCCGGCCCTCTTTCATCAGAACCTCTGAATATGTATTCCATGCCGAACTTTCCGTTGTTTGTGCTGTTGTAAATGGATAATGGGTCTGACTGGTTTTTTGAAGAGCAGTTTATTGCTGAAGAAAAAATATAGCTGGTGCTTCGGTTCTCCTCTATTTCAAGATCCAACAGGGTTCTGTTAAGGCTTATCCATTCCGAGCCTGGCGAGAGCTTCAGATGTATATACACATAGTCTATGCTTCCCGGCATGCTATCTGTCCCGTCTTCAATGCTTATTTCCATTATTTTGAAAGACTTTCCTCCTGACTCTGAATATGCTTCCTGAGACGCCTGTTTTGCTCTTTCTCCTGTTTCGGGCCCGAACTGTCTGGCAAAAAAAACAAATAATATGACACAGCTCATGACTATTGCAACAAATATGACCAAAATTTCATAACCCCTTGCAAGCGCATGTTTTCGAAACATTTAAATACAACCTATTTGATATACTTATATGGTAATTCGGAAATTCCGAATTACTAAAAAACAATACAATATAACAACCAAGATTTATAAATTTTTTGAAAAATGGGCTTTGGAAACGTTGCAAGCGCGATAATACTCCTGATAGCTGCGATGACTGTAACTACAGGAGTAGTGGTGTCATTTAAAGACTATTTTGACAAGACGAAGTCTTCTGTGGCGCTTACCCAGGCTATGGTAACCCAGGAGCTCAAGACAGATATCAAGATTGATGTCATAAATTTTGACAATACAACCAATACCACAAAGGTGTATGTAAAAAACTCGGGAAACCAAAAGCTCGATGCATCAAAGGTTGACATATACATAAATAAAATATACATTCCAAGAAATGCCACAAACAGGACAGCTGAAATCCTCCCAGATACAGAAGTTGTTTCAGACACACTGTGGGATCCAAAAGAGCAGCTGCTTATACAGATATACAATTTTTCACTAACCAACACGCAGGTGCATGAGCTTACCGTTACCACACAGTTTGACGGAAAAGACACAGAAGAGTTTACTGTTTGATTCAATCCCATTCATACATATAAAGAAAAGACATAAAATAAGCTGCTAAAAACCTGTTTAGCGGCAAAGTTTTGGCGAGGAGGAATAATGGCTTTCAGTACAATAGTGTCCCAGGTAATATTTTTCAGCTTTATGCTGGTCGTTCTGGTAGGCATATTTATCATATCAAAAGATGTCCTTATACAGGACAGAAACTCGCTGGAGTCAAAAAAGGACTCGACCATTCAGCAGCTCAACACAAGAGTCAGCATAAGCAATGCGTCTTACTCTGCAGGCACAATAGCACTCAGCATATCCAACGAGGGAAGCACAACCCTGAAGACAGAAAATCTTGATTTTTATGTTGATAACATAAGGATTCCTAGGAATGACAGCAACAGGACAATCCAGATACTTGAGCCAGACATACAAAATCCCAGGATGTGGGATCCTGATGAGACAGTGCAAGTATTGATAGACTATACTGTTGCGCAAGGCAATCACACTGCAAAGATAGTCACAGAATACGGGCATTCAGACATCAAGATTTTTGAGGCAACCTGAACAGTAATATTTACAAAATTAATTTTTCCCGGAAAAAAGAGGTGGGCAATGGCAAAAAGAACAGATATAATACCAATAACCCTGAAAGGGGATGAGTTGAACGATAGGTTTGGAGGAGGAATACCAAAGAACTCGCTTATCCTTATAGAAGGGGATAATGGGATGGGCAAAAGCGTGATGGCCCAGAGGCTTGTTTTCGGCCTTACAAGTGCGGGTGCATCGTTTACTTATTTAAGTACAGAGCTTAACACAGCTGGTTTTGTCCAGCAGATGGAGTCATTTAATTATAAAGTCAAAAAAAAGCTTTTCAACAACGAAGCTCTGTTTCTCTCACTCTTTCCATCATTTGGAAGCGTGCCTTATGAAAAAAATTTTTTCAAAAATATTCTTGAAACAAAGGAGATATTCCAGAAAGATGTAATAGTTTTTGACACTATGTCCCACCTTCTTGTAGAGGACAACCTTTCAGATGAGATGACTTTCAACATAATAAAATTTTTGAAAGAGCTCACATCACTCAACAAAATAATAATTTTTTGTGTAAATCCAAAGCATCTTAATGAAAACTTTTTGGACCTTCTGAAATCTGTTTCAGACATCTATTTCAGGCTTGAGCAAAAAGAGCAGTACGGAGTAATAATAAAGCTGATTCACATAGAAAGGTTTACAGGCGCAGGAGGAGAACTTTCAACACCTATACCTTATAAGGTTCTTGCAGGGCTTGGGCTGGCGCTGGAGATAGCAAGCACATCATAAGGGCAGCAAAAACAAACACAACAATATGCAAAAATATAGGAAAAAATGAAAATAAAAAAAGCGAGCAAGACAACGACCCTGCAGGAGGCAATGCAGAAGTTTCCGCATGTAAAAAAATATGTGGAAAAATTCTCGCAAAAAGAAGGAGAGCCTGAATACTACGTGGAGCTGGATTCCTCTATGAAAAAAATGAGGTTTCCTAACCTTATATACCCTGTGGGAGACCCAATATTTATCCATGTTTTCAGGAAAAAAGGGGGCCATATGGAGTACAACATAATCCAGCCCGAGATGACTCCTGAGCAGCTTCAGACATACGATAAAATTCTTACCAAGCTGATATCTGTTGCGCATACGCAGCCTGTGCCTGATAAAATAACCCAGCTTGATACAGTGCTTATGAAGCTGTTTGATATGGTGACGACAACAGGAGGCGGGAGTGGCGAAAAAGGGTTTTTGTCAAAATTCCTGGGAAGCATGGAAGCAAAAATTCCAATAACAAAGGGTGAGGAAGAATTGTTCAAGTATTTTATTATAAGGAACAGGATAGGGTATGGAAGGCTGGATCCCCTTTTCAAAGACCCATACCTGGAAGATATCCATTGTACAGGTGTTGGCCAGATGAAGGCAGTTCACAAGATTTTTGACATGATATTTTCCAATATAGTGTTTGTGGATGACAATGATGTGAACGCTTACATAATGGAGACAACAGAAAGGGTTGAAAGGCCTGTAAGCGATGCAAAGAGCATTGTTGACGCAATCATGCCGGACGGCTCAAGGGCCAACTTTATTTATGGAAGGGATGTCAGCCTTGAGGGCTCAAGCTTTACTCTCAGGAAGTTCTCAGAGGTTCCTGTGAGTGCAACCCAGGTAGTCAACTGGGGAACAATGAGCTCAGAGCTTGCAGCATACCTGTGGATATGCCTTGAAAACGGGATGAACCTTTTTGTGTGCGGAGAAACAGCTTCTGGAAAAACAACAACCCTGAACGCAATCTCTGCATTTATAAAGCCTGATGCAAAGGTTTACACAGTAGAGAACACTCCAGAGGTAAAGATGCCGCACGAGGTGTGGCAGCACCTTTTGACAAGGGAGTCAGGAGGAAAGGCATCTGACATAGGATACATTGACCTTCTTATTGCAGCACTGAGGTCAAGGCCAAACTACATAATTGTTGGAGAAATAAGGGGAGCTGAAGGAAACATTGCTTTCCAGGCAATGCAGACAGGCCACCCAGTCATGAGCACTTTCCACGCAGGCAACGTAACAACGCTGGTCCAAAGGCTGACAGGCCACCCAATAAATATTCCTATAACATTTATCGACAACCTCAATGTTGTCCTTATCCAATCTGCAGTCTTCAGGGAGAATCATTTCATAAGGAGGGTGCTCAGCGTTACTGAAATGGAGAGGTATTATGCGCCTGCGGACAAAATGATCACCAGACAGGTTTTTGACTGGAACCCAAAAAAGGATATCCACGCATTCAGGGGGCTTTTCAACAGCTATATTCTGGAGCAAAAGATTGCAAAAATTCTTGGATACGAGAATACAAGGGACATCTATAAGGAAATGGATCTCAGGAAGAAAATAATAGAAAAAATGATCGAAAACCAGATATTCAACTACTTTGATGTCTGGGAGATAATCAAGAAGTTCAGGCTTGACGGAGTGGATGCGCTTCCTTTCAAGATAGAGATGGAAAAGGCAGAAGAGGAAGAGTAGTCAGGATAAAGATTTTTTGGCAGCAGAGTTTTGTGGAGGATTAAATAATAGATGAAGCTTGCAATACTGGAAAACATTGAAAGGACCATTTCTATAATGGGCTACTCAACAACAGGAGAGTTTGCAAAAAAATTCTTTCTGCCGCTGTTTGGGATAGTTTTGGTTGTTTTCCTGGCTGTGCAGTTTTTTTTTCCGAACATTTCAATAATATACAGCCTTATAATACTGGTCATAGGGTTTGCAATAATATTTTTCTACCCAATATCAATTGTTGAAAAGAAAAAAGCAAGTATCAACAACAACATGCACCTTTTCATCACCTATGCAGGAACCATTTCCACAATGGGTGTAAGCAGGGCTGTGCTCTGGAAAAGGATAGCCCAGAAAAAAGTCTTTGGAGAGATATCCAACATTGCTGAAAAAATTCTTTACCTGTCAACAAAGTGGAACATTGGCTTTGCAAAAACTGCAAGGATGGTGGGTCATATGATTCCTTCAAAAATTCTGGCAGACTTCCTTGACAGGTTTGCGGTGATGATGGATTTTGGGGAAGACCTCCAGATTTTTCTGCTTGAAGAGCAGAATTCTGTGATGGACGACTATTCAACAGAATACCAGAAATCCCTTGAAACCATAAAGCTCCTCCAGGATGTATTCATAAGCCTCACGATGGCTGTGGCGTTTGGAATAGCAATAGGGCTGCTTTTGCCCCTTCTTATGGGGATCTCAATAAACCTTGTGATACTTGTTTCAACTGGAGCAATATTCTTTATGGACATAATTATGCTTGTCATAATCAAGGCAGTGATACCTGAGGACAAGCTGTATCATGATCTGGAGATAAAGGATGCCGGAATGAAAAGAATGCAAAAACTGCTCTACCTCCTCGCACCAATAGGTTTTGTGCTTTTTATTGCGTGCTTTTTTGTTTTCGGCATCCAGTTCCTCCTTTCAGCAGCAATAGCCTTTACTCCTATGATGATTTTGGGGCTGATAGCCAAAAGCGAGGAAAGCATAATATACAGAAGGGATGTCGCATTCCCAATATTTGTCAGAACCCTTGGAAGCGCCACAGAAATCAGGAGCGGCGCACTCATCACGAGCCTGAGCGTTCTGCAGGTCCACGATTTTGGGTTGCTGAATGATATGGCTATAAACCTTTACAGAAGGCTCAGAATAGGGAGTGACAAGTTTGTCTGCTGGAGGTATTTTGCAGGAGAGACAGGCTCCAACCTGATTTTTCACTTTTCAAGGATTTTTTCAGAAGCAATTTATCTTGGGGGAAACGCTGAGAAAATAGGAGCTATAATAAGCAAAAACTTTCAAAGAATCCTTTCACTCAGAAAGCTGAAATACCAGCTGGCGTCAGGGCTTCGGGGAGCGTTTTATGGTTCGCTGATAGGATTTTGCGCTACGAGCTTTGTTTCTGCAGAAATAGTAAAAATACTTGCAAGGCTTTTCACAGCCCAGACCCAGGCTGGAAGCTTTGACCTTGCAAATATTCTGGGCTCAGGAACAAACGCCAACCTTTTTGTTGATCTTCAGCAGATAACACTGTATGTTGGGTTCATGATAATAATACATTCAGTGGTTTCATCTCTTTTGCTTAAGGTTGTGGATGGAGGAAGCTTTTACTCAAGCTTTTTTGACATGGGGATGATGATATGGCTTGGAGCAATACTGAGCATCATTGTCCCAAAGATAGTCCACCAGCTTGTTCCAGACATTGAAAACACAATCAATGCCACAGAAATCCAGGAGAATACTGTTGTCTAGACAAATTAAAAGAAAAACATGTTTATTGAAAATTGCGCAGGGTTGAATATCACAGAGTGATACCAGCAACCTCTGTTGCTCTGTACCCCAACCTCTGTGAAACGTTTGCGTTTCTCAGACACAAAAAAACCTTAGATTTTTTTCGTGTTTAGGTTGGGGATAGTTCCTTTACGGAACTAAGGAACGTAGTGACTGTTGTTGCTGAGCAAAGCGAACGCAACCAGGGCACGAAGTGCCTGTAAGCCTGAGCGGCGCATTTTTGTTATTTTTCTTCACTTATTTTTTTTAGTTTGGTTTTGAATTCTTGCCACGTAATATATCCATTTTTCTCATAAGGAGGAAGAACACAAATGAAGATATGGTTGTTAAATAAATATAGGAAGTCTTTTTCGTTCATTTTTAACAAAGGCGTACCTTGAATGAGTTGGTTGAATTGATTTTTACATTTTTTTCTCTGTTCTTGGTTGAAAAAGCATTTTCGATAGCAATGTTTTTTTTGATATCTTTTGCAAAGATATGCTAGAGAATTTTTGGCATGTTTGCTTTTGACATAGGCAAGTACGCAGTTGATTTCATCATAGGTAATTTCCTTGTTTGCTATTTTTTCTTTGATTGATTTGAGTTTGTCTCTTATTGAATATATTCTGGGAAGTATTTGGTTGATTTTTTCTTTTGGCACTATCTTCCAGAGCGAGAGCTGGTGATGTTCAATTAGTCTGGCTATGTGTTCCCAGATAGTGGCTGTTTTTAATTCTCTTTTTTCAGCAATTTGCTGAATACTGAATCCTTTTCGATAGAGAAGTAGGGTTTTCTGGGCGCTAAATTGCTGATTTGCGACTTCTGTTTGGTGTATTTGCCTTTCGTGTTTTTTTGCATTAGGAACTACCCTTGAGGGTTGCAAAGGAAATAATATATTGAACTTTTTTGTCAGGCTTCTTTTGTATTTGTACATATTCGCATGATTTGCATATGCTATCCATCCTTGAAAGCTTTCCACTGCTTTATCTCTACAACTCAAGTTTTTGGTTTGTGTTTTTGCAAGTGAAGCGAGTTTGCGCTCAAATTTGATGATGTTTTTCTTTTTGATTCTTTTATGATGTGGATATATAGTGAATCCCAAAAAACTAACTCCTTGATGCATGGGGATAATTTTGGATTTATCAGGGTGAAGGTGTAAATCAAGTCTGGTTTTCAGAAAGTGGTCAATACTTTCTTTATATAATTCTAATATTTTAGGTGAGTTGTGAAATATGACAAAATCATCAACATATCTAATATAGTGTTTTGCGTGTAGACTGTGCTTTACGAACTGGTCCAACTCATTGAGGTAGACATTGGCAAAAAATTGGCTTGTCAGGTTTCCTAGGGGCATGCCTCTTCCTATTTCTGTTGTATGATGGTTATTCAGGATAACTCTGATAAGCCAAAGTACTCTTTTGTCGCTTATTTTTCTTGCCAGAACAGCTAACAAAATATCATGTTTCACAGTATCGAAATAGTGTTGTATATCTGCTTTGAGAATGTAGGCTGTTTTGGTGTTATTGCCTGAATGTATTCGTTGAAAGCTTTCAAATCTTTTTATTGCCTTGAGTGCTCCTTTTCCTATGCGATTTGCATAGCTGTCATAAATAAAAGTCTTTTCGAATAAATGCTCAATTATGTTGCATACTGCGTGGTGAATAACTCTATCTCTAAAATCTGATTTGCTGATTTTACGCGTTTTAGGATCGCGTAAAACAAAGGTAACTAATGGTAGAGGTTTATATGTAAAAGCCACTAATTCTCTTTGCAGTTGCAAGAGATTTTTCTGCAACTCTTTCTCAAACAATACAACGTACTGTTTGAGTGTTTTATGTTTTCTTGCCTTTCTATACGCTAATTCCAAATTTTCTAACGACACAAGATCAGAGAATAAATTTTGCTTATTTGTTGCTAAATTATTCATGGCTTATTTCGAGAACTATCAAAGTCTTATAAATGAAGAGGTTCTTTAAATATAGAAAAAATGTCCCAGCATACGTAGAGCTTGACTATTACGACAAAGCGGGCATTGTTGTTGATGTTGTTGCCATTGAATCCATTGTTGTCATTGTTAGCAATCAGGAAACGCCCACCTGAGTAGCCTTTTCGCTTTCCTGAATTGCTTCAGGACCAAGAAGTGAATGTTCTTGGTGTTCACTGCCACTTCATTGCTGTTGTGGCTGTATTTTATAGCAACAGGGGTTGCCGTGGCAAAAAGGCGTGTAGTCTTAAGCTGCTCCCTGTGACACTCTGTTGAGTGCAGTAGCTGGGACGAGTGTATAAATAATTAATTAATATAAAAAATTATTGGTTTAAAGATTCAATGATTCTTTTGGAACAAAGACGTATGTGCCCCCTTCAACATTAAAGGGCTTTCTCTGTTCGGTCGCCTTTGCAATCCTGCTATCCAAATATGTTTGCGGCGTTGCGGCGCTTCGCGCGCTCTGTGCGCCTCCGGCGCTTACCACGACAAAGCGGGCATCGTCGTTGAAGTAGTCGCCATTGAACCCATTGTTGTCATCGTCAGCAATCAGGAAACGCCCACCTGCTTGTGAGTAGTCAACATCGATTAATTTATGATAATTTCCAAAAGTGCTCCACTTAGTTTCTTTTTGGATTTTGTCAAGTAAAGAGTGTCTTTTTTCTTCGCTTCCTACAGCCATGAGAAATCGGTCATCATTTCTTAAATCATCAATTTTGACTTGTCCGCTTTTGTTGATGTGCATGGTTGCAACATCTGCAACAATGGTGTAATTTTGGGGGAGTTCTATTTTACCTCCTCTTATTTCGCTTAACATATAGACATTTTCTCCTTGTGTCGAACTTTTCAACTCTTCTGGAGAAAGTAAAGCAAATCTGTAGGGCAAGAGCTGTTTTTTGTTAATTGCCTGGGCAACCCTTTTGCTTGTGTTTAGTATTCCTTGCCCATGAGAAACTAAGTAGATATTTTGTCCTTTTGAATTTGTTCCATAGTCTTCTTCGCTAAGCCCTGTAAACCATTTTTTCCAAATATTATCTTCAAACGAGGCAAGTAGCCGTTCATCAACAATTACAGGCAAGGTCATAATGTGCGTTTTTGTTTTTTTAGCTCTTTTTTCTACATCTGCTAAAGCGAGATCTGGTCTTTTGCACTCAGTAAATTCTCCAATTGGCACTTCTCTTTTTCCTGTTAAAGTTTCCACTGTGAAACCTCCTTTATGAATACTTTTGAAGTGTGGTAGTGGATACTCATTTATAAATGTTTTGTTTATGTTGTTACTCCAACGTAGTTGTATTTTTCTTGTTTTTACATTCTCTAAGCTCTATTTTCTGTTTCCAGTATCTTCACCTACAAAGAAGCATAGCTTCTAGCACTCCTTTGAGACTTTAAGATGTTGTGTCTGGCAAAGCGAGCATCACTAGGGAAGGCAACTTCCGACGAGCTTGCAACCTCGCGAAAGCGAAATTTTCAACGCACCCCAAATTTTCCAAAACATTTTTAATGTAATGGCTCCAAATAATTGCCATGCAGCACGGAGCAGTCATTATATTGTTCGCAATAATGATTATTGCAGCAGGGGCAGGGATAATTGTTACAAAGACGATGACTGTCTATAAGGACAGGGCGCTTTACTTCAGTGACAAGCAGGTAAATGACCTTGTTGGCAATTACATAGACATCGAGGAAATAAGGGGAAGGGGCCAGTCCAATGGCTATGTTGAATATATTTATATTGGATCAAGGCTCAGGCAGGAATCAGAGCCCCTGCACTTCAACGAAACACTTATCCATGTTGTTGTGAACGGGCAGGATGCTTATTATAATTACGACAAAAATATTGATTGCAACCTGAACCCTTATTTTGGCTCTTCTCAGGAATATCTTTCGAACAGCTCAAACAGCAACAGCTATGGCGTAAAATTCTCTATAAAAGGAGAGGGCGATGAGCACTCAACAGAGTTTATCACTCCTGGGGATTATGTTGTCTTTTGCGCTCCTCTTGCAGGGCCTCTTGGCGGGGGAGAAGAGGTAAGGATTGCTATTGTGGCAGAAAATGCCGGAAAAAAAATTCTTGAATTTGATACGCAGGATGTGTTGGCAGGAGAATGGGTGGAGATTTACCAGAAGCTTGTGTAATTGTGATGTTTGAGTTTACTGCTCAGAAACTGTTTCTTCAGGGGTTTCCTGCTCTTCCTGCTCTTCCAGCTCATCCTGGATTTCTTCAACCTTTGTCACAAAAGAAGTTGCCTGGGTTTTGAACTCCTGCTGCGCCTGTCCCATCAGTGCTGGAGAGCACTGCTCTATCGGCCTGGCCTCTATTGCGCAATCCATAGCATTGCTCATGTCTTCGCTAAAGCCTATGGCTTTTCCAGAAACATCTTCTGCAATTGTTGCCAGTTCCAGTGCAAATCCCATTACTATAAGAGTTGCTACTGCGACAATTAAGACTTCGTTTGCCATTTTAACTTGGTAGTGGTGGAATTATCTTTATAAATGTTTCGGAAATGTTACCACTTATTAGTTGTTATTAACCTCTCCGCCAAGAATTATTGGGTTTTAGCCCAAATTTCGCAATTCTTGAGGGTTATATTTTGCGAAAACCGAAGTCGCTTATTTCGGCTCAATCTATCTTGCCTAATCCATTGAGTTCAATGTCTTGGGCAATACTTATCCTGAAGCACTCAGGTTTTAAAAATCTTGTCTTAGTTTTCGGAGATTTTGAGCTAACCAGATTCATCGAGATGTTGTCGTGAAAGTAAGTATGCTGTTCTGTTTGAATATAATTCTATTTTATTGTCCTTCACGTATGCAGATAATGCTGATTTAAGAGCTGCTTCATCTCCTTTCCAGGATGTGGAAACAATATTCTGGAAATAGTCTTGTTCGTCTTCAAAATGGAACAGGGTTTGAAAATCTATGCTTCTTTCGATTCTCCAACCTGGCAATGATGCCATTGCGTTGTATGCTGTAACTTTTGCATCTCTTTCACGTCCGCAGCCGACACCGTATTGTTCTTCCAAGTCAATAAAGCTCCCATACTGCCCCGGTTCTATAACTAATATTTTTCCAAATTTAGTAAGCCTTTTAGTTGTCTCCACAAGGCTGCGCTGCATATCTTCTTTTGGAATATGGTGAAGAGATAAGCTATAAACTGCAAGATCAATTTGTTCAGGAAGTTCTCCAAGATACTCTACGCCTGAATTGAGGTATACAACATTGTTCTTCTTGATCTGTTCTTCTGCTTTTCTGAGTGCTTCAGTACTGGGATCTACAGCATACACAATTCGTGCATAGTCTGCCAAGTCCCGAGTAATTCTTCCGCTACCTGAACCTATTTCCAGAATCGCCTTATTTTTGATAGGTGTAAGGTTCAGGATCGCTTCCAAAAACTTATTTTCAGGATCTAGTTTCATTTTTCCTATACGTCACTAGTCCCTTGGAGAAAGCTTCCTGCAAAGGTTGCGGTTCACCCATTTTGACGTATCCTCCACCCATGTCAATTAATCCACCCATTAGCTCGATATGAGGAAAAAACACGTGAGATCCATCTAAACTAACGTCAGTATCAAGAACTCCTTGACAGATATTTCCCTTGCATTGACCAGGTATAAAACTAACCAAGTAATGCTTATCTGGCTCAAAATATTCTGGATTGAAAAGTAATCCTTTGTAGGCTAGTGAGCATTCGTTGCTCGCTACAATTTCAGCATCTATAGCTTCGGTTTTTAATTTCTTTTCAGATATTAGCTGAGCTGTTCCTTTTTGCCTCTTCTGGCTTACAATATGA
>JBFYMA010000027.1:0-33572 GCA_041305085.1 Nanobdellota archaeon | reverse complement strand
CCTCAAGAATATGGATGTGATATCCCTTAGAGCCAGTCGAATAAGCTTTGTAGGAAAAACCATACTCATCAAGCTCATCGCAAATCTTGTTCAGCCTTTCAACTGAAATCTTATTATCAATATCAAGAATAATCTCACAGGGCAATACTTGTCTGCAGTTAGCTTTATTCAAAAACTCTATTCCTTTATCTGACTGCATTAATGCATCAATGTTCTGGCGCTTGCTAAACTTCTTTTCTTCTCCTCGTGCATATCCCCATGCAACCTTGAAATCGCCATACTTGTTGGCAAGTCTTGTGAGTCGGGATGAAATCTCAGTAGTTGCTGCCACCTTCTACAACCTCCATCCTTACAATCCTGCCTCGGGGAATAATATGCTTGTAATCAAGCGTGATGGAGTGCTGATCTTCTGAAGAGATACTGCCTTCTCTCCAGGAAATCTTTTCTCCATCATCAAAATAAACCTTAACCTTCCTGCCTTGCATCATCCTCACCTATACTTTTCTGTCAATCTTGTCAAGGATTGACTGGTATGTTTTTGAGATGATTTCTTCTCTTTCAAGCTGGCCACGTTCACGCTCATAAGATGCAAGCAACGTCTTCAGCTTCTGTCTTTTTTCATTCAGATCTTCAATATTGGTTCCTTTCATATGGTGTCTAATCAAAACTGATACTGCACGCCATTCATCTTTCGTAAATTCGACATTCATAGTTTCACTCATTTTTTCATCACCTGTTTTAGTTAGTAGGACCTCGCCTCTTTTTTATCAGAATCACTTTCTGACCGTTCGGCATGTAGCCGCCTTTCATGGAAATCAACTTAGGCACTCCTTTTCCAATCCCAAGATCAACAATCATCTGAGAAGGAATCGGCACATAGAAACTGTACGTCATCTTCTCAGAGCCGTCTGCAAGTCTGTAAGGCCTCTTCAGCTTATACACTCGATAGGGTTTGTAGAAGTAGTCCTTTGGCATGTCAAGAAAAAAAGCCAAGCCTAACTGCTCCTCCTCATCCCTGTACCTCATCGGGAAAACCTCTAAGTTCCTCCCAAAGAAGTTGCTTGCATTGATCGTTGGGACATAGAATGTATGCTGATTTCCAAGCTTCCTGCACTTAATTGTCTGGACCTCGAACTCTTGTGAGAGATCGCCAGATGTTATAATTTGCATTCTCCTATCTACCTCCAATCATTTTTTTAGACAGGCATCTATCACAAAACTATGCCCCCACTAAGTAAGGGCAGAACCTAAGTTTACCGGCAAACAGGCGATTATGACAATTTCCTGCTTAGTAATCAAATATCTATTTCAATCTTAATATTATTTTAGTATAGAACAAGCCAGAATGAAGATTCATACTGGAAACACGTTTTCAGAGCAATGTCTTTATAAAGGCTAAACACCCTCCTCTTACTCAATGGGAGAATTAGATAAGAAATATGTTAGTATTTATAGACGAAAAACAACAAAAAGACCCCAAAGTTTATACTGGCTTTAGGGTTTTCAACCGTACCTATTAATCGTTCTCGACTCTTGGCGCAAGTATAAAGCTGAGAGAAACCTTGTTCAGGGCAGTATAGTCAAGCTTTAATGGATAATCCTTGCTGAAGTTTATGCTGACTTTGTCGCTAATTTTTGCTCCCTGGATCATCTTTTTCAGGTATTCTATGGAATACTTGCTCCTTGTTTTTTCTTTGCTCACAATTTTTGTCTCGCTGTCAGGGTTTATCTCTATTGTTGCCCTGCTGAGGTCTCCTGTGGCAGAGATTGTGAATTTTTTCTCCTCTCCCATGAATGCAACGCTCTCCCCGATTATGTCAACATCGTCTATTGCATCGTTTAGTGTTGTGGAGGGACAGACTATTGTTGTGGAAAACTTGAGGTCAGGCACTTTCTGCTCTTTTTCCTCTACATCAATTATTGGCAGGAAGAATGTCCTTGTGTTTGCGCTTTTGAGTGTGATTTTGAGCTTGTTGTCATCAACCTCGAGGCTTAGGGTGTCATTTGCCTTAACTCTTCTCAAAACCTGCTTCAGGTTGCTCAGGTTTATGGCAATCCTAACAGGCTCTTTTACATCGTACTCCACAAACGCAGTGCTCAAAAGCTTGAAGACCACCATGGCCACGTTTGCAGGATCCATTGCCACAAGCTCTATGGCGTCCTTTGTGATGTTGAACTTGGCCTCGCTCACAAGGTCAGAAATAATGCCTACTGGCTCTTTGAAGTATTTTGTTTCAGCGATTGATAGTTTCATAATAATTACCCCCTTGACTGTGTTTCCAGAGAATAGAACAGAGTTTATAAAGATTTTGCTTGAAAACTATTTTCCAATTTTTATGCTCTCTCCATTTTTTGCAAGCAGTATGTTCTCGTCAGAATAGCCTAGCTCGCGGGCAAGGTCCTTTAGTGAGTTCATCTGCCTCTGCTCTCCGTGCGATGTAATTATCCTCTTTGGCTTTACAATTTTTAAAAAATCCCTTATGTCCTCTTTTTGGCCGTGCCCGCTTACATGGATGTCTTTGTAAATTCTCAGGTTTTTCTCTTTCAGCTTTTTTTCAAGCTCTGCACGGTTCTTTATTGTTATTGGTGTAGGGATTGTGGTGCATGAAAAAACCACAACATCCTCTGGCTTGAAATTGAAATAGCCAACAATTTTTGAAAGAGTTGCCTTTGGCTCTCCCTGGTGGCCTGTAACTACAAAAACATATTTTTCAGGGTTCGGGATGCCTGCCAGAAAATTTCTTATCTTGCTTCCGTACTTTACTATCTGGATGTTTTCAAAAACCTTGCCAATGCCAACCTCTTTTGCTGCGGTAATATACTTATAAAGCGACCTTCCAAGAAAGACAATTTTCCTATTGGACTTTTTTGCGACCTCAACGATTGTTTTCAGCCTTGCTATGTGGCTGGAAAATGTTGTGGCAAATATTACCCTTCCGGAAAAATCTGAAGAGTTGAAAAGGTCAAAAAGCATGCTTCTGGCAACATTCTCGCTAGGAGTCTTGGAATCGTGATCTGCGTATAATACATCAATTATAAGTGCTTCTGGCTTGGTTTGGGAGAGCTTTTCTGCATTTATGGGCTTTCCAATTGTAGGGCTGTAGTCCATCTTGAAGTCATTAGCATACAAAACGTTTCCATAAGGCGTCTTTAAAAGTATTGAAACTGCCTCAGGCGTCGAGTGGGTCATGTTTATGAACTCAACGCTTATTTTCTTGCTTACCTTGAACTTTGAATCCACAGGCTTTGCCACCAACAGGTTTTTTATCATGACCTTCTGGTCGTCTATTATTGACTTCAGGACTGCTATAGTGAATGGTGTGCTGAATATTGGCGCCTTGAACCTGTTGGCAAGGTAGGGCACAGCGCCTATGTGGTCAAGATGGGCATGCCCAAGAATTATTGCCTTAACATTTTTTTTCCAGCCTTCCAGGACTGAAATATCCGGAGCAGCCCCATGCTCTATAAGCTTTTTTCCGCTTATATTTACAAAATCCTCATCCTCTGTATAGGCTACATACTCCTCCATCTTTAAGCCCAGGTCAAGTATAACCACTTCATCGTCAACCTTTACAGCAGTGCAGTTTCTGCCGACTTCTGCATAGCCTCCAACTGTCATTATTTCAATCATATCATTCCAATAAAGACAAAGTATTATAAATTTTACGGAAACCCAAAAATCCATGAGAATAACGAAGCGCTACGGACAAAGCATGCCAAGCCAATGCCCTTTCTGCGAAAAACAGGCCACAGCGATGAGCAGTGAAGGCGTTGCTGTGTGCCAGGCCCACAAAAATCAAAACCTGCCTGAGCTAAAGTGCGTATGCGGAGAGGCTGTTGAACTTAGAAAAGGCAAGCATGGAATATACTTTTTCTGCTACAACTGCGGCAATGTCAGCTCAAAAAGGATTTTTGAGGTTAATGATATCAAAGATTCGATCTCGGATAATTCTGAAGGCAAAAAACAGCAAAGCAATAATTATTCTAAAAAAGAGATAACAATTACCAGCGATGATGCTGATTACTTTGGTTAGGGTTTTAATGCACTGGTATTTGTTTATATAGGTATTTTAAATGACACATAAAGCTGGATAATTTTAGAAGGGCTGGTTTTATGTTTCAATGAATTTTTTCTTAATATATTTTACAAATGGCTTTTCATCGTGTTCTATTTGATATTTGTCTAATACATCGTAATAGTGTTCTAAATCTTCAATTCTTATGTCGATTAATGGGTACTTTCTCTTCCATAAAACCCAATTCATGATGAGTCTTGATAGTCTGCTATTTCCATCAGCAAATGGTTGTAAAGGTATAAGTTTCAAATGGATAAGTGCAGCAAGTTCAATTACATGAAGTTTCCTGTTTATCGAAGTGTACCACTTGAAGAGATTGTCAAGTTCCTTATCTAATTCATTCCACTTTGGAGGAAGAGTTTTTCCTAAATATTTGCTTTTTTGAATTATTTTAGAGTTTTCTCTAACGTTATGGGCTAAAACATAGTAATCCTTGATTTTTCTAACAAACACCATTAAAACAATTATACACTACAAAGATAGGAAAAGTTGGCAGGATGAGAAAAATCAGATAATCTAACATGGTTAACAAAATTAATAAACCCTTTCTATTCAAGCTTTTTCATGGACATATTTGCACACGCAATCTGGTCATTCATAATATTCCACCAAATCCCTGAATTTGGCTGGGCAATATTTTTTGGAGTTCTTCCAGACCTTTCATCCTGGGGAGTATATACTGTCTATTCTCTTATTTTCCAAAGGGTCCAGTTCGGCAAGCCAGATGTTTCCAGAATACCAAACTGGGTTTATGTTCTCTATGGCATCAGCCACAGCATTTTTGTGTTTGGCATAGTTTTGCTGGCTGTTTTCCTGATTGCAGGATTTGTGCCGGTATTTCTGCTGGCATGGATCATCCACATACTCATAGATATACCCACACATTCCAGAAAGTTTTTGCCAACGCCTTTTCTCTGGCCAATAAGCGACTGGAAGTTTCCAGGAATTAGCTGGGGCAACAAGTGGTTCATGGTATCAAACTATACTGCAATAGCCATAGCGCTGGCAGCGATAATACTATGAATTCTGTTCCATACTAAGATAAGTATTTGAGTCAGTAATATGACAAAATTATTAAATTTGCCAGATTTTATGTGTTTAATATGAACAAATTTTACAAAAGAATATGCTATGACGGAGAGTTGTCAGAGCTATCAAAAACAATATGCAGAGATTTTAGCCTGGGAGAATTAAAATTAGATAAACTGGTTGAAGTTGGCTATGAGGATTTCAATTTTATAATGGAGACAACAAAAGATGAGTATTTTGTGAAGGTTTTCTCAAATTTCAGAACAGATGAAGATTGCCGCAGATACGTTGATATAATGGTGAACATTCTTAAGAAAGGTGTTTCATTTCCAAAGCTGTTCAGCTCAGAGCAAGGATATTTTAATATAGCAGAGGTGAATGGAGTCAAAATAAGACCTGTTGTTATGCAGTTTATTGACGGTGAAAATTATTTTCAGTCAGGAACAAAACCTTCTTCAGGTGAAATTAAGGAACTGGCCAGACAGGCTGCTTTGATAAACTCAATAAATATAAAGCCCTCCTTTGTTTATGACTCCTGGGCAATTGTAAACATTTTAAATGAGTATAAACAAAAAGGAAAGTATCTTTTGCCAGAAGACTCCAAACTAGTTAATCCATTAGTCAAATCGTTTAAGGAAATGAAAATTGAAGAGCTGCCACATTGTTTTGTTCACGGAGACTTGATTGCAACAAATATAATGAAGGACAAAAATAATAAGCTCTGGATTGTTGACTTTGCAGTCTCAAACTATTATCCCAGAATTCAGGAGCTGGCAGTTATGGCGTGCAATATCCTATTTGATGAGAACAGTAAAGAAAACAGTGAAAAAA
This sequence comes from Nanobdellota archaeon, assembly GCA_041305085.1. Lineage (GTDB taxonomy): Archaea > Nanobdellota > Nanobdellia > Woesearchaeales > UBA9642 > SURF-58. The sequence goes on along the minus strand of JBFYMA010000027.1, from coordinate 27,636 downwards.
ACCTAAAGCTGGCTCTGAGTGAATATCAAAAACTCATCAGTTTAACTTCTAGAGAACTTGAAATTCTGCCAACGTACGTAAAATTTGCACACGCAATGCATATAATTAGGGCAAACTATGAAAAAGTTGCAGAAAAGAATTATTCAGAAGAGAACGAATACTGGCTCAACCAGGGCAGAATTGGATTAAGAGACTAAATGCGGAGGAAGGGACTTTCAAAGCTGCGCTTTTCGGTCGTTGCCGCAAGCGCCAACTATTCGAACCCTCGTACCCACTAAGGGACTACCCGTCTCCGAAGGAAAACCCGAAAGAGTTCTCTATCGCCTGAAGGTAGCGCATTTGACCGCTCTGCCACCCCCGCACAAACAGCCCGAAAAAAGGCAAGATTTAAAAAACTTACTTATTTAAATTATAACATCGTAAAATATTTCATGATTGGGATGGTCTTGTGCATTGTGGGAGCTTTTCTGATTGCGGGCTGCTCCAACGAGAGCCTATTGCAAAAGGCAATTGCAGAAAAAGATGTCAGCTATTGCAAGAAGATGAGCAACGGTTTTTTGATCTGGCAAACCATTCCTGGTCCTCAAGCAAACTGCGTGCTTCAGGCTGCGCTTGCTGCGGACGACATAAACCTCTGCACTTCTGAAAACACCAGGACTCCTGGAGGATGTTATCTGGATTTTGCACTTGCAAAAAGAAACTCGATATACTGCACACAGATAGAAGAGCCTGAAATCCAGGAATATTGTCTGGAAACCTATGCATGGTGCGAGCACAACAGCACGAATTGGTGCGGCAGAGAGTGAGAATCAGAAATTTATCTGCTCTTATGAAGAAAGCCCAGTTCCAGGGATATCATCGCTGCAAGAACAAGCTCAAAGTTTTTATCATTTATATTCAGGCTTTTTATGACAGGCAAAGAGTTTTCTGCGCTGATTCGTTTTAAGATGTTCTCTTTTGTGCCGTACTGGAGCATTACTGACGCTATTTCTTCTCCTTTGTTTGATATTTCAAAACCGTAATCAGTGGAAAACCCTATTGGAACAGGCCCAATGCTGCCCCTCACCTTTACTCCAGCCCCTTTTTTTTCCAGTAATCCTAAAAGCCTGTTATTGGCTTTTATCTCTTTGGCTGAATAATCACAAATCCCTATTTTCCTGTTAGCCTCGTCAAAAACCTTTAGCTTATTATCGCAGAATATCGCAGAAAAAGTTTTTCCAGCTATTTTTCCTGTTATAATACCTATCCAGTCTTTCTGTTCAAAAGCTAGGAGGTTAGTCTGCTTCAATCCTGTTTCTGCAACAAGCAAGATATTTTCTTTTTCTGCAGAATCTTGGAATAAAAACCTTATTCTAGACTTAAAATTTGTCTGCCAGCCCACATAGTTGACTTTCAGATAGTTTAACTGTAATTTTTTAAGAGAGCCTACAATTCCTGCATTATTCATTTCAAGCTTGTTTATCTCATCAAGTGTTTTAGTTTTCCATGACTCTGGAATTATTTCTCTCTGTAAATCTTCATAAACAATGCCTAGAGGAGTGAGTTTGGAGTACTTTATAATAAGAATGACAAATATTATTCCTATCAAAAGGAACGCACTGCAAAAAACAATCAAAAAAGTCAAAAGGCTTGGCTCCATAGCTACTTTAATAAATCATTAATATAAAAATATATTGGAAAAAAGCTGCGGGGGAAGGGAATTTCGAGGATTAATCCTTTCGAACCCTTGAACCCACTAAGGGAACAGATTTTTCAGCAGGTCAAAGACACCATGCCCTTGAGTCTGTCGCATTTGGTCCTTGCGTTTGACCAGGCTTTGCTACCCCCGCATTGGTTAGTTGGAATCAGGGTTTATTTTTAAAGGTATTTGTAATAAAGAATATCTGCTATAAAAACGAAAAATTTATATACTTGTACAGGTACAGGTACTTGTATGAGTACTGTTTCAATAACTATTACGGACGAGGCATACACATATCTAAAATCAATTAAAGGCAAGAGAAGCTTTTCAGAGACAATAATAGGGTTGAAAAGAAGTAATGAGGATATTGTGAGATTTGCAGGCATATTTAAGAATTCAGACACAAAAAGTATTGAAAATGTCAGAAAAGAAATCAACAAAGACTGGAATGATAGGCGCTGATACGATCTTCCTTATAGATTTTTTCAAGGGAGATGCAGAAGCTGTAAAATTCATGAGAAAAAACTCAGGACTTTTACGCATAAGTGAAATGGTTATTTACGAATTCTTGTGCGGCAATTTGAACAACAAGGAAATAGAATTGTTTTTTGAAGCAGTACAGTCTTTTTCAACAATAGTGTTTAATAGAGAAGCAGCAGTCATTTCAAGCAATTTGTTCAGAAAAGCCAAAAAATCTGGAAAAACCACAGGACACGCTGATTGCATGATTGCTGGAAGCTATCTAGCGCACGGAATACAAAAAATCGTTTCCAGAAATATAGACCCCTTCAAGAGCATAAACGAAATTGAAGTCGTAGATTATTATAATTTTTCTCCTATAAAGTCTTGAGTTTGCCCTGCACTTTAGCCAGCTGCTCAGAAACAGACTTTTTTGTTTTTGCATGCTTTTTTGCTGTCTTTTGGCTTGTGGAAGAAATGTCTTTCTTTTTCGCGCTGTGCTTTTTTGGTTTTGGCAGAGAAGCTTTTATTCTTTTCCTGAAAGCTTTTTTGAGCTCTTCACGCTTTTTTGTGGAAAATGTCATTTCAGGAAGATGCTCTGCAAGCTTTGTTGTTAAAATGTTTATCTCTCCAATCTGGACTTTGAGTGTCTTTATTAGCTCGTTTTTTTCCTTTCTGAGCTGTTTTATTCGCTCAAGCTTCTGCAGAGTATATAGAACATCCTTGCTTGCCTCCAGAATATTTCTCCTAAGCTCAAGAGGCTTTTTGACATTAACATAAAGTGCTTCTTCCGGATCAATCTTTTTTTGAGGCATGTTTTTGTTGCTTTTTGCTTATATGTTTGGCTCAAACAGGGACTTTGTTAAAAACTCCACTTTTTGTGTTATTTCATCAATGTTTTGCCCCCACTCCATGAGCTCCCTGTCCTCTTCATCTTTTATGTCCCTTATCCTTTGAAGGGTTTCTCTTGCATCCTTTATTTTTTTCTTTATCACATCTGTTATGTCAAGTATGTCCTTGTAGTCGTTTATTTTGACAAAGACTGGTGCGAATTGTTCTTCATCCATCATTATCACCTTTTTGGTTCAAAAAATGTTGCGTCCATGAACGAAAGCCTCTCGTTTATGTATGAAAGGTCTGCCTGGAACTTGTCTATAAGCTTGTTTTGGTTTCCTGAAATGTCTTTGAGCTTGAGCACAGTCCTGAAGCACCTTTTTGAAAACGAGTCAATATACCTTATTTCCTTGAATATTTTTTCATAGTCAGATATATCAACAAATATGCCAAAATCCCCTGGCCTTGTCTTTATTGATGCGTCTTCTGGAAGGGTTTCCAGAGTGTAGGGCTTTGAAGACGAAAAATCCTGGCCAGCAAATCCTGGAAGGTCCATGTCTTCATCCTCTTCAATTAAGCTGTCTTCCTGCTCGTATTGAGATTTTGTTTGCTGCCTTCCTTTTCCAGCCTTATTATAAGCAGGAATTTCTGATGGCTGTTCTTCTGGAGCATCATCTGAACTCAGCTCTCCCCTAATATCTTCAGGCAACTCCTGCTTTACAAAGTCTCCTTCAAAAAAGTCTTTGTCCTCCTCTTCACCATTTTCAGGCTCTGGCATCTGAAGAGAGTCATCATCTGAATCCTGCACTTCTGAATCTTCTGGTTGCTCCGGCTCAAACTCCGGAGGCTCTATCTCTTCAGTGCTTCCTGCATCATCTATGGCACTCTGTATATCTTTCAGATCTTTATCATCTGCAAAATTGGTTGTTGGATTTGCAATATCATGATCAATTGCTTTGTCAAGAGGATGATCGTCAGGAATTGCTGGCTTTCCGTCTGGAGCCATCTTTGGAGGAGAAGGCGGCATGGGAATACTTCCTGATTGTGTTTTTTCCTTTTTTTTGCTTTTAAACAATCCAAGCATATACTTATACCTCTCTAAATCATCACTGCCCGATAGATTATTAAAACTTTTCTTATTATTCTCGGATAGTAAAAGTTTTTATAGTGTGCCAGTTTATTCTAATACAGGATGGAAGCGTTATTTTACCAGAAGCTGGAAGGCCAGAAAGTTAAGTGCAGGCTGTGCAACTGGAAATGCACTATTCCAGAGGGGAAAACAGGCATCTGTGGAGTGAGGCAGAACAAAAATGGTGTTCTTTTCAGCCTTTCTTACGGAAAGCCCTGCAGCATCTCAATAGATCCCATAGAGAAAAAGCCTCTTTTTCATTTTTTGCCGGGAAATAAGGCATTAAGCATAGGAACCCTTGGCTGCAACTTCTTCTGCCAGGGCTGCCAGAACTTTGAGATATCCAGAACCAGTTATTCTGAGCATAAATTGAAGTTTGTAAGCCCTGAAGCGGTCATCAATCATTGCCTAGCAGGCAACTGCAGGGTTATTGCGTTTACCTATAACGAGCCAACCATTTTTTTTGAGTACATGCTCGATATTGCAAAACTTGCAAAGAAAAAATCCATCAAAACAGTTATTGTGAGCAATGGCTATATGAGCCAGGATGCTTTGAAAGAGCTCTGCAAATATATAGATGCTGCCAACATTGATTTGAAAGGCTTTTCTGAAAAGTTTTACAGGGAATACTGCAAAACAAGGCTTCAGCCAGTACTGGACAATATTATTTTTTTAAAAGATAAAGTCTGGCTTGAGCTCACCAACCTCTTAATTCCGGGCATGAATGATGAGCTGGATGAAATAGATGCTATGTGCAAGTGGATAAAGGCAAATGTTAGGAATGCTCCTCTGCACTTTTCAAGGTTTTTCCCGATGTACAGGGCAGAATCCAAAGAAATCACAGCTATAAACACCTTGGAGAAAGCCAAAAGGATTGCAGAGAAATACCTTGATTTTGTGTATGTTGGAAATGTAAGGGAGAAAAACCTTGAAAATACTGTTTGCCCTGGCTGCAAAAAAATTGTTATTGAAAGGTCTGGATACAGGATAGGAAAAAACAGTATAAAAAACGGAAAATGCTCTTTTTGCAGCACACTCGTAAAAGGCATCTGGAGATGAAATTATGCATGTACAGCAAAAATCCTGCTTCTTTCAAGTAACTTTTTAAACTTTGAAAACATACCTTTTTATTGAGGGAGCATATGAAAAATAAGACATTAGATTATGGTCTAAAAGAGCTTGAAAAAGATCTTGACATAGATACAAGCTGGTTTAATAATAGTCAAAGATCTGTGTGGACTCAAATAGTTGAAATGCTTAAAGAGCGAAATGAGCTTTATGCTTCTCTTCAGTCAAAAAAAGATTATGCTGCAAACATAAGGCAGGATGTGGAGAATGAAGGAATTTTAGTAACTCCAGATCAGGAAGTCAATATTTTTGTAAGTTATAGTGCAAAAGAAATAGAAAGATTTGCAAATCTGGAAAGAACATTATCTATATATGTTAGGCGCGCAATGGATGTTGGATTGAGTCATCTTAAATTAATTAAAAAAGAGTACGAAAGGTATTTTGTTAATGCTGTTTCTTTTGGAAGCTATCTGCAATGAGCAGTTCAAATTTCCAAACGCTTCGTAGGTTCTTTCGGTTTTTTCTGGCTAAGCTTTATTAAAAAGAATTTCCCAGCCTGATTCATGAAAAAAATTGTGCTTTTGCTGGCAACATTAATAATTGCAGTGGTTTTTTCTCCAGCTATACACTCAATAGGCATCAGCGAAATAATGTACAACCCTGAAGGAAGCGATGATAACAGGGAATTCATTGAAATATACGGCACAAACAACCTTTCAGAGTTTATTATTGGAGATCTAGCAGAAAATGACTCCTTAGAGCTGGTTTCCTGGAAGGACTCAAACTACAATCTTATTGTTGAAGCTGGCTTTGACTATTCAGGTCTTAACTGCAGCATATACAGCGCAGGCTCAAGCATTGGCAACAACCTCAACAACCAGTTTGACACTGTCTTTTTGTACAAAAACAGCTCAATAATTGATTCTACAAATTACACAAACATTTTTGGGAATGGCAATGGCTACAGCATAGAGCTTTTCAGGAATGACTGGAACGAATCTCTTGTTTTGGGAGGAACACCATGCAGTGCCAACTCAAGAATTTTTATCCAGGATTCTCCACAAGGGCTAAACCAGAGCACGAACCAAAGCCTCAACCAAACAAGCAACAGCAGCCTAAATGAGCCAAGCCAGCCTGCCATTAATAATACAGGCAACATCTCACAGAACAGCACTCCTCAAAATAACTGCGATGTTTCCATAGGGCTCCAGGTCCAGAAAACATTTTTTGAAAACAAGGAAAAAATAGAGTTTTACAACACATTGAGCAGCAAAGCATATGATTTTGAGATAGAATACTGGATAGAGGACAGCTCAGGAGAGATAATTAAAAACAAGGTAAAGACAACTAACACAAACAAGAAAAGCTATACTCCAAGCATAAAGCAAAAAGAGCAAGCGCTCATAATAAAGAACAGGATATCTTTTTTGGACTGTGAGAACTCTAACATAAACAGGAGCTCTGAGAAAGTTGTTGTGGTGAGAAATCCTGAATTTGTGGAGGAATGCGACTGTGAAGAAACTGTGTGTAAAGAGCCAGACAAAGAATCTGCATATATATCCTCATCCAGCGATACAGAGGGCAGCAGCATAAGATCTTTTTACACAAGAAACAAGATCATAGGAGAGGAGATAAACCTTTATGCTGGAGTTCAGGGACAAGGGTTCTACACCTTAAATATCTATTCTCTCAACCTGTTGAACAGCACAGAAGTTGATATTGATGGCTCAAAGACAGAAAAGTTTTCTGTAAAAACAATTCCTGGAAAAAATATTTTTTTTGCAGAGCTGGAAAGCAGCAACAAAACAATCGGCTTTGGCAAGCTTGAAGTTGACAGAGAAGAGGAAGCAGAAGAAAAGAATAAAGAGTCAGTGCAAAAAAGCCATCCTGATAATGAACAAGAGCTGAGCCAAAAAAACTCTCCTGCACTTACAATATCTGCTGAGACAGGCCAGAACGCGATAACAGGCAGTGCTGTAAGCATTTACGAGTCAGATGACTCAAAAGTAAAAAAATATTTAAACTACGGCCTGGTTTTTGTTTTTGTAATAGGAATAGGAATTTTTTTTAAAGGGAAATTCGATGGCAGAAAAAAGCAAAAAAATAAACGAAAAGCAAAAGATAGAGCAGGGATGGGTAAAAGCAAGGATAATGTTTGAGATAATAGGCAGCCCAAAAGAGCACATAGTAAGCACTCTGGAGAGCTACATAGACATTATGAAGAAAAATGATGGAATAATAGTTCTTTCAGACGAAAAAGGAGAACCAAAATACCACAAAGAAGATGAGGTCTGGGCAACTTTTACAGAAACAGAGGTTCTGGTTGAGGGCATAGAAAAATTTGTGTATATATGCATAAGTTTTACCCCTGCATCCATTGAAATACTTGAGCCGCAGAAACTTACTTTTACAGACAAAAACCTTTCAGACTGGCTCAACGAGATGCTTTCTTTGCTTCATGAAATTGGCATGCGGCAAAAGCAGAAAAGCATGCAGAATGTCCACTTTATAAAGAGCATGGATGCACTGATGAAAAACATAATAAGGATTTCTCTTGAAAAAGGGCCCTTGACACTGGAAGACCTGTCAAAAAAGACAGGAGTTGACCAGAAAAGCACGACCCATTATCTTGGGCTTCTGGAAAAAAAAGGCAAAGTAAAAAAAGATGGTGGAAAATGGATGAGGACCTGAAAAACAAGATCGAGGCGCTTCTTTTTGCCAGCGGAAAGTTTATGAGCGATGAAAACCTTGCATTGATAATAGGTGTTGAGCCAAAAGAAGTCAAAAAAACACTCAAGCAGCTCAAAAAAGACTATGATGAAAGATATCACAGCCTAATGCTCACTCAGGAGTCCGACTCCTGGAAGATTAATGTTAGGGAAAAATATCTTGACCTTGTAAGAAAAATTGTTGCAGACACTGAGCTGCCAAAATCAGTGCTTGAAACCCTTGCAGTCATTGCGTGGAAAAGCCCTGCGCTCCAGGCAGAAATTGTAAAGACCCGGGGAAATAAATGCTACGAGCATATAGCCCAATTAGAAGAAATGGGGTTTGTAACAAAGGATCCTGAAGGAAGAAGCTTTAAGCTGAAGGTTACAGAAAAATTCTTTGAGTATTTTGATGTTGAGGGAGACAAGGACATAAAAGAGATATTCAAAAAAGTCAAGATTCCTGAGAAGCCTCCAGAACAGCAGACACTGGAAGAAAAAAAGGATGTGATGCAGGAAGAGGCAGAGATAGGCGAGCCACAGGAAGGAGCTGCTCTGAGCCATGATGAAGCAGAAGTGCTGAAAGAGACAGAGCAGGAGGCACAAGAAGATCTGTTGGAGGAAAAGGCAGAGCAGGACATGGATGAAGACGTTGAAGCCTCAGAAAAGCCCGAAGTTGAAGTTTATGAGCAGTAAAAGGAAAACCAAGACTAAAAATGCTACTCCAATGCCCAAAGTGCAGAAACAGGATGCAGTACCAGCCAAAGCAGGGAATCATTTCTGAAAAAAAGAAAAAATGCGTTTATTGCGGATATAATTTCAAGATTCATCCAAGCCCTGAAAAGAGCAGAATTATTGATATCTGACCAACACTGTGAAATCCCCAAATTCTGCATTTACAGCCTTTCTAAAGGCATTCTATAATCGTAAAACTTATAAATAAACAGGCTTTCCAAAATAGGTATAAGAGGCATTCTGAAATGACAGAATTTGACGATAATACAAACGAGGAAAATAGCCAGGATTCCAGCCCTGAAAACAGCCAAAACAACAGCCCGGAGGCTGATAATTCAGAAGATTCCAGCAAAAAACAAAACGAAAATCCTGAAGAAAAAGAACAGGAAGACACCAAGGACGTTCCAGCTGAGAATCTTCCTCCAATAGATGCAGAAGCAGCCTCAAGCGACAAAATAATCAATAGAGTAATTGAGGAAGAGATGAAGCAGTCCTATCTGGACTATGCAATGAGCGTAATTGTTGGCAGGGCGCTTCCAGATGTCAAGGATGGATTAAAGCCTGTCCATAGAAGAATTCTTTATGCAATGAGCGAACTTGGCCTGCAGGCAGGAAAGCCGTTTAAGAAGTGCGCAAGAATAGTTGGAGAAGTTTTGGGAAAATACCACCCTCATGGAGACACTGCTGTTTATGACGCCCTTGTGAGGATGGCTCAGACATTCTCAATGAGATATCCATTAATCAATGGTCAGGGAAATTTTGGCAGCGTCGATGGGGACTCACCTGCAGCTATGAGATATACAGAAGCCAAGCTTCAAAAAATAAGCGAAGAGGTTCTTGAAGATCTTGACAAGGAAACAGTTGAGTTTGTGCCCAACTTTGACGGCTCTCTCAGCGAACCAGTTGTGCTGCCTTCAAAAGTCCCTAACCTCTTGATAAACGGGAGCTATGGCATAGCTGTGGGCATGGCTACAAGCATTCCTCCCCATAACCTGAAAGAGGTCTGCAGCGCAGTAATAGCGCTTATTGACAATCCTGATGCAGACAGTTTTGAGCTTATGAAGCTTGTCAAAGGACCTGACTTTCCCACAGGCGCAGAAATACTCGGCAGCTCAGGGATAAGGCAGGCCTATGCAACAGGCAGGGGCATAATAACTGTCAGGTCAAAGACTGCAATAGAGGAAAAGACAGGCAAAAAAAGAATTGTTGTAAGCGAGATTCCTTATCAGACAAACAAGGCACAGCTCATAGAGCAGATTGCTCACCTTGTAAAATCAAAAAAAATTTTTGGAATAAGTGATCTTAGGGATGAAAGCGACAGGAGGGGCATAAGGATTGTTATAGAGCTTAAAAAAGAGTCAAACCCTGAGTTCATCCTAAACCAGCTCTGCAGCTTTTCAAAAATGCAGAGCAATTTCAGCATAATATTCCTGGCTTTGGTAAACAACCAGCCAAAAATCCTTAACTTAAGAGAAATGCTCTATGAATTCCTGAAGCACAGGCAGGACGTTGTAAGAAAAAGGACTGCATTTGAACTGAAAAAGGCAAAAGAAAGGTTTCACATACTTGAGGGGCTAATTATTGCACTGCAAAACATAGACAGAGTAATCGAGCTTGTCAAAAAATCCAAAAGCGCAGGCGATGCCAAACAAGGATTAATAGAAGAGTTTGGGCTTTCAGAGCTCCAGAGCCAGGCAATCCTTGATATGAGGCTTCAGAGGCTTGCAGTGATGGAGCAGGAAAAAATAAAGAGCGAGCACGAAGAGCTCAAGAAAAAGATTAAGGAATTACAGGAAATACTTGAGGACGAGCAAAAAATCCTCGACATAATAAAGCAAGAGCTTTCATATCTTATAGACAAGTACGGCGATGAAAGAAAAACAGCAATATCCCAGCAGGAAGAAGACATAGAAATAGAAGACCTTATCAAGCACGAGCAGGTTGTTGTGACTGTAACAAGGTCAGGGTACACAAAAAGGATTCCTCTGGAAGTTTACAAAGTGCAGAACAAGGGAGGGAAAGGAATAATTGGGGCAGATACAAAAGAAGAGGACTCTGTAGAGCACTTGTTTATTGCAGATACCCACTCTTACATTCTTGTTTTTACAACCACAGGAAAAGTGCACTGGCTCAAAGTCTACAACATCCCTGAGGCAAAAAGGCAGTCTATGGGCAAGGCATTTGTCAATCTTGTGGAACTGAAGGAGGATGAGAAGGTAAGCGCGATAATACCCATCCATGAATTTGAAAAAGACAAATACTTGCTTATGTGCACTAAAAAAGGAATAATCAAAAAGACCAGCCTGGAAAACTTTTCAAAGCCGCGAAAAGGAGGAATTATAGCGTTGGGCCTAGAGGATGACGATTCACTGGTCAATGTTCTCCTAACCAATGGCTCCAGGCAGATACTCATTGCTACAAAAAACGGCCTTGCAGTAAAGTTTCATGAAAAGGGAGCCAGACCCATGGGAAGAACTGCCAAAGGAGTAATAGGAGTGAGGCTTCAGAATGACGATGAAGTGGTAGGTATGGTTTTGGCTGAAGACAACAAAAATCTTTTGACTGTTACAGAGAACGGCTTTGGGAAAAGAACCATAATTGCAGAGTACAGGCTCATAAGCAGGGGAGGCAAAGGCGTAATAAACATCCAGTGCAGCGAAAGGAATGGCAAAGTTGCAGCCATAAAAAGCGTTAACGACGTTGACGAACTGGTTTTTATAAGCAAAAAAGGAATTATAATAAGGACTCTCAGCAGCCAGATTTCGTGCATAGGAAGAAACACCCAAGGCGTAAGAATCATGAGGCTTTCTCCTGGAGACAAGGTTGTGGCTGCTGCCAAGGTTGCCAGGGAAGAAGAATAGTTCAGAAAAAAAGAAAATAACAAAAATGCACCTGATTACTGATAGATTCACCCTATCCTCGACCTAAAGACCGAGGTGCAGAGCAATCAAAGATTGCTGGCATCACTCTGTGATATTACAGGCTCGCAATCTTCTCAGGCGCATTTTTGGAATTGAAAATTTCGACCTGAAGGTCGGGTCATTCAACCCATAGAAATTTCTCCTTTTAGTCAAAATTTTCTATAACAAAAAAATTCTTTAGTAATTTATTTTTTCTTAGCTTTTCCTTTTGCAGGGGCTTTTGCAGCCTTTTTTTTCTTTGCCATATTTTTGCACCTCCTTTTTTTTAATCAATATTTGTCAGGTTCTTCTTCCTCTTCATCATCCTCGTCGTCATCAGAATCATCGCTATCATCAGAATCATCTTCATCATTGCTGTCCTCTTTATCATCGTTTTCTTCTTTGTCATCAGAATCCTGTCCTTCATCGTCTTCACCTTCTTGAGCGTCATCAGAATCATCATTATCACTGTTGCCTTCATCATTATTTTCATCCTTATCTTCTTCCTCTTTGTCATCAGAATCCTTGTCTATCTCTTCTTCGTCTTTATCTTCTTCTATTTCTTCCTCTTCTTCATATTCTTCGTGTTTTTTGGACATCTAAATACACCTCCGTTTAGTACAGATAGTTAAGGCTTTTTGCCTTGTTTAGAAAAAGTTTTCCTCCATTGGAAATTTGTAGGGATCCCCTGTTTTTAAATTTTTGCATATCATTCCTCCACAATATTTAAATACTAGTTATGAATATATATTCATAATAAACTATTTTGGAGGTGAAAAAATGCCAAATATTGATAGAACAGGACCTTTGGGATACGGTCCAAGAACAGGAAGATGCCTCGGACCATGCGGAAGAGGGCTCAGGAGAGGATTCGGAAGAAATACAGGATATGGAAGGGGCTACAGCTTTGTTAGTGCAGGATTCAGCAAAGAAGAAGAAAAAAGAATCCTTGAACAAGAGCTTGAAGAGCTAGAGCTTGAAAAAAAAGAGATAGAAACAAGGATAAACAAGCTAGTATGAACAAAAAAATAGTTTTGGCTGTAAAAAAATCTGGCAAGGCTTTATACACCAGCCTGCCGATAATGCTAGGAATAATATTGCTACTAGGTATTAGCCAAGCTTTAATATCCAGCAATTTTTACCAAAAAATATTCAGCCAAAATACCCTGCTGGATACCTTGATAGGGGGGATTGCAGGAAGCATTTTTGCAGGCAACCCAATCACCAGCCACATTATAGGCGGAGAACTCTTAAAGCAGGGAGTAAGCATTTCTGCTGTGACTGCCTTTCTCGTCTCTTGGGTTACAGTAGGAATTGTCCAGCTTCCTGCAGAAAGCATTTTGCTGGGCAAAAGATTTGCAATTACAAGAAATATCCTGAGCTTTTTTTTCGCAGTAATAATAGGAATATTGATGATGCTGATAGAGAGGTTTTTATGAAAAAAATAGAAATAACTTCCGGGCAAGCATTTTTTATTATAGCAGTTATTTTGTTTATATCTGTAATTTTTTTTAGCAAAGAAAAATTTTTCGAAGCTGCCAATAATTCATTATCAATAATTTTAAAGATTGCCCCCATATTGGTCATTGTTTTTGTTGTTATGGCCTTAATCAACTATTTTATAACTTCTAAGCTTGCAAAAAAACATTTGGGGAAAAAATCAGGATTAAAAAAATGGCTTATTGCAGTTGTGGGAGGAATAGTCTCAACAGGTCCAATATATTTTTGGTATCCCATACTCAAGGACCTGCAAAAAAAAGGCGCTAGCAGCGGGTTTGCTGCAGTATTCCTTTATAACCGCGCTATAAAGCCCGCGCTTCTTCCAATGATAATATTTTATTTTGGGATACGCTTCACAATTGCTTTAACCCTTTTGACAATAATTTTTTCTCTATTTCAGGGATTTATTTTTGAAAAAATATTCGAGGTGAAACAATGAAAATTGCTGTTGCTTCAAGAGGCAAAACAGAAAATTCAGAGGTCAGTGAAATAGGCGCCAGGGCAGACTATTTTTTGGTTTTTGAAGGAAAAAAACTTATAAAAACAATAAAAAACCCCTTTTTAGGAGGAGGGGGAGCAGGTTTTTCAGTCGCCTCCATGCTGGAGAATGAAAAAGTCCAGGTTTTTGCAAGCCAAAAAATTGGTCCCAACATGAAAACTGCTTTGGAAGACAGAAAAATAAAAGGAGTTGAATTTGGGCCTATGAAGGTTTCAGAAGCTTTAAACAAAATTTGAAAATAACCATAAAAAAATGGCAAGGCCAAGAATGATGCGGAGTGTTTGGGAAGAGCCAGGAGTCACTTTTTTCAAGCCTGCAGGAATAAGAATGAGGGAATTGGAAGAAGTGGTGATTTCTGTTGAGGAATACGAGGCATTAAGGCTTAAGGACTTGGAAAGACTTGACCAGAAAGAGTGCGCAGAAAAAATGAGAATCTCTCAACCAACTTTTCACAGGCTTGTGCTGGAAGCAAGAAAAAAGGTTGCAAATGCTTTAGTCAAAGGGCTTGCCATAAAAATACAAGGCGGAAATTTCGAGCTTGCAAAAAAACAGGAAATGAGAAGAGTGAGAAGAGGAAGAAGGCTAGGCAGATTTCACAAACCTTTTAAATAAGATATTATTGCAAAAAATATAATTATAGAATTTCATATCATTGGAGAGGTTTGAATAAAAATGATAAAAAGTGTAAAAACAGCAGCAATGTTGTTATTTGCATTTATATTTCTTTTTTTGTTTTTTCCAAGCACACATGCAGAAGATGGTGTTGTTTGCTCTGTTTATTTTACAGGAATTGGCTGTCCTCATTGCGCAAAAACAGATCCTGTTGTATTGGAGCAAATGGTTTCCAAGTACTCAAACTTTGTAGTTGTGGAGTATGAGATTTACCAGACTCAGGGAAACGGGCCTTTGCTTTACAACTACAAAGAATCATATAATACACCATTAGGGGTTCCTTTAATAATTCTCGATAAAAACAATTTTTTGAGCGGTGATGGAAATATTGTCTGGAATCTGGAAGATGAAATAATGAAAAGATCCAACTCTGCTTGCACTCTTCCTGAAGAGGAAAAAGATTTTTCTGAAATAAAAATTCAGGATTTTCCAGGAAAGCCAAAAATTTGGGGGCATAAAAGAGTGATGTTTCAGTACACAGATGGGAAAACAGATTATGTGGCTCTGAGAGAGCTTATAACAACCAAAAACATTCAGCAAACATTAGAAAAGACAATCTATGAAACAACAACTCCTTTGAGCGTTCCTCTTTCAGGTAAATATGTTCGGTTTGAAAACGCAGTACTCATCGGTGGCTGGATTTTCCAATGGAACGGAGAGTATATTGAGCAAAACTACACCCAAACAAACAATTCGCAAAACAGCCAAAACAGCAGTCAAGAACAAAATGATCAGGATTTAAACTTAGTAAAAATACTCTCCCTTGCTGCTGTTGATGCAGTGAATCCCTGTGCTCTTGCGGTCCTTGCACTTATACTTATATCAATAATAACCCACAACCCACAAAACAAGAAAAAAGTTCTCATGTCAGGGCTTGCATTTACACTATCTGTTTTTGTAATATACCTTATCTATGGATTGGTGCTGATAAAGTTTTTCCAGCTTATACAGCTTTTGACAACAGCGCGTGTTGTGCTTTACAAAGTGCTTGGGGCTGTTGCAATAATCCTTGGAATTCTCAACATAAGAGATTTTTTCAGGTATAAGCCAGGGGGAGTTGCCACAGAAATGCCTATTTCCTGGAGGCCTTTAATGAAAAAGCTTGTAAGCAGGGCCACAAGCCCAAAAGGAGCTATGATTGCAGGAGTCTTTGTTACTCTTTTCCTGCTTCCATGCACAATTGGGCCTTATGTTATTGCCTCAGGAATACTTTCAGTACTCAATATATTGAAAACACTGCCCTGGCTTCTGCTCTACAACCTCGTATTTGTGCTTCCAATGATCATAATAACAATAATAGTTTATGCAGGTGTTGCAAGGGTTGAGGATGTATCCGGATGGAAGGATAGAAACATAAAAAAGCTCCATCTAATTGCAGGAATAATTATGTTCTTGATAGGCATTGCAATGATTGTTGGATGGGTCTGAAGTTTCAATAAAAAAAATAATACAGAATAAGGAAAAAATCAAAACAAGAGTTTTCACAGTGTATGAGTATTTGAAAAAAGTTGAGGATTTGTACGAAAGAATGCCTTTTAAAGAATTACAAGAAAAAGAGGAATACGCACCATTATTATTTACAAAAAAGATACTTTCGGAAGTTCGTAAAATGATAGATAATGCAATGGCTGACCACGATACTCTTTTTGGCGATTTGATAATAGTAGATTATTGTAAGAGCTTAATCACATTAGGACATTTGCATCATATTTCTCTTAAAAATCTTCTAAAAGATATAAGTTCTCATCCAGAATCAAAGAATTTTCAAATATTGGATGGCGATGGCAAAGTTCTGAATATTTGTTGAAAAAAAGGAAGAATTTCCCCAGCCCTCATCGAGGGCTGAGGGGTGGAATTAATGACGGATGGTGGCTGGGATTTCGACCAGCCTATCGTTTTTTTTGTACTTCGCCTCTTTTTCCGCGGGTTTTTCTTCTACTTGAAGAATATTAGATTTTTTTGGCTCCAGCGCAAGCTGGATTGTCTCCTTTACTTTTTTTATCTCATCTAGCTTTTCTGAGTTCTTCTTATCTATGGACTCATTGTCTTTGTAATAGGTCAGAATATTGCTTATTATTCCTATGTCTGCGGTTATGCTTCCCATAATTGTGGAGTTTTTCCAGTTGACCCTGTTTTCTTCAAGCAAAACCACTAGCTCCTGAAGCTTTGAAAGGGAAAGCCTTATGCTATTGAAAAGCAGCTCCAGTCTTACTCCCTCAACTTTTTTATAGTACTCCTTCATATTCCTCCTCAGCGGGCAAAGCGTTTTGTAGATGTCAAGCAGGGCGGTATCAAATGTTGTCATCATCATCCACATATCATTGACTTCCTGCTTTGTTATTGTCCTGTGCTCTATTTTGGCTATTACCTTGTTGACATCCTCCCTGAAAAGATAAAGCGCAGACCTAAGCCTGTCTATGTTCTCCTCAAATGCTATGTCGTATATTTCATCCAGCACCGCATCCTGTTTTGTTCCCATAAGCTTTGAAATGACTATTCCAAAAATCAACAGTCCTAAAACCGCTTCGAGAATAGAGAAAAGCTTCAGAAAGCCTTGAGGAGTTATATCTCCATAACCAAGGGTTGTGGCAGTTATGAAACTGAAGTATACACTGTCAAAAAGGCCTTCTATGCTATGCTTTATTGGAGCATCACCGTAAAGCAATGAGTTCGAACTGCTGAATGAAACAAAAAAATACAGCATTCCAAACCCCACAATCATTATTATCCATATAAGAATGAGTTTTTTGAAACTGGTCTTGTCTACTAAATCCAAAAATCCAATCGCCTGCATTTTTACCATTTTATTGTATTCGAGTATACAAAAAAATATACTAATCTATACTTTTATTGAAATAAGTTATATTTAAATGTTTCGGAAAGTAAGGCGTTGTTCTAAATACTCGCTTTCGCTCGCTTTTTGCGGAGGCTTCACTGCTCGTCCCTCGCAGCTTGTTCCCCTTGCGGGAACTTAGGAAATCCATGATTTCCGTAATTACGTCAAGCACCCTGCATATTACAGAAGTAATCTTCCTAAGCTTTCTTACAAAAACAATCGGATGCTCTCCTAATCTTACTCCAAAACAAAAATGCTATTTAGGACAACACAGGAAAATAAAGAGAATAAAATTTATAAACCCGCCACACTAACAAAAAAAGCATGGAATTCGACCCCTACAGGCTCCATTCAAAAGGCTTTAGGCCTGAAGAAATAGAAAAAATTGGGAAAACAATAAGCCTGGCTGAGCAGAAAAAGCAAGCCCATGTCAAAATACTGGAGACAATGGCATACTGGGTTATGATTTCAACAGCAATTATTGGAAACTTTCTGATATCCTTTACACTGATACCATATATCGTGCTTTTGGACAACATAAATCTATACATAGTGGTTGTGATACTGGGCGTTGCAATAGGCCTTTTGTTCACAAGCGTTATCAAAAGCCTTGAAATAAAGCTGCACCACCACACTCTTATTATTTTTCTTGTTCCTGTGACAGCTTTCATAAGCTTTTTCATCATTACAGGCATGTCAAACCAGATTGCCAGCTTTTACAACATAAAAACAGCGCACAACCCTGTAATCGTTGGGCTTATTTACATAATATCCTTTATGGTTCCATATTTCAATTTTCTATTCTCAAAATATATAAAAACACACAAGCATCACAGGCTGGCTGAAAAGGGATAAAAATGGACTTGGAAGAGTGGACAATACAGTTTGTAAAGCACAGGGATTTGTTCAAAAAAAGCCTTGAAAGCTTTGAAAAGTCAGAAGGGCTTATAACCTTCAAATTTAAGGACAAGAGAGTACAGTATTTTTTAAGAGATTCTCTGAGCGAGGAAATAATTCCTAAAATTCAGAAAGCAGCCCATAAAACAATTGTCTGCTCTTATGCTGAAAATAATATTGAATTTGTGATAAAAAACTGGGAAGCCATTTCAGAACAGGAAAATCTTTTGATAATATTTGTCAACCCTTTAACAGGAAAAAAGCTTCTGTTAAATCCAAAATCCCATAACGCAGTTGCAGACCCTGAAAGCCTGGAACTTGGGATAAGAACAATGTTTGAGGCAGGAAAAGAAGGATAAAAAAATCGTAAATTTATTCTTCGCCGCTATATGAAGGAACTGCTGCCTTGCTTATTATCATAATGTCTCCAATGGACTTAACAAGCTGGTGCGGAACAACAACGCCTTTTGCGCTTCCCAAAACCCTGTTGAGAAAAGAGTTCTTTGTGGCCTTTATTCGCCAGCCAAAAATCTTGCTCTGGGAAAGAATTGCTTCCTCTATATCTCCAAAATAGTCTCCTGTGTCTGTAAATACCCTCATATCGTAAACTTCGCCAATTTTTTTCATTTTCAGCATTTTATCACCCGCAAGCCTTTAAAATCAATGAAAAAACAATAATTAACAAGTTTAAATATGTTTCGATTTCAGAGTAGTTAAGACTAAAATTTATAAATTAATACAGGTTCTTTGGGCGCATGGTTTATGATTATACAAAACTTGAACAGGGAATCTATAAGATAGAGATAAAGACAAGCCTTGTGAACAGTGAAGCTATAAAATTCAACTGCTCTATAGATGAGCTTTTAAGGGAGAATTCTGACCCCTTAGGGCTTATTTTGGAATTTGACAAGGGCATAAAAAGCTTTGCAAGCAGCAGCCTTGGCACAATTGTTGCGCTATTTAAAAGGCTGCGGGATGTTAAAAGCTATGTTGTATTTTCAGAATCCCCTTACAAAGTTCTTGAGATTCTCACAAGGTCAGGTGCTGGTTCATATATTGAAACATATGAATCTACAGACCTTGCTGTAGATGCTCTGAAGAAAAAGCTTCCTTATTCCTACGGGCAATCGAAAAGTATATAAAAACAAGGGTTCTAAAAAAGCAATAGCATATTCGCAAAAGAGGTGATTCAAAAATGGCTTTTGACACAGTAATCCTGGCACTGATCATTGGAACGCTTTTCGCAATAGTCTACAGCCTGAGGGTTCTTGTAATACTCGAGAGAAGGATTGCAAGGATGGACTACAATATCGAAAGGATAACCGCAAGAGTTGCCAAGGAAGAAATGGAAATCCTTAAAGAAGAAAAAAAGATTGAGCAGGAAGTTTTAGGAAAGAAAAAATCAAAAAAATAAATAATTTTTATTCAAAATTTTTTTATTCTCTTTGCTTATTTTTTTATAAGCTCTTCGAACAGCAGGCCTTTTAGTCTGGCATCATTAAGGTTTATGACGTAGTGCCTGTCAGTCAGCTTAAGGTCTTCTATGTTCAGAAAAAACCATTCTTCCTTACCGAATTTTACAGCAATCCATGGCTCTGCCCCAAAAGTGTCTGCAAAAATCTTCAGCTCCTCAACCTCTTTTTTTGTGAGGTATTTTGTTTCAGCCTGGAGAGTTTTGCACTCAATGACTAGTTTTTTCAGGTTGTTGCCTGCAATAACATCTGGAGAGGGGTACTTGCTGCTTCCAGAGCCTGCAATCCTTGCACTAACCCATCCTACATGGTTGAACTTGTGCACAAGATCTCTTTCAGCGTTTATCCCTTTGGATTTTCGCGACATGTTTTGGAATCACAGTTGCTTTGATGCCAGCTTTATATCTTCTGCCTTGACAGTTGTCCTGCCTGCATGCTTTGCAAAGCTTATGGCTTGTTTAGAGATCTCTGCACCAATCTCTTCAAGAACTTCGCGCATCTGCCTTTTTGCGCTTTCAGAAACCCTTTTTGCACCAGAATTCTTTATTAAACGCTCAATAGCAGCCAAAGGAAGAACTTTTTTCATTTTATCACCTTATTTTTAGTTTTAAACCAAAAAGAGGCTTGTTTATAAATATTTTGCGAAAAAAGAAGCCAAAAATTGCATTAAACCTTCTCCTTCATGAAATCAAAGGCAGCCACAGTATCTGGGAAAACAGTCTTTGCATCCTCCAGCACTTCTTCAACTGTTTTGTACCTCTGGGAAAAATGGGTCAATATAAGCTTTTGGGCTTTTCCTTTGCTTGCAATCAACCCTGCATCTCTTGCAGTCATATGCCTGAAGACCTCTGCCTTTTCCTTTATCTGGGAGCTGAAAGTTGCTTCGCACACAACAAGGTCTGCACCTTCAGCAAGCCTATATGCATTTGTGCAGACGCCAGTGTCAAGTATAAATGATACTATTTTTCCTTTTTTTTCAGTGCTGACCTCATCCGGAGTGATGGTTTTTCCGTTTACATTTACTGTTTTTCCGCTCTGAAGCTTTCCTGCATCAGGCCCTTTTACTCCAAGCTTTTCCAGCTTTGAAGGGTTCATTTTCCTTGAATCCTTTTCTGCAATCCTGAAGCCTATACAGGGAGTACCATGCCTTAAATTGGCAGCCTCTACAAAAAAATCCTCTGCTTCAAAAATCTTTTTCGGGCTTTTGGCATCAACCTCTTTTACAATAATATTTACTTTGTTCTCAAAAACAACGCTTTTGACCAGATAGCTAAAATGCTTTTTTGAGCCCCTTGGCCCGTACACATAAAACGTTTTTTCATTGTCAGGATTGCAGTTTCCAATCGTTTGTATCAATCCTATGAGCCCTGAAACATGGTCTCCGTGCCAGTGGCTGATAAGAACCCTCTTAACCCGATTCCTGTTTATGCCTGCAATGTTCATCTGCCTCTGGGTTCCTTCTCCGCAGTCTATAAGCATCCCTTCATTCATACAATTAACAAAAATCCCTTGGACATTTCTCTCCTTCGTGGGAACCATGCTGGATGTTCCTAAAAATGTTAGCTCTATCATATCCCTAAAGGAGAAAACCATTCTTTAAATGTTTTATTTAAAAAGCGGTAATTTTTTAAAAAGCCTGCTTCTCCTAGGGTTGATGCCAAAGAAAAAAGCAAAAAAATCCAAAAATGCTCTGAAAAAGCAGGAAAAAGCAGAAGAATCCAAAAAAAGCAAAAAACAAGAAGCTCCTGCAATTGTTGAAGCAGACATCAAGCCATTGGAAGAGGAAAAAAAGGACTCAAAGCCAAAAACCAGGATAAAGTGCATGATAACAGAGCAGACAGTGATTGCTGACGGCTCTGACGAGTCCAGAGAGCTCTACAACCAGTCAAGATACGGCCATATTGATGAGGCAGGCAGGCTCCAGATGTCCCTGCTGGAAGCACTTTACCTCATGGAAAAAGGCAAAATAGATGTTTTTGAAAAAAACAAAAAAATAGATTTCTCAACTTTTGTAAAAAAGGCAAAAAAAGCAGAGCCCAACTTCTGGATAAGGTATTGCGTTTTCAAGGATATGAGAAACAGGGGATACATCATAAAGACTGCACTCAAATTCGGAGCAGATTTTCGAGTATACGATAGGGGAGTAAAGCCCGGAGAGGACCACGCAAGGTGGATTATCTATCCAGTACACGAGGCAACCACAATCACATGGTATGAGTTCAGCGCCAAAAACAGGGTTGCACATTCAACCAAGAAAAGGCTCATGATTGGAGTAGTTGATGACGAAGGGGATGTTACATATTGGGAGATAAGGTGGATGAGGCCTTAGTCACCCCAACCTTTAAATAAGCCTTTTTCTTTCTGCAATTCATGCTTAAAAACATTCCAAGGGATGATGTGCTAAGGGTTGTGAGGCAGAGGGGCCCGACAATTCCTGCAAGAATAGTTAAAGAGCTTGGAGGAGATACTTTTCTTATTGGGGCAATACTTTCAGACCTTTTGAACAACAAATTCCTGAAATGCACTTTTCTTAAGCTTGGAGGCAGCCCTTTTTATTACGCTCCTGAACAAAAGAGCAGGCTCCAAGAGCTGAGTCAGCACTTAAAAGGAAAAGAAAGAGAAGCATTTGAAAAAATAAAATCAGCCAAAGTGCTGAAAGACAACGAGCAGGAGCCCTCTATACGCGTTGCCCTTAGAATGATTAAAGACTTTGCAAAGCCTGTAGAGGTAAAGACAGGCCAGAGCCAGGAATTGTTCTGGAAATATTTTCTTGTTGATAACGAAGAAGTCAAGAGCATAATAAAAGACAAGTTTATGAAAAAGCCAGAGGCTGTAAAACAAGAGCTAAAAATAGAAAAAGCACTCCAGCCAGAAGAAATCAAGCCAGTGGAAGAAACAAAACCACACGAAGAGCCAAAGCCAAAAAAGCAAGAGGATCCTGAACTAAAAAAATCAGTTTCAACTCTGCCAAGAGAGATGAAGAAACAGGATGCTGGAGGAGGCTTTGCTGAAAAAATCCAAAAGTATTTTGCCAAAAAAAATATTGAAGTACTTGAAAAAACTGCTGCAAGAAAAACAGAGATAGAATACATAATAAGGGTTCCGAGCAGCATAGGAACAATGGAGTACTACTGCAAGGCAAAGGACAAGAAGAGGTGTAATGACGGTGACCTTGCAAGCGCATACATCCAGGGCCAGAGCAAAAAGCTGCCTGTTCTTTTTCTCACAACAGGAGAGCTCACAAAAAAAGCCAAAGACATGCTCCATAAGGAGTTCAAAGGCCTTACTGCAAACAAAATCTGAAATAATGGTCAGAATTTTACCCCCATTTTCATAAGCTTCTTGTTCATCTGGGCAGTGTTTTTGAACAGTATTGTTCTCATTCCAATGCTTTTTGCAGTTTTTATGTTTGCAGGAGTGTCATCAATAAAAACACACTCTTTGGGCTTTTTTCTTATTTTTTTGAGGACAAAAACAAAAATCTTTTTGAAAGGCTTTCTCATTCCCATTTCGCTTGAAAAAAATAAGTCCTCAAAAGAAGAGAAGTCAAAATTTTTTTTCAAAAAATTTGCCTTAAAATCCAACTGGTTCGAGAGCAGAAATATATGAAAATTTTTTTGCAAAGCCTTTGCTGTTTTCAACGCTCCTGTCTGCTGAACAACCATAAAAGCTTTTTTCAGCTCTGCCTTTTTTAAACCAAACATTTCATCCATTTTTTTAAAAAATCTGGAATCCAATTTTTTCCCAGCATTCTTATCAGCCCAAAAAAGAAGATTCTTTGCAAGAAATTTCTGGTTAATCCCGTATTTTTTTGCAAATTTTTTGGAAGCAGAATCAACATCAGAAAAAGCCAACACCCCTCCAAAATCAAAGATTATTGTTGTTATCATGAAAAAAGTGTTCAAATCATGATATATTATAAATATTTTGGTTAATAGGATATGTCTCTGGCAGCCTCGACTTTAGAATTTCCACTGTTTCGTGTTTTAATTCATTCTCCCTTTGATAAGGCGTATCATTTCTAAAAGTAGGCTCTACAACAAAAAGCAAATCTGCAAGGTTTTCATAAAGAGAAAGCGAAAGATCTCCTTTGCTCCCAAAATGGATATGTATTCCCCCATTCGCAAGCTGGCTTATCCCTTTTGTCTCCAGGATATCTTTATGAGTGCTTTCGGGCTCAATTTCTGCAGCTTTGCAGTAAGCAAGATATAGTTTAACCAAGAACTCATTGTTTATTGCGGCCCTTGCTTCCCCAGGAATATTCATTCGATAAGCCATATCTTCTAAAAAAATAAAACATATATAAAGTTTTCCCCAAAAATATTATAAATAAATGTATTTTATTGTAATTTATGGGCACAAAAATAAATTCATTGTTCAAAACCAGCACAATAACATTTGATGACCTGAAAAACAAAACACTTATTGTGGACTCCTACAACCAGCTCTACATGTTTTTAAGCTCCATAAGACAGTCAGACGGAGGACTGTTGAAGGATTCTCAGGGAAACGCCACAAGCCACCTTGCAGGGCTTTTCAACAGGTTTTCAAGGCTTATGAACAAAGGAATAAGATTTGTTTTTGTTTTTGACGGCAAGCCCCCTGAGCTCAAGCAGAAAGAAAGAGAAAGGAGAGCAGACATAAAAAAAGCTGCTGAAGCAAAATATGTCGAGGCAAAGGAAAAAGAGGATTTCGAGGCAATGAAAAAATATGCATCCATGACTGCCAGGCTTTCAAAGCAAATGGTTGAAGAATCCAAAGAACTTATAAAAGCGCTTGGCATGCCAATAGTCCAGGCAGCAAGCGAAGGAGAGGCCCAGGCATCATACATGGCTCACAAAGGAGAAGGCTTTGCAATAATGAGCCAGGATGCAGACTCTTTTCTTTTCGGAGCTCCAAAAGTTGTCAAAAACCTCACAATTACAGGAAAAAGAAAAAAGGCAGGAAGCTATTCCTACAGCGAAGTTCTTCCAGAACTAATATCATTGAAGGAAAACCTTGATGAGCTGGGAATAAGCAGAGAACAGCTAATAGTAACTGCAATGCTCACAGGCACTGACTACAACATTGGGGGAATAAAAGGCATTGGTCCAAAAAATGCACTGAAGCTTGTAAAAAAATACAGGAATGACTTTGATGGGCTATTCAAGGAAACCAAATGGAAAGATTATTTTGATTATAGATGGGAAGAAGTCTTTGAGCTTTTCAGCAAGTGCCCTGTAAACAATGACTACGAGCTTAAATTCGAAAGTGTTAATAAGGAAAAAATCAGGGAGATACTTGTGGAAAAGCATGAATTCAGCAGGGAAAGGATTGACAAAATGCTGGATGAGCTTTCAAAAAAGTCTTCAGAAGACCTGACAAAATGGTTTTAGAAAAAAATAGAAAAGGGGTTAAGAAGTGAGCTGGATAATTTTTGCAGTGGCATCAGCAGTCTTTATTGCATTATCAACTGTTGTGGAGAAAAAGGCACTCATAAAGCAGCACGCAATGAATTTTTCTGCAACTCTTGCTTTGTTTAACCTGGCAATCTCCATAGTTTATCTTCCATTTGTCAATTTCAAGCCAGGATGGACTGCAGTATTTTGGATTTTTCTCTGCTCAATAGCTTCCAGCATAGGATTCCTTTTTCTGGCCAAAGGAATAAGACATACAGAAATATCTCTTTCATCCCCTTTTCTTAATTTCGGGCCTGCAGTAACTGCACTACTGGCGTTCGCACTTTTAGGGGAGAGCCTGACACTGTGGCAGGTTCTTGGAATAGCTGTACTGATAATAGGGACCTACGTACTGGAGGTTGACCACAGCCCAAAATACCTGCTGGCGCCTTTTCAGAAAATGATCAGGTCAAAATACATACTGTTCATATTTTTTGCAGTAGTGATGTATGGATTATCATCAATCATGAGCAAAATAGTGCTGTCAGGGTTCAGCACAGATGCATTCACAGTGCTTTTCTTTACTAACATTTTCACAGCAATAATCTTCCTTATTTTTATAAGCATCTATTATAAAGGAATAGAAGACATAAAAAAAAGCATTTCCTTATCATGGAAGTATATTGCAATTGTTGCTGTTCTCATAACCGCTTCCAGGCTTGCACTGCTGGAAGCCATCTCCCTGGCACTTGTCTCCCTAGTGATCCCTATAAAACGGCTTTCAACACTTTTTGTAACAATAATAGGGGGAACATTTTTCCACGAAAAAGGCCTTCCACTAAAAATAGTTGGCTGTATAATAATGCTTGGAGGAGTATTCCTGATTGTTTTGCAAATTTAAAATGCTCGCAATAAAAACAACCCCAAAAAATGCAGAAAAAGCGCAGCAGTTCATAAAAAGGAAAGGCATGGCTGACAAAAACTATAAAATAGAGAAAAACCAGGAGTTTATTTTCTTTCCGATAACAAAAAAAACCAAAACAAGATTTGAGATTGTAAAAATTCAGGGAAAAAAAAGAAAAATCCAGGATCCAAAAAAAGTTCTTGAAAAAAGCCTTACAAAAAAAGAGCTAGAAAAAATGAAAAGGTCCTTTGACATTGTCGGAAGCATAGTAATCCTTGAGATGCCGAAAGAGCTCGAAAAAAAGGAAAAAATAATTGCGCAGAGCTTTCTGAAAAGGCCCAACATAAAAACTGTGCTGAAAAAGGCAGACTCCCATTCAGGAGATTACAGAACCCAAAAGATGAAATTTCTTGCAGGAGAAAGAACAACCAAGACATTCTACAGGGAAAACAATGTCAGGCTTTTTGTTGATGTGGAAAAGGTTTATTTTTCTGTAAGACTTGGAGAGGAAAGAAAAAGGGTTTGCAGGCAGATAAAAAAGAATGAAAGCGTTCTGGTGATGTTTTCAGGCCTTGCGCCCTATCCGGTGGTGTTTGCAAAAAACAGCCATGCAAAAAGAATAGTTGGTATAGAGATAAACCCTGAAGGGCACAGGCTTGGCCTGCAAAACCTAAAGCTCAACAAGATAAAAAACACAGAGCTTTTTTGCGGTGATGTAAAAAAAGTTCTGCCAAATCTTGGAGAAAAGTTTGACAGGATAGTGATGCCTCTGCCAAAAACAGCTGGAGAGTATCTCGACATAGCACTTAAAAGCGCAAAGAAAAACGCAACCATACATTTTTACAATTTCCAGCAGGCAGGAGAATTCAACAAAGCAGTTCTCCTTATAGAAAACGAGTGCAAAAAACTCAGGAAAACCCCGAAAGTCCTGGCAATCAGAAAAGTCGGCCAGCAAAGCCCAAGAACATTCAGGATATGCGTTGATTTTCAGGTAAAATAACAAAAATGCACCTGATTACTGATAGGTTCACCCTATCCTCAACCTAAATGTTGAGGTGCAGAGAAATCAAAAATTGCTGGCATCACTCTGTGATATTCAACCCATAGAAATTTCTCCTTTTAGTCGAAATTTTCAATAAAAATTCAATAAAAAGTTTTCCAAAATTCAGCCAAACATTGTCAGGTATTCCTGCTTTTCCCTTCCTGCCCTGAATCCTGCCTTGGTGTAGGCTTCCAGGAAGTCTTCCTGGCTTACAACTATCTTGTTCTTTCTTATGGCGCAGTATCCTGCCTCTGTTATCACTGCTTTTATCTCTGCACCAGTCATTCCTTTGAGCTTTTTGCACAAAGCTTCAAAGTTCATCTTCCCAAGGTTCATTTTTTTGGTGTGAATATTGAATATCTGCATAACTCCTTCTTCTTTCGGGACAGGGATCTCTATTAGTCTGTCAAGCCTTCCAGGCCTCAAAATAGCAGGGTCCATTATGTCAAGCCTGTTGGTGCATCCTATAATCTTTACATTGTCCAATGGCTTGAATCCATCTATCTCTGAAAGGAGCTGCATAAAAGTCCTCTGTACTTCTCTTTCTCCAGACGTTCCAAGATCAATCCTTTTTGCAGCCAGGGCATCCAACTCATCAATAAAAACAACGGATGGGCTTCGTGATCTTGCAAGCTCAAATATTTCTTTTACAAGCTTTGCACCCTCTCCAATAAATTTTTGGACAAGCTCTGAACCCACAATCTGGATGAATGTTGAGTTTGTAGAGTTGGCAACAGCCTTTGCAACAAGTGTTTTTCCTGTACCAGGAGGGCCGTGGAGAAGTATCCCCTTAGGAGGCTCTATTCCTATTTTTTTGAAAATATGTGGCTTTAAGAGAGGCAGCTCAATTATTTCCCTTACTCTTGCAACCTGCTCTTCAAGACCTCCAATTTCTGTCCATGACTCTTTTGGCTTTTCTATT
>JBFYMA010000026.1:0-19225 GCA_041305085.1 Nanobdellota archaeon | reverse complement strand
AAGCATTTCTTGAACCGGAAATCTTTGATTTCCTTGTTCCAAAAATGCGCCTTCCATTAGCGAAGGATTAATATCACAGAGTGCAGCAACATCTGTTGCTCTGTACCCCAACCTTTAGGTTAGGGATAAGCCTGAGCAGCAGCATTTTTGTTATTTGGTTGCCAATTTCTTCAGCGTCTTTTTCAGAAAGAGTGCTGTCTGAAAGAATTTCTTCCATAAGCTCAAGTTTTTGCGCTTTTTCCCACAAAGCTCTCCTGGCTACTTCACTTCATTTTATTTCAGAATGTTTCTTTATAATCCTGTGTAAATCTTCAGATATAGCTAAAGTCATATTTGTCATTTTATCACAATAAGTATAATGTGTATACTTACTTAAATAGTTTTCAGAAAAAATGAAAAGAAAAAGTGCCTTCACTTGGTTGTTTGGGGGTGATCAAGTGAAGGCAAAGAAAGACGTGTCCTAAAGGACTATGATTTCTTGAATCTTTATGAGCTTTTCTTTGCCGAATTTAAAATTAAAATAAAAAAAATAAAATAAGTGCGCTGTTTAGCGCACGATCTCAATGCCTAATTCATCGCTTAAATGCTGTCTGGCGGCTGCCTGCTGTTTGGCTGTCTGTTTTCCAAGGATCCATGGGCTCTTCACTCCTGTTATTATTGTCATCACTGTTATTCTTCCTTTCATGTTTTCACTGACTCTTGCTCCCCAGATAACGTTGGCATCGTCATCCATGCTCTCTGTCACCATCTCTCCAACTCTGCTTATGTCGTCCAGTGTCATATCTGGGCCGCCTACGACATGTATTATTGCTCCTGTAGCCCCTTCATAGCTTATGTCCAACAATGGATGGCTCAATGCTCCTTTTACTGCCTCTTCTACTCTGTTGTTTGTATCGCTTGCCCCGACACCAATTGCTGCCACGTCGCCATTGGTCATGATGGCCTTCACATCTGCATAGTCAAGGTTCACCAATGATGGTATGGCTATTGTCTCTACAATACCTTTTATCATGGTTGCAACCAGCTCGTTGGCTACTGCGAATGCCTGTTGGACCGGAAGGTTGCCTGCTATCTGGACAAGCCTGTTATTATCTATTACTATCACTGTGTCTGAGACTTGCCTTAACTGCTGCAGGCCGAATTCTGCTTTGTCAACTCTTGCTCGCTCTATCTTAAAAGGCATGGTTACTGTTCCTATTACTATCGCTCCTGTATCCTTTGCCACCTGGGCAACCACAGGTGCGGCTCCTGTTCCTGTTCCGCCTCCCATGCCTGCACACACAAATACCATATCTGAGCTTCTCAATGACTCTTTAAGCTCCTGTATTGCCTCTCTGGCAGCGTCTGCCCCTTTTTCCGGGAATCCCCCGCAGCCAAGGCCTCTTGTCACATCTCTTCCTATAAGAAATTTTTTGTCTGATTCTATCATATTTAAGTGCTGAACATCAGTGTTGCATGCAAGTATCTCTGCTCCTTTGACCCCTTTTTTATAGAGCCAGTTTACCATGTTGTTGCCTGCGCCGCCCACTCCAATCACTCTTATGTTGGCCTGTCCTATCTGCACACCTTCAAAATTTGTGCTGTCTGCTTCGCTTTGTTTTATTGCATTATTCACAATAAAGTCCATTTTTTCTACCCCCTCGCGTGTTTTTTGTTTTTATTTTTTTCTTTTCAAAACACTTCCCTTAATGCACCCCTGGCAAATGTTTTGGAAATTTTTATTTATATTCTGGAAAGTATAGTTTTTACTACCAAAATATTTATATATGTAGTTTGCTAACTACACCGTTAGAACAAATTTACTTCGCCAAAAAAATAGTTTATGCTTCGCCAAAAGCATATTTTTAGTATACCTGTAGTGTATTGGTCTCGCCAAAAACCAATGATTTTCTTTTAATTATGCTTCACTTATATTTAAATATTGTTGTTTTCTAGAATATGCTTTAAAAAACACATTTTGGCTTATACATTGCGTTTTACTAGGAAAAACAGGAAGAAATCTATTATGGATGCAGTATAAGTCCAGCTAAGGCTGGGTAAGCACCTGCCAAAAGCAGACAAATCCTGCATCCAGCAGCACAACTCATCTAATCCACAGCACTTATTGCTTGTTTATTTTTCGAACAGGATAGTCTTTTTCTTAGGATACAGCCCCATGGAAGCCATCTGGTTGAATTGCGAAGGCTGGAGCGAAAGGTAAGTTATATTGAAATTATTCTCTTCTTTTGCCCTTACCACAAGCTCCCTGACCCTGGCATCATCTACATTATCGCCTATTATTAGTATGCTTGCCTGGGTCTTTGTGGCTTCTCCGTGCAGCATTATGAGCTGAACTCCCTGGATCTGTGATGTCTTTTCCACAAAGCTGTCCAGCACAGTCTTTTTCTGCTCCAGAATATACTGTATGTATTTGGCCTGCTCGCTGTCGCTCCAGCTGTAGAGCTTGAAAGGCTTGAATTTATGGATTTCGAGCAGCTCCAGCCCTGCAAGCCTGTTTATTATCCTATATGTGCTCGCTATAGGGACTCTTGTGGCTTTGGCCAGCTCCCTGAGGTAGAATTTCTGGGTTGGGTTTTTGATAAAATACCTTATTATGGCAAGGATTTTTTTGTCAAAAAGCCCTTCCAGGAGTTTTTCTGATTCCACAGGATTATCTGTGCAGAGGCTCCTTTAAATAATTTTTCATTTTTGAAACACTGATTCATAAATGAAATTCCTGTTTGCCGGAAAGTTTCCGGAAAATAGGCAGGGAACGTTTATTAATAACTGTTCCCTGAGCAGTTCAATGGCTGAGAAGTATTATCTGAATACGGCAATATGGATAGATTTTTATGAAGACAGAACTGGTTTCAACAATGAGCCTTTTGGGCAGTATGCATATTCACTGCTAAAATTAATATTTGCGGCGAATTCAATAATTGTTATAACAAATCATCTAATAAGAGAGCTTCAAAGCAAATACTCTTTGCAGGAGATAAGCAATTTCAGAAACTCAAAGACATTGCACAATTTTACTTGCCAGAAGAATTATCAAAATCTTTTCTATAAAATTCTTCAAATACTTGCTCTCTTATTTTGTGTATTTCCTCATCAGTTGCCTGTTTTGCTGTTTTTCCAGCGCCTTTTAAATGAGCCAGCTCTTTCATCGCCTGATCCATCTTTTTCTCGTCGAGGTTTTTCCTGAGGCTCTCTCGTATTAGCTCTGCCCTGCTCTGGTAATTGCCCTGCTTTACTGCCTGATCAATCTCTTTGAGAAAATTTTTCTCAATCTTCATTGTTATCATCTCAGTTGCCATATATACAAAGTATATAAAGTGTATATAAATAGTTTTTGGTCTATAAGCCGAAAGGTTTACGAATTCATCAGGTAAAAGTTTAAAAGTACTTCTTCATGAATACGTTGTCAACTTCGCGCAGAATTTTTTTTGCTTTTTTCATAGCAGCGCTCATTGCAGGAACCCAGGAATCAACCCCATGTTTAGTAACAACACCATAAACAATATCCTCTCCAGTTGCGCTGTCATTAAGCGCTGCCATCGCCATGGCTTTACACCCTATCTCAAATACAACAGGTATTTCCAGTTTTTTGAGATCAATGTTGTGTATGTCAAAATCCAGCTTGTATTCCTGATTTTCAATGTATCTGTCTGTATGGGCTGCTCCACTGCCAAGAGAAAAATAATCAATATATTCTTGTTCAGGAACAGGACGGATATTTCCTGCAAAGTCTGCTGTAAAAAGACCTAATGGGTCTGAAGAAGCAATAATAAGATCAATAGATGTGTAAATTCCGTGATCAAATTTTTTTGCAACATATCTGTTGAAAATTCCAAGCTCTGGAAAATATCCAGATAAAATTGCCTGAGTCACAGAATCCTCTTTTGTTTCACATATTGAGCTTAAAATATTATAAACCAGCATATCCACAACTGTTTTTGGCTTTTTACTGTTTTGTTTATATTCAAGAAACTTTTTCTCTATTGAAGACAATCCAGCATTCCCTCCTGTCATAATTTTCCCCAATCTATCCTTTACACTAAGCAATTTCACCCATACATCTTTCTCAATATCAGTATATTGCTCAGAAACCAAAGCTTTTTTAGAAATGAATTCCAAAAACTGTTTTCTTGAAAGTTCTCCTTTTAAAAAACTGAAAAAGTGCTCTGTATTTTTGCTGTAATCCCCCGCAAAGCTTACCAAGTGCTTGTTTTTTATGTTGCGAAGCTTTATAAGCTTTGATTTAGTTAAAAGGCTTTCATCTTCAGAAGCATTCTTAGGGGCAGAAAATGTTCCCACTTGGGTGTCTGCAAACATCAGGTAAGCGGTTTGGTTGTTGTGGACTGCTCCAAGAGCAAGGATTGTAGTCATTAAATCACCTTCTGAAGCTTGAAAACAATTCAGAATTTATAAATTTGTATGGTTTTTCTCTTTCTCACTTCTTCTGATCAAAATACAGCTCTTCAACATAGTCTAGCTCAGAACAATCCTCTGCATCCCTTTCTGATTCTCTAACCCTAACCACTCTTGGAAACCTCAAAGCATAGCCAGAAGAATAAGTGGGGCTTTTCTGAATCTCTTCAAACTTCACCTCAATGACAATTGCAGGCCTTATCACAACCTCCCTTCCTTTTTCTGACTTTATGTGAGGCTTTAAAAGCTTTGTAAGGTATTCAAAAGTGACTCCTTCTTCCTGTTCCAGCTCCTTGATGCCTGTACCAACTTTTCCTATCTCCAGGAAATTGCCATTGTCATCCCTTACAGCCATCTTAAAGCTTGTCAGCCAGCCAGAACGCTTTCCCTCTCCCCATTCTGCCCCCACAATCACCACATCAAGGGTTTCCATTGTGGGCTTTACCTTTACCATGAAGCCAACCCTAGAGCCTGGCTTGTAAACGCCCTGAAGGTTTTTCAGCATGATGCCCTCGTTGCCCTTGCTTAGTGCATCCTGATAGAACTTTTCTGCTTCTTTCTCACTTTCAGTAACAAGATTTTTGGCCAGCACAATCTCTTTTGGCTTTTCTGTGGTTATTTTTTCCAGGATCCTTCTTCTTTTTTCAAAGGGCTCTTCCAACATGTCCCTTCCTTCAAAAAAAAGCACATCAAAAAGGTTGAGCTCTACTGGGAATTTTGAGGCAATCTCCTCAATATTGTACTTGCGCTTTATCCTCTGGGAGATGCTCTGGAACGGAAGGTATTTGCCTGTCCTGCTGCTGAACCCGACAGCCTCTCCATCTATAATAAAGCTCTTTCCTGAAACATTTTTTTCCACAAACTCTTTTACTTCTGGGAATTGTTTTGTGACGTTTTCCAGCCTTCGCGTAAAAATATCTATTTTATTGTTGTTTTTATGGATTATCATCCTGAAGCCGTCATACTTATACTCCAGCTCTGCAGGCTTTCCAACCCTTTCAAACCCCTCTTTCAGGTCGGCAACTTTTTGGGCAAGCATAACCTTCACAGGCCTTCCAACCTGCAGGGAAACCGCCATAATTGATTTCAAGCCTTTTTTTGCAGCAACAACCACAACCCCAAAATCATTGGACTTGTTGTAGGCGCCCTGAACAGCATCAATTATCCTGTTGTATTCTTCCCTGTTTTCAGGGCTTACAGACTTTTCCTGCTCGTTATACCCTGGATTTGTGAGAAACGCCCATGCTATTGCATCCCTTATGCTGCCCTCGCCTATTCCTACCCTTAAATCCTGCAGGCAGGTCCTGACAATATACCTTGCCTCCTGGCTGGAAGAGTTTGAAAGCAGCTCTGCAATGAGCTGGGTTTTCCTGCTAACAGTGTTTTTTCCTTCCATTGTTGAGAGCTTTTGCATGTTGTCAAAAACCTTTCTTGCACTTATTGACTTTTGAAACAGGGTTGACTGGGTTTTTTTCCCTGAAAGCTTTGAAGCAACATCCCCCAGGTCCCCAAGCTTTTTCCACTCTTCTTCAATCTTTTTTGCAGGGTGGCCTGTTGCCAGAGTTACAGCCTTTATGATAAGCCGCTCAGCAACACCTATTTTTCGCTCATCCCAGTCAGGAAAAACCCTTCCCCTTATTAGCTGGATTATGTAAGGCAAGTCTTCTTCAGGCGTTTTTTTGAGAAGCTCGCTAATCATGAAAGTCTTTTCCAGCCGTTTGGAAGTGCTCTCCAGCTTTTCATAATACTCCACAAGCTCTTTATAGTCCATGCAGTTGGAGAGGAAAGAATCGTTTAAAAACGTTTTGATGCGGAATCAGTATAAGAATAAGAATCTGTTCTCTCATTCCAGCCAAAAGCCAGCCTTCGGCTGGTCAACTCCTGCCTAGAGGCAGGCTTGAACTGGAATGATTGAAGGAAAACGCATCACTATTATTTTTGCAAAGTGTGCTTTTCGCACTCAATGGCTCTCCAAATGGCTCTCCACAGGCATAGCTCCAAACTCTTTTACCAGCTTTTCATGAATTTCGCTTTCGCTCAGCACTTTCTTGTCTACAAGCACCCCAATAAGGGCGTTCATCAGCACATTAAGGCTGTGCACCAACTCCTCCTGGCTGAATTCCTGTTTTGAGTTGCAGGCGCAGTTTCCGCCGCACGAACACTCTGTCTTATTTTCACTCATCTGTCCACCTCCAAGATAAAAATAATTATTGCCAGTTTTGGCTTGTATTTAAATGTTTTGAAGTTCACAACGGAAAGCTATTGCTTTTCTATAACCAATCTGTGCGCCTCTGGATGAATATATGCTTCTTCTCCATCCTTTAGCTCAAGGTACTGGACAATTTTTTTTGGTATTCTGACTGCCAGAGAGTTTCCTGACCTTGTAATCTTTGTTGATGCTCCCAGCCCCCAGATTCCTTTGCTTTTTGCAACCTGCTCAATTTTTTTTGTTGTTTCTGAGTCTGTAAATGATTCCTTGCATTCAGAGCATATTATGGCTGGAAACTCTCCAAGATAAATCCCAAACATATATTCCTTGGTTTTTCCTTTTTTCAGCAGTCCTTTTTCGCATATTGGGCACTTTTCCATGTTTACCACCTCGGTTTAACAGTAATAACATAATGGTCTTGATTTATTTTTTTTGTCACAACAGTAAAATATCTGTAATGATAGAGTATCTTGTTGGGCTTTTGCAGCTCTTTTGCGCCTTTTCTTACTCCTTCTTCAACTTCATTTACTGAAATGCGTCTTTCTATAATTTGTTCCCTTGCATGCTTGCTATAAAGTATCACAAGTTCTCACCTGTAAGTATTGTAATTACTAGTAATATTTAAAGTTTTTGGCCAAGCTGCTCCAGAACCGGAAAAAACACAAACTTGTGCTCCTTATAGAACACAAAGTAAGAATACTCTTTTATTATGTCGTGAAATCTCTCTTTTAGCTCGTCCACAAAATTTCTGAACTCCTGTATTCCTTTCAGCTGGAGCTCTATCTCAAAATCCTCCCCTCCCAAAACCTCGTTGTCATAAACAATGTTTGGGTGCTGCTTTACAAATCCTCTGAACTGCTTTTCTTTTTCATCAGTAATGTTCTGCGTCCTTATGAGCAGCTTAAACTGCTGGTAGCCGAGCTGTTCCAGGTCAAAAAGCGTTCTATACCCTATAATTACTTTTCTTTTTTCAAGCGATTTTATCCTTGAAGAAGTTGTTTTGGGAGTTATTTTGAGCTTTTTTGCAAGCTCCAGCACAGATATTCTGGAGTTTGGAGCAATTAGTTCCAGCAGTTTGAGGTCTATTTCGTCAACCTCTTGCTGCTCAGACTCCATGACAAAAACATACTCATCAAGATTCTGCTTTTTATCAAGCAAAAAAACCCTTGGATAATAAGCAACTTTTGTAAAAATAGTAAGCCATCTTTTGGCAATAAAATCTCCATAATTTTTGAGCAGCTTTTTCCAGAAGTCATTGGCTTGTTTTATTGTCTTTACAAGAAGCCACATCGCCAGGCCATAGTCGCCTTCTATGGATGCAATCCAGGCCACTATTTTTTCTTTTTTTAAGAAGTCCAGCAATTCTTTTTCTGTTTCAGGCGTTGTGTTCTGGAGCTTTAAGTACAGCCTGAACGATATAAATCCCAGTTTTCCAGTATTCAGAAGCGTCTGGAACTGGTGTATTATTCCCTGCTTCTGGAGCTTCTTAATCCTGTAAATCACTGAGTCCTTGCTCAGCCCGACTTTTTTTGCTATTTTGTGAAAGCTCTGCCTACTGTCTGAGTCCAGCTCGAACAGGATTTTTCTGTCTTTTAGGTCTAACTTGCTCATTTTTAATATATATATTACTTTTGATTTATAAATATTGGGTTTTTTGGCGCATTTTTCTAGCCAAACATTCATATACTTCATTTGTTATTACTATATTGTGATAACAAATCACAAATCCTAAAAAACGGGGTAAAACATTATGGCATTGAAAACAATAGATGAACTGGTGGAAAGAGTTGAGACATATGACAGAGAATTTAGCGAAGCTGCTGAAAAATATAATGGGAATATAAAAAATTTTTACGATCTTTTCCAGAGAAGATTTATGGATGTCATGGATGAAATAAACGAATTATATAAAGAGAGAACTGGTGAAAGCACAAATTTAGCAGGTAAAAGCAGTTATGTGAAGGAGTATATGCAAATCATCATATGGAAAAATTGTATGAAAAAAATAATTCTTGATGATGTAAATCAAAACACCCAATTTTATTCTGACTTTTTTGATATGATGGAAAGATACAGCAAAAGAGAGCTTAATGAACTGCCCAAAATTCCTTGGGAAGAAAGAGAAGACTGGATGCTTAAATCTGCTCAAGATAAATATGATGAGACAAGTAAATTAATTCAAAAATACCAAACCAGACCTCTTATAGAGAGAGAATTTTCAAAATACTGGGATCGCTATTATCATTTTTTAGATAGCTCTCTAGTTGAAATTGTGAAGAGAAAACATGGTTGTGACTCCTATGGCAATGTTAATAATGAAGGCATATCTGTTCTTTCCATAGCACGAGCGTGTGGTTTTGCTTGGGGATTCACTATTAACCACGGATATGATATTTTGATTGAAGAAAAAAGAGAAAAATAAAACAGGGGAAAAAGTGATAAAAATGAAAACAAACCTAAAACCAACTTATCACAATCTCCTGACAGAAGTTGGCCAAACCGTGGATGATGTCATAGGCCAGCATCTTGAATCCAATTCATACAATGCTTTTCCAGAAAAAAGACAAATGTATCAAAAAATGCTTGGCTACAAGAGAGGAACACAAAAGCTCAGGGCAATGGCTGCATACCTCGCGTTCAGCACATTCAGCAATCTTGACTGCATAAAAAAAGACAAAGTAAAAAGAATACTCTCTGCAGTAGAGCTGGAAAACTATTCCAACTATGCATTGAACTGGGCCTTTGACGGCAAGGCAGAGACAAAAAAAGGAAAGCAAAGCGAAGAGCAGACACTGGCAGCATTCGGATTTCTCAATGAGGCGCTTGACATTACTGAAGACATGCCGAAAATATCTAGCCGCATAAGAAAGTACAACCACAGTGTACACAGGGGATGGACGCCAGAGGTTTACACTCTCAACCTTGAAAACAAAGCAATATTCAACGACTTTAGGAAATTCTGGAAAGCCTACAAGATAAGGAACATTGAGGCAGGTGGGCAGTTCTATGAAAATTATGTTGCCCTGGCAGGAATGTTCACAAAAAACAAGGACAAAAAAACCCAAAAAAAGCTTGAAAATATTTTCAGAACCTTTGGAGAATATGTCCAGATAGTGAACGATTTTGGGGATATAAAGATTCCTGACAACAGGTGGGTTTCTGAAAAAACATCTGCAGACCAGTTCGCAGACCTGAAAAACAATGTTGTTACCCTGCCAATATGGCTGATGTACACAAAAGCAAGCGATCAAAACAAAAAATTTCTGGAATCATTGCCAGGAAAACAAAAATTCAGCAAGGAGCAAACACAAAAAGTTTACAGCCTTTTTTACGAGCACGCATTCGAGCCAATCCACAAGATCATCAAAAAACGGGCTTTGAGGCTGAAAAAGCAGATAAGAAAGCTTCCAATAGAGCCAAAAACAAAGGGCCTGCTGGAAGTAATGGCCAGCATGCTCTCCAGCAACAAAAAGATTTATATGCTAAGGCATGGCTATGAATCATACAAGCCAAATTGTCAAAATGGATGAAGTAATACTTGTTGATGAAAACGACAGGGAAATAGGAACCCGGGAAAAGATGGAAGCCCACAGGCAGGGAAACCTTCACAGGGCATTCTCAATACTCATCTTCAACAAAAAAGGAGAAATTCTTTTGCAAAAGCGTGCAGGCAGCAAATACCACTGCCCAGGGCTGTGGACAAACACCTGCTGCAGCCACCCAATGCCTGGCGAAACACTTGAAAAAGCCACCCAAAGAAGGCTTAAAGAAGAACTTGGATTTACAGCAGAGCTTGAAGAGAAATTTTCATTCCAGTACAGGGCAGAATTCACCAACGGCCTTGTTGAAAACGAGATAGACCATGTGTTTTTTGGATTTTTTGAAGGCTCTCCAGTTCCAAACCCTAAAGAGATAGATGAGCATAAATGGATTTCTCTGCCAATCCTAAAGCAGGATGTAATAGACAATCCTGAAAAGTACACTCCTTGGTTCAGGCTTATTCTGGACAGGCTGAAGCTCACTGGACATTTACGCCCAGAAATTATATAAACCAAAAACAATTATACCGGATTAATGGGAGTTTTTGATGACATACTCAAGGGAGATGAAACCCTGTTCAAAAACGAGGCAGCCCTGGAATACTCTTTCATACCAAAATTAATTCCATACAGGGAAAAAGAGCAGAGGCACATAGCAACAGGAATAAAGCCATTGCTTGCAGGAAGAAACGGCAGAAATATTTTCATTTTTGGCCCTCCAGGAATCGGCAAGACAGCAGCCTGCAGGCACCTTTTGAGGGAGCTTGAAGAGCACGACGAATACTCAGAATCATGCTTTTTGTTCTACGTCAACTGCTGGCAGAAAAATACAACCTACAAGGTTGTTGTTGACTTGTGCGAGCAGGCAGGATATGCATTTACACAAAACAAGAAAACAGACGAGCTTTTGACAATACTGGCAGGAATAGTCAACAAAAAAACAGGAGTATTTGTGTTTGATGAAGTGGACAAGGCAGAAGACCTGGACTTTTTGTACACAATCCTCGAAGAGGTATACAAAAAAAGCGTTTTTCTCATAACAAACTACAAGAGCTTTATGATGGAGCTGGACGAGAGGATAAAGAGCAGGCTTGTCCCTGAACTGCTGGAATTCAAGGAGTACAATGAAAAAGAAACAGAAGGAATCCTGAAAGAAAGAATGGATTATTCATTTTTCCCAGAGGTTTTTGAAAAAGAAGCGTTCAGCACAATAGCAAAAAAATCCTTCCAGTTGAAAGATATAAGAAGCGGCCTTTTCCTGCTGAAGGAGAGCGCGCTGATAGCAGAAGAGCACTCCAGCAAAAAAGTAAAGCAGGAGTATGTAAATCAGGCAATAAAAAAGCTGGAAGAATTCACCATAAAGACAAGCGCAGATCTGGAAAAAGAGGAAAAATTCATATACGAAATAATAAAAGAGAATTCTGGAAAAAAAATGGGCGACCTGTACAAGCTCTACCAGAAAAAAGGCGGCCAATTGAGCTATAAGACATTCCAGAGAAAGATTTCAAAGCTGGACGAAGGCAAATTTATCCGGCTTACAAGGACGCACGCAGGCGGCACGACTACAATTGTTGAGAAGAAGATTACTGATTTCTGATTGATTCACTGGACATCCTCGCGCAGGGTATTTAAACCAATACATCCCAACTTGTTTTACCCCAAGCAAAAACTCCCATACAACACCTCCGGCCTCTTTTTCCCGTTTTGGGGCCGGAATTTTAAAGCAAAAATACAACAAAACAGAGGTGAACAACAATGCAAACAATTAATACTCATGAAAACCACAGATTCATAGAAAACATTTTTTTCGAGCAGATGAAAAAGCACTCGTTAAGGCAGCTGAGCAGCTTTGACTACCAGTTCAGCGACCTATGGCTAAACTAAGGGGGATTGATAGCATGGCAAACATAAAGAACAGGATACTTAACCTGATAGAAAAGTACGAAAACGAAGAAGCAGCGATAAACGAGCGCATAAGAGAGTTCTCCAGCAGAAAATACTTCCACAGAGATGAAGGGTTTCTTGTAAGCTGAATTTTGATTTATTTTGTTTCTATTATTTGTTTAGATTGCCCAAAACCTATATAAATAATTATGATTTACTCAAGTACATGAGAATAATCCCAAAGGAAGAGTTCCTTATAAACAGCTTCAGGTTCATAAAAGAGCTGAAAGGAAAAATATTCATATACCCAACAGATACAATCTATGGAATAGGATGCGATGCGACAAGCGATGAATTAGTCAGGAAGATACGCCAGCTCAAGAATTCAAATCAGCCCTTCTCAATAATTCCTCCAAATGCAGAGTGGATTTTTGAAAACTGCGAACAAGAAAAAAGATTGAAGGACTGGATAAAAAAGCTTCCAGGACCTTATACATTTATTTTAAAGCTCAAAAATAAGAGTGCTGTAAGCAAAGAGGCAACAAACGGGATGAATACTATTGGTGTAAGGATTCCTGACCACTGGTTTACAAAAGTCGTGAACATGATGGAAGTCCCGATAATCACGACTTCAGCAAACAAAACAGGCGAAAACTTTATGAAATCCATAGACGACCTCAATAGGGATATAAAAGACAGCGTTGATTTCATCATTGATGAAGGCGAAAAAGCAGGCAGCCCTTCAACGCTTGTACACTTTGAGGAACGCATCAAGATCAAGGAAAGGTGAAAGCATGAAAATACTATCAGCAGGAGACATCCATGGAGACAGAAAGCTGGCAGAAAAGCTGGCAGAGCAGGCAGAAAAAGAAAACGTTGACCTTGTTGTTCTTACAGGCGACCTCACAGACAGCGAAAAATCTACAGACGGGATAATTGGCCCTTTTGTAAAAAGGAATAAAAAAGTTATTTTTGTGCCAGGCAACCACGAAAGCATTGCAACAGCAGATTTTCTTGCTGAGCTCTACGGCCAGAAAAACATCCACGGCTACAGCATCAAGCACAAAGACGTTGGATTCTTTGGCTGTTCAGGAGTAAATATTGGCATACACCAGCTTTCAGAAGACGAAATATTTGACCTTTTGAAGCAGGGCTACAACTATGTCAAGGACTCAAAAGTAAAAATAATGGTAACACACGTGCATCCAGCCAACAGTATGATGGAAAAATTCTCCAAATTTGTGCCAGGAAGCATTGGCGTAAGAAAAGCAATAGACAATCTCAAGCCAGACATACTGCTGTGCAGCCATGTAGAAGAAGCATCAGGGCTTGAGGAAAAGATCGGCAAGACCAAAGTGATCAATGTAGCAAGCCATGGACGGATAATAGAAGTATAATTTCAATTTTAAAAAAACTTAAAATTTTCTTTTTTAGAATGGTTATAAATCCAATTAGAATCTTGTGAACTAACCTCTTTAATAATGTTTATAAGCCATTTAGAAAATTCTTCAAAGTTGTAAGTTATTTTTGCGCCGTCAACCCTAATATATTTATTAATAATTTCTTTTTTGTATTTATTAATCCATCTTGCTACCACTGTTGCAACAATCTGAGAATGAGATATTCCTCTTTTTTCTTTAGAAAACATGAAGTCAAAACCGCTTTCAGCCCTAAGCTCTCTAATCATTTGTATTCCTGCTTTTTTTGTCAAATCAAGAATTTTTTTTCTAATATTTTTACCTGTTTTCTTTTTGCAGTAATACACGACTAACGTATCTACATGATTAATGAATTGGTATAAAGAAACAGGAATTTTAAAAGCTATTTTTTCTTTTTCCTTTTGACCAATATTATAGAGATCCCTATGAATTAAGGGAATAATATTAATAAAGTTAAGTATCTCTTTATATGCGGCTAAATAATCTTTTGATTTTGGAACAAAGCTGAAATATTCTTTAAAATTAATTTTGAAGTCTCCAACACTTTCTTGTTTGAAATTGTGTTCAAAGTCAAATGAAAAATTAAGCCAAGAAGATTCTGATATTTTTCCCGGACTAATAAGCTTAATTCTGTTGATTTTATTTTGATAATCTGACTGAAATTGCTTGTAGTAGTTTTCCCAAAGAAGCTCTGTTTGTTTTTTTGTTCTTCTATCCACCATCATTTCATAAATATAAATATGAATATAAGCATATTTGTCCTTTCTATCTTGAAGTTCCTTTAGTATTTTAATACTGCACTCATATATTTGTTTCTGGGTAATAACCACAACAGGCATAACTAATTAAGTTATTTATATTTTTTTCGTTGAGTTAAAATTGGAATTCAAATTTAGCAAGACAGACAATTCAATAAACAATTACTGACAAATTCTGAAATAAATCTGAAATAAAATGAAAAAGCAACCACGGCCTTGGGAAAGGCCATGGCTGAGAAGGGGTTTCAACATATTTGGGTGTTTATAGTTTGGGTGTTTATGCTGAGATTGATTTCCGTGTTTCAGTGAACCTTAACCTTTTGAGCTCTTTTCTTGCTTCGGTAAAGATTTCTCCTCCCAAATCAAAATCATTCCAGGCCATGTGTTTCACCTCCACACACTTTTTTAGAAATAGTTACGCAAACCTTTTATAAATCCCTTGTGAAGGCGCAGTAAAGAACAAACATGCACAAACTTTATAAAGAGCAATTTAATTGCCATCTATGAATGGTAAATCTTTTTTTTAGTCCTTACTACAGTCCAGTGTGGTTTGCAGGAATAGATATGATTATAGAGCTTCTGGGCGTTATTGTTGCTCTGATTATAGCATTCTACAGCTACAAAATTTTCAGGATTCTGAAGGAAAAAAAATATGCACATTTCTCTCTTGCATTTATTTTTATTGCAGCATCATTTTTTGTAAGGGTTGCGGCATATGCACTCAATTTTTTTATAAAGCCGCCTGCATCAATATATGCAAGTCAGGACATTGTAAGGCATATTGCCAACATCTCACTTATAAGGATTTTCGGCATTTTTATACCAATAATACTCATGCTGGCTGCGTTTATGGTTTTGATAGTAATAAGCACAGGCACAAAGGACAAAAAGCTGGTTTCCCTATTGTTCATCCTGAGCTTCATGTCATCTTTTTTAGGGGTTTTTCTTGACCAGTTCTGGTACTATCTTATAGCATTCATACTCCTTGCCTATGTGGCACACAGCTTTTTTATAAACTACAAAAACAATAAAAAAACATCCTCACTAATAGTTTTTGTAAGCTTTGCAATATTTGCTTTTTCACAGCTGATGTTCGCATTTTCAGCAATCCACAAGTACTGCTATGTTATTGCTGAGATAGTCCAGCTTGTCAGCTTTTTAATGCTTTTGGCGGGGTTTGTGCTTATTTTCAGAAAATAGGGTTGTTTTGAAAATGGCTGAGAAGAGGAACAAGATAAAAATAATTCACGATATACTTTTGGCTATTCAGCAGAAGGGCGGAAAAATAAAGCCCACACACTTGCTTTACAAGTCAAACCTCTCCTACCAGAGAATGAACGAGTACATAAAAGAGCTGAAGCAGAAAGAGTTTGTGGATGAGCTGGATGAAAAGGAAAAGAAATTCTTCATAATAACAGAAAAAGGCGACATGTTTCTGCAGGAGTACAACAAGATTATCAATTTCACAGAGAGCTTTGGTTTATAGATGTTAAAGACCCTGAAACATGTCTTTGCAGTACTCATCCCATCTTTCAGCCAACTCTGCCACTGTATTAATCTCCATTACTT
This sequence comes from Nanobdellota archaeon, assembly GCA_041305085.1. Classification (GTDB taxonomy): domain Archaea; phylum Nanobdellota; class Nanobdellia; order Woesearchaeales; family UBA9642; genus SURF-58. Next base: position 3,417 of record JBFYMA010000026.1, on the reverse strand, counting down.
CTTCAGTGCCAATAAAGTAATCTATAACAAACCCGCAGATGCCCGCGCTCTGACCATCTATAAGCTGAACTCTTGTTCCTTTTATTGACTGTATGTCTTGAATATGTTCTTTTCTTAAATAATGCAGCAAAAGTTCAGAGAATTTCTCATTTGAGGATATTATTGAGAATTCTTTATTCTGCCAATCAAATCCCTGTGCATATTTGTCAAAGCCAATCCTGTACAGTTTTATATCTCCAATCTCAAAAATAATTTTTCTGTCAGAAGCTTCTTTCACTTCTGCATCCAGAAGCGAATAATCATTCATCCACAATTGCTTCAGAACTTCTGCATTTTCATAGGCTCTGCTCTTTTTAAGAAGCTCAAAAAGTCCTAAAGAAAAAATGCTGTTATCGTTGATATAATACTCTCCTTTCCTTATATAGAGTTTAGGAAAAAACCACATAATAAATCATAAAACAAAAATAGTTTATAAACCTATCCTTTCATCACAGCAACAGGCACAAGCCTTGCCACCATACTGCCTATTCCCGCACCATGGCTTACTCTTATTACTTCGTCAACATCCTTGTATACTTGGTATGTTTCTTCTGCTATTCCTTTCCAGCTTGCGCCCTTCACATAGATGTCCATTTTTTCCATGTCCTTCACAACCTGTTCTCCCCTGAAATTCCTCAGCGCTTCGCTCCTGCTCATAACTCTTCCTGCACCGTGGGCAGTGCTTCCAAAGCTTATCTCCTCTGCTTTGCTTGTTCCCACAAGTATATATGACGCTGTCCCCATGCTTCCAGGAATTAGAACTGGCTGGCCTATCTTCCTGTAGACTTCAGGTATTTCATCTCTTCCAGGCCCAAAGCTTCTTGTGGCTCCTTTTCTGTGGACACACACCTTTGTCTTTTTGCCATCTATTGTGTGCTCTTCTATTTTGGCAATGTTGTGGCACACATCATATATAAGCTCCATCTTGTCACTGCTCCCAAGCACTTTTTCAAAAGCCTGCCTTGTCCAGTGCATCATCATCTGCCTGTTGGCGAATGCAAAATTCATTGCTCCCCACATAGCGCTTAGGTATTTTTGTCCCAGCTCGCTGTTTATTGGTGCGTTTACAAGCTCCCTGTCTGCAAGGTGTGCAGTGCCATACTCATCTTCCATGCTTTTTATGTAATCACTGGCAACCTGGTGCCCTAGCCCTCTGCTACCTGAGTGGATCATCACAAGCACCTGTCCCTCGTGCGTTATGCCAAATTTTTGGGCAACCTCTTTGTTGAATATTTTATCAACTTTCTGCATCTCTATGAAGTGGTTTCCGCTTCCAAGCGTTCCAAGCTGAGGCAGGCCTCTCTGCATTGCCCTATCGCTGATGTTTTTCACATCTGCACCTTTTCTGTTTCCATACTCTTCAGTCCTTTCAAGGTCTTTCTTTGTTCCATAGCCATTCTCAACAGCCCAGCCTGCACCTTTTTCCAGCACGTTCTGAAGCTCGTCCCTTGAAAGCCTTGTGATTCCTTTTTTGCCAACTCCTGCAGGCACTTCACTGAATACCTGATTTATAAGCTGTTTTCTCTTGTCCTTTATTTTTTCATAGTCATAAGGTGTTGTAAGGACTCTTACTCCGCAGTTTATGTCAAACCCAACTCCTCCAGGGCTTATTATCCCTTCGCTGAGGTCAAACGCCGCAACTCCTCCAATACAAAATCCATAGCCTTGGTGTGCATCGCTCATTGCAAGTGCATTTTTTACTATTCCCTTAAGGCTTGCCATGTTTTTCAGCTGCTCAAGCGTCTTGTCTTTTTTCACTATCTCCAGAAGCTTTTCTGAAGAGAATATTCTTGCAGGTACAAGCATATTTCCTGATTTTGGTATTTCCCAAGTGTAATCATTGATTTTTTTCATTTCCATTGTTCCACCTCTGTTTCACAAATTAACTAATTTATAGGTCCAGCACAACCTGCACCATGCAGTTGCCTTTTTCTTCCTTCACAATCATCTCGTTGTAAGTTACTGCTTTTACATGGGTATCAGTTGTGTACTTTTCTGTATTGTTGTCTCCTTTGATAAGCGCGGAGAGCATGTATTCCTTGTTTATCCTGTTGATTTTTATGCTCTCTATCTCTGACAGCAGAAAAAAGTCCGCGTCCAGCAAAAAAAGGAACTCCTCTAAAAAGTTGTACAGCAATGCCTCAAAATCTGAGCCTTGCACTGTGATGCTTTTTGTTATTTTCGGCTCTATTTTGTCATCTGTAATTATAGAGTACATTGCAAAGGCAGCATTGCTGAAGGCCTCTTCAAGGGTTTTTCCATAAGCCCTGAACTCTGCATCAGCAGTGTGGTCAAAAAACTCAAATTTTTCCATGGAAAATAGAGAAAAAAGGTTCTTTTAAATAGTTATTCCATAATTTAAATAGTATTTCCGCAGTTTTTCAGTACTTTTTGAGCAGATCACCTACTGCAGCGCCTATGGAGCATGGCATGCTCAGCAGCAGTGTCAGTTTTATGAGATTTGTGAACGAGCCTAAAAGGGTCAAAAACCCAAAAATGTAGAGCAGGTAAAATGATACCACTAGTGCTATTCCATAAATAGCTGTTAATCTTTTGAAAAGAAACTGGCCAAATGGCCTTTCCTCAGGGTTTTTTACACGCTTGTACCCTATAAAGTATATCTGGGTTGATAAAATAAAGAGTGTTGAGGTAACAATTATAACAACATTATCCCACAAAATATTCAGCCCTACCTGTATGAGGGCGCCTTTAAACAGAAAAGTGAGCCCTAAAAACAGCGCCCCAAAAAAAGCATTGACAACATCCTGCTTTGAAAAATGGTCAGGGACTTTTTCAACCAGCCTTTTTTTTATCTGGTGCAATTCTCCTTTTATTTCTGCGATTTCCTGCTCTAAATGTATAGTCATTTTATTTTGCTAGTATGTTTCAAGGCTCAATTTTTCCTCATGATCTTCTCCAACGTCTTGTTTATTATTCTGTGCCTCTGGCTCGTTGGAAAACATGTTGAAAAGCTCAGGTGTTACGTCCGGAGCATTGGCGCTTTCAGGGCTGTTTTCAATTATGCTGTTCAAAAACCTCACAGCTTTCTTAATCTCTTCAGGAGAATCATTTTTAGTGTCAATAATTATTTGCATTCTCAACCCCTTTTCTTGGATATTGGCATGCATGGTTTATAAAGTTTTTCCATAGAAATGCTCCATCCGGAATGTCCCAAAGGGATGCCAGAAATTTATTTCTAAGCATATTTTTTGCCATTCCTGCGAAGCCTATTGTTGAATAGGGCTCAATAGGCAAAGGGGGTTGGCCCCCTCGGGGATGGTCTTGCTGCACCAAAATATAGCATGAGGCGAGCCAGGCAACACAGAAAACTTTGTTTTCTTAGTGGCGTTCGCTACGCTCAGCACACAAAGCGACCAA
>JBFYMA010000025.1:0-33157 GCA_041305085.1 Nanobdellota archaeon | reverse complement strand
CTTCATTTATCGCTACACTCCAGAGAGTTGGCTCCTTCGGAGATGGAGTGTACACTCACTCATTCATTACTAGGCGAGCCCGGCAAAAAGCGAGCCTCTGGTGAGATTCGGGACATAGCTCAATAAAAAAGAGAAGAAAAAATAAATTAATCAAATATTTAATCATGGCTTATAGTTGATTTCTTCGTTGAGCTTCTGAAGCTCTTCAACAACCACCTTTGGATAGTCTTCAGGGCATGGCTGTTTTTTCTTGTGCCAGGGGTGTGTTAATCCTGAAGAGCTGTTGATTCTTACAATGCTCAAATCATAGCCAATATCTTTAAGTATTTTTACCACTTCAGATGCCGAGCCACCCTGGCTTCCTACTCCTGGAATAAGCAGAGGAATCTGGTATGATTTTGCAAAATATCCTGCTATATCTGCCAATTCGTCCAGAGATGTTGCTCCGACAACAGCTCCTACTCCTGGTTTGCCTTCAGACCATTCAGAAATCTTCATTGAAACAGCTTGGTAGAGAGGAATTTGTTTACCTTCATGAATTACAATCAGATTCTGAAAGTCTTTTGCTCCTTTGTTTGATGTCCTGTTAAGGATGTAGACTCCTCCTTCGTTTTCCATTGCTTTATCAATAAAAGGAATAACAGAATCTGTTCCCATGTAAGGACTTACTGTTACAGCATCTGCTTTGTGAACATCAAACCCTTCATCTGCATAGTTTGCTGAGGATTTTGCGATATCTCCTCTTTTGTAGTCAAGGATTCGGGGAATATTCATGGAGCGAACTAATGCCATAATGCTCCTGAGAGTAACTGCTCCAATATTTTCAGCATTCTCAATTCTTTTTTCAGGGTGTTTTAAATAGAATCCCTGGTTTGGCTTGAATGCTCCTGGAAAAATACCTTGTTGGTACATTTCCATAACCACATTAGACATAAATTCCGTAAAATATGTAATCTCTTCTTTATATTTTTCAGGGAACGCTTCTACAACAGGGTCAAGCCCCATGCAGACTATGCTTTTTCTTTCTTTTGCTGATTTTTTCAGTTTTTCTATATAGCTCATTTTATCACCTTTTATTGAAAATTTCGACTAAAAGGAGAAATTTCTATGGGTTGAATATCACAGAGTGCAGCAACCTCTGTTGCTCTGTACCCCAACCTTCAGGTCAAAATTTTCAATTCCAAAAATGTGCCTGTGAAGATTGTGAGCCTGTAATATCACAGAGTGATGCCAGCAATCTTTGATTGCTCTGCACCTCAACCTTTAGGTCGAGGATATGGCGCGCCTATCAGTAATCAGGTGATTTTTGTTATTTTTATACTCTTGGAAAGCCATGCTTTTCTCCCCAGTTTGTGTTGCAGAAAGGCTTTATTCTTTAAATAATTTTGTATACAACTTTTTCAAAAAAAACACCCGAACCGGGAGTTGAACCCGGGTCTCAAGCTGTTTGCACAGCAATTCTGAGAATTCTTTGCAATGCCGCAAGCTTGCGTGCTATCCACTACACTATTCGGGTGCAGGAAACAAAAAACTTCTACAGGTTTATATTGGTTGTTGTTTTAGTCATTGCTGTTTTGGTGTTTGGCTCTTATCAAACCATTGATTTTTCGGTTCTTCCAAAAGTTTTTCTGTCTGGGATTTATTGATTTTCGCAACATTTATAAATGAGCTTGTTCATATTTTTCATCCAAGGGGATTACTTTTACGACAAAGCTCGCCTGGGCTTTTTTAACAATCGAAAACTATATAAATACACATATAGGTCACAAAATATACGTTAAAAACGATACATTTATATATAACCATATGTTTATATTTTTTAGGGGGTAAGTAATGAAAAACAGAAAAATATTTGGTGTTTTTTTCAGGGAAAAGCCTGCAATGATGCTTGTCAACCTGCTGCGCTCAAACTCTGAGATGTATGCCTCAAGCCTGGCAAAAAGCGTTGACTGCACATATAGCCATATAGTGAAAATCCTCAGGGAGATGCAGAAGGCAGGCATAGTCAACTTCAGGAAAGAAGGAAGGCTGAAGATTCTTACCCTTACAAAAAAAGGCGAAGACCTTGCCAAGAGCATTGACGTGGCAGTAAACCTTTTGTGATAATTTCTGCAGAATTTCTTTACAGAAAATTTTTTATAAGCACTGAATATTCCCAGTTTTATGACCAAAAAAACTTCTCCTGAAGAAATTTCAGAGATAGTGGCCTCTTTTGAGTCTACTGAAGGAAACGTGAAAAAAGCTGCAAAATTAGTAAATAAGCCAGCTTATCTTGTGAGAAAATATTGGATAGTTCATAAATTGATTGAACCCAAAAAATATAACAAACCTTCTGAAGGCAATAATTCTCACAATGAGGAAATGCTGAGCCTTATAAGGATTTACATGAAATCAGATGGCAGTATCACTAAGGCAATGGCCAGTTCTTCTCATTATTATTCCTTTATAAAAAAATACTGGGATTTCTATGATTTAAATTCAAAATCTGAAGAGTTTTTTGAGCAGTCTGATGACGAATTGCTGGAGTTCATAGAAAGAAAAAAAAGGTATCAAAATATTCAGCTTTAAGACGTTCAGTATTTGTAGTGCTCGTTCTTGTATGGTCCGTTTACCGAAACTCCGAGGTATGCTGACTGCTCTTCGGTCATCACTGTCAGCTTTGCGCCAAGCTTTTCAAGATGAAGCCTTGCGACTTCTTCGTCCAGCTCTTTTGGCAGTATGTAAACCCCTATTTCTCTCTTGTTTTTCCAGAGGTCTATCTGCGCCAATACCTGGTTGGAGAAGCTGTTGCTCATCACAAAGCTTGGATGCCCTGTTGCACAGCCAAGGTTGACAAGCCTTCCGCCTGCCAAAAGGAATATTTCGTGTCCGTCTGGAAAAACATACTTGTCCACCTGGGGCTTTATGTTTACTTTTTTTATGCCAGGAATTTTTTCCAGGCCTGCTACATCTATCTCGTTGTCAAAGTGGCCAATGTTGCACACAATTGCCTGGTCCTTCATTTTTTTCATGTGTTCTGCTGTAATGATGCTCTTGTTGCCTGTTGCAGTAACATAAATGTCTGCCTTTCCCAGACTATCTTCAATAGTATTTACCTGATATCCTGCCATGCAGGCCTGCAGTGCGCATATTGGGTCGATTTCTGTAACAGTAACAATGGCTCTTGCCTGCCTCAATGATTCTGCGCTTCCTTTTCCAACATCCCCAAATCCGCATACAACAGCCCTTTTTCCTGAGATCAACACATCCATTGCCCTATTCAGGCTATCCACAAGGCTGTGCCTGCAGCCATAGATGTTGTCAAACTTAGACTTTGTAACAGAGTCGTTTACATTTATTGCAGGAAACAATAATTGCTTGTTTTTCATCATCTGGTAAAGCCTGTGGACTCCTGTCGTGGTTTCTTCGCTTACTCCAATTATTTTTTCAGCTAGTTTGTGCCAATACTTCAGGTCCTGCTTGTATGTTTCCTTCAGAATGGCCATCAGCTCCCTATAATCCTCTCCTTCATTTGAGTAATCCTTTTCCAGCAGTGCGGGGTTTTTTTCGATTTCTATACCTTTGTGAACCATAAGTGTTGCGTCCCCTCCGTCATCCACTATAAGGTCTGGCCCTCTTTTTCCAAAATCAAGAGCCTGCTTTGTGCACCACCAGTAATCCTTAAGTGTTTCTCCTTTCCACGCAAACACAGGAATGTTTTGCCTGGCTATTTCTGCAGCAGCGTGATCCTGGGTTGAGTAAATGTTGCACGAGCACCACCTTATTTCTGCACCCAGCTCTTTCAGTGTTTCTATGAGCACTGCAGTCTGGATTGTCATGTGCAGGCTTCCTGTTATTTTTGCTCCATTCAATGGCTTGTCTTTTGAGTATTTTTTTCTTATTGATATTAGTCCTGGCATTTCTTTCTCAGCAATATCTATCTCTTTCCTGCCAAGGTCTGCAAGATTTATGTCCTTTATTTTGTAAACCATTTTTTTTAGTCCTCCTCTTGTTTGGATGATTCTATTTTTTTGATGAGTATTTTTATTTCATTCAGGTCTTCAGAAGTAACTGTTGCGCCCATATTCTGCACAACTCTGGAGCCTACAAAATTGGCAAGCATTCCGCAGTTTTTTAGTGAAAAACCTTTTACAAGCCCGTATAGGAATCCTGCTGCAAAACTGTCGCCTGCCCCTGTGGTATCGTTTGCACTGGCCACAAATCCTCCGCACAAAATGTTTTCTTTTTTTTCTGAATCGTGTATAAGGCATCCCTGCTTTCCAGTCTTTACAACTATCAGCTTGGCAGTGGTGTTAAGCTTTTTTATGGCTTCTTCAGAATTTCCTGCAAAAGCATTGGCCTCTTCATGGTTCATGAACAGAATATCGCAAAAAGTGAGGATTTCTTCGTATTCTTTTTTGAAAGCTTTAAGTATGGATGCGTCTGCGAGGTCAAAAGCCACCACAACACCTGCCTGTTTTGCTCTTTTGGCAGCCTCAACAACTGCTTCCTTGTTGTTTTGCTTTGTGAGCTTGTACCCAGTTGTGTAATAGATTTTAGCATTCAGCAATTTATTAAAATCCTGGATGTTTTTCAGGGAAAAGCAGTCAGATGCCCCGAGGTTTGTTGCCATCGTCCTTTCAGCATCAGGGGTTATGAGGCTTATGCAAACACCTGTTGGCTGATCAGGAATTATCTGGATGTCTTCAATGATTTGCAGGAGCTGTACTTCTTTTTTCAAAAAGTCTCCGTATTCATCATTGCCCACTGTGCCTGAAAAAAATGTGTTGGCTCCTAGAATAGCTAAAACCCTTGTTGTGTTAAGGCCAGACCCTCCTAATGAGAGCTCTTTGTTCTGGCTTTGGATGTATTCCAATATTTTTTTTGATTTTTTTTCATCCACAAGAGTCATTGCGCCCTTGCTCAGCTCAACTTTTTCCGGGTCATTGTCCTGAACCTTTGCCAGCACGTCAACAAGGCAGTGGGCAAGGCATGAAACCTCAAACTCTGTGTCCTGTTTTAGTTTCATAGGTTTTCTGATTTAGAGCTGGTATATAAATTTAGTGGATAAGAATCGCGTTTACAAGCATTATCTGCATTTTTTGTATGTCTGGTCGGAGTAAACAATAATTTCCTGAGGCTTTGTTTTTTCCGGAAAACCAGAGCACATAACTATTCCATAAGCGCCAGTATTTTATTACTAAAATATCTCTTTCTTTTGCTATCGGAAGGATCCTGTTTCTTCCCAAAAAGTCTGATTGCAAAAACAGTGTTTGCCCTTATATTGTAAACCTCTTTTTCTAAGTCTCAGCAGCATTCCCCTGCTGTTAAGTGTTTTGTTGCTGTCAAATATAACATTCAGAACTTTGCCTTCAAAAACTTTTTTTCCACCCATCTCTAATATTTTTTTTACTACAGAGGGCTTGTCAACCTCGAGAACTGTCACTTCAACCTCTTTCATTTTTGCTCTTTTGGCTTCATTGCAGGGAAAAATATGACATCCCTGATGCTTTGTGAGTCTGTGAACAGCATGGCCATCCTGTCTATTCCCAATCCCAATCCTCCTGTGGGAGGCATCCCGTACTCCATTGCTTCAATAAAATCATCATCCATCGGGTTGGCTTCTTCATCGCCCTTTTTGAGCTGCTCTGCCTGCTGCTTCAAAAGCTCTGCCTGCTTCAATGGGTCGTTCAGTTCAGAATATGCATTCCCTATCTCAAAACCTGCAACAAATGGCTCAAATCTTTCAATAAGCTCAGGGTTTTTGCGGTGGGCTTTGCACAGAGGAGTGGTCTCTTTTGGATGGTCTATTATAAAGGTTGGCTGTATCAGATGCTCTTCGCAGAGCTCTCCGAACAATGCCTCTATTAAATAGCCTCTTTCTTCTCCGTGCTTCAGCTCTATCTTGTTCTTTTTGATTTCCTGCAACAGCTCTTTGTCGCTCATTTTTTCTACGTCCAACTTTGCGATCTGCTTGAGTGCCTGTCCCATGGTAAGCCTTTTCCAGGGCTTTTTAAAGTCTATTGTGTGCTCTGCAAACTTTGCTTTTGTTGTTCCAAGAACTTTTTTTGCGCAGAACTCGTAGACATCCTCTACCAGACCCATTATGTCATTATAATCCCAATACGCTGCGTAGCATTCCATCATTGTAAATTCTGGGTTGTGGGTTGTATCTATTGACTCATTCCTGAAATCCTTGCATATTTCATAAACCCTTTCAAAGCCTCCAATTATGAGCCTTTTCAGATAAAGCTCGTCGCTAATCCTTAGATACATCTTCATTTTTAGCTCGTGATGGCTGGTTGTGAAAGGCCTGGCAGCTGCTCCCCCGTAAACTGGCTGGAGCGTGGGCGTTTCAACCTCTAAAAAGCCTTTTTTGTCCAGAAACTCCCTCATTGCAGAAATTATTTTGCTTCTTACAATAAATGCCTGCCTGCTTTTTTCATTGGTCAAAAGGTCAAGATACCTTTGCCTGTACTTCAGCTCTGTATCCTGCAGGCCGTGGTATTTTTCAGGCAAAGGCCTTATTGCTTTTGAAAGCATCTCAAACTTTTTTACCTCTATGGTCACCTCTCCTGTCTTTGTCTTGAATATTTTTCCTTCTGCACCTATAAAATCTCCCATGTCAAACTTTTTGAGAAGCTCATAATTTTGTGTTGTCTCATTCTGAAAATAGAGCTGTATCTGGCCAAAGCCGTCCTGTGTATGGGCGAAGGTTACTTTTCCCATCCTTCTCAGGACCATTATCCTTCCTGCAACCCTTGCAACTGTTCCTGAATGCTCTTCTTTTTTCAGCTTTGCAAACTTTTCATGTATTTCGCTGCTTGCATGGGTGCGCTCATACCTGTAGGGAAAAGGGTTTATTTTCTGCTGCCTCAGCTCTTCCAGCTTTCGCTTTCTTTCCTCAACAAGATGGTTGTGCTCTGCCATTCTCCAAATGAAAGATGATTCGTTTAAATGGTTTTTGGTTGCGCTAGATTTATATAGCATTAAGTATTTGTGAAGATCGTGAAAAAAAGACGGCCTCTTCGCAGGATGTGCAGAGATATTTCGTTTGCAAAGGACCAGCAGGAAATCCTGGTCTGTTGAGTGGAACGAGGAAGTCTATGGAATAATAAGCTTGAACAAAAGGTTGTCAAATCGGCATCAAAGAGTTGTGGAGTTTTATTCTGAGCCCCACTATGTAAATCCGCCTTTTGTGTGCTTCAAAAGAAGGCTTGAACTTTCAGGAGAGGAAAAACACAGAATAAACCTTATTAACCAGATAAAAATTCACAAATAAATTTTTAAAACTCCCAACTATTCTGAAACACATGCTGCCAGACTCAAAAGAAAAGCCCCAGACGAGCATATATCTTGACGATCATCTTGATAATTTTGAGAGCCAGAAAAAAAGTATGAAGAAGGCTATTGGAGGCAACATTCTTTTCAAGTTTCATGGCGAATATTCACTTGACACAAATGAGCGAAACTTTCTGCTTAACCGGAGCATGGAAGCTTTTGAAAAAATTGCTTTGATGTATTTTGTTTCTGATAATCCTGATAGCAAAAACTATTTTCAGGCATACATCGGCATTGATGAGAAAACTCTCAGAATATTTCTTACAAGTGTTGACAATAATTCAAAATATGCTAAAATCCTGACCCATGACATAAGGCTTAAAATAGACTTTCAGCCAGAAAGGGCTTACAAGACTTTTGTCTGCCAGGAATTTGAAATCCAAAATAAATCTCTGAACGTCACTAGTTTTTATAAAACTGCAGATGAGACAAAGCCTTTAGGTGTTTTAATAGAGGTAGATGTTGCTGCTGTAAAACAGTTTTCAGAGGGAAAAAGGAATAATATACAAGAAAAAACAAAAAAGCTTTACCCTAACTCTAAGGGAACCTCTTTTGATCAGAAGCTCTAAGCCATTTTGAGCTTTCCAGTCACTTTGTCTATCTCTTTTTCGTCGTCAGGCCCTATTCCAAGGCAGGTTATTGTCCCCGGTGCAACGTGTGTATGGCCTGCATCTGTGATGAGCGCTGTTGTTAGCCCGTTGTCCTCTGCGATATTTTTGTATTTTATGAGCTCTGCCTGGTCATTTACTTTGAGAACGACTTTTTTCATACCTTGGCTTCTCCACTTGGAAACAATTTTTTTGTCGCTTTTCAGTACAGCATCCACGCTTGCATGGGCAGCCTGTGCTGACATCTTCCCTTTTTGAAGCTTCAGATCCTCTCTGACAAGTATTACCTGCTTGTAGTCCATTTTTGCCTTATGAATAGACAAAGGTTTTATAGTTTACGGTTTGCTGGCCTGCCATCAGCTTTTTTCAAAGCAGCGCTTGGCCTGTGCTCAACCCTAAGAATTTCAATGAATGCTATTATTATTCCTGCAATGCTCAATACAATAACCAGATAATCTTCAACAGCTGCAGGTATTCCTATGCCAAGTATGGCATTTTGGTTTTTCAGCGCAGTAAGTGATGCTGCAAAAAAAAGACCGAAGAGAATCATCACAACAAACAGGCCTATTATGAGCCTTTTTTTGTATACATGAATCATTTTGGCTGCAGAAAGCTTTTTGTGTTTAAAAAACTCGCGGAAGCACAATTTTTTTCCATACTTATTTATATATAACAAAAACTTGAATATATGTATCAAAACACAGAAATATTTAAAAAACAAAGTAAATAAAGCGAAACTTTTATAAATCAACCCCCATTCTCCTTTATAAATATATCGCAAATTAGCTTTTTATGATTGAGGGGGGATAATAATGCACTATGTAAAAAAGTGTCCGGAATGCGGAAGCATAAACCTTAATTGGAATAAGGAAAAAGGAGAAATAGTCTGCAGAGACTGTGGCCTGGTTATAGAAGAGAAAATGGTTGACTTTGACCAGGAATGGAGAGAGTTTGACAGCGAGGCTGCAGCAAGAAAGAGAAGGACTGGAACCCCTATGACCTACACCCAATTCGACCAGGGGTTGGGAACAGATGTCGGAAGAAAATCAGACCTTTACTCCTTGGAAAGCAAGAACAAGAACAAATTCTTCAGGCTTAGGAAATGGCAGCAGAGAATAAGCACAGCCATAGAGAGAAACCTCAAGCTTGCACTCGCAGAGCTGAAAAGGGTCTCTTCATACCTTAAGCTTCCTGAAAGCGTTGAAGAAGAGGCATCCAGAATCTATACCCTTGGAGTCCAGAAAGGGCTTGTAAGGGGAAGGAGCATGGAAAGCGTGGTTGCAGGAGCGCTATATGCTGCATGCAGAAGGCATGAAGTCCCAAGAACACTCGACGAACTGAGCGAAGCCAGCAACATAGAAAAAAAAGAGATTGGAAGAACCTACAGGTTTATAACAAGAGAGCTGGGAATAACTATCCTGCCAAGCAATCCAGCAGACTACATAGGAAGGTTTGCATCTGCACTAAAGCTCAGCCCTGAAACACAGAGCAAAAGCGTAGAGATTATTGAAAGGGCACAGAAAGTGGAGCTAACCTCTGGCAGAGGGCCCACAGGAATAGCAGCAGCAGGACTTTACGTTGCAGCGCTTATCAATGGAGAAAAGAGAACCCAGAGAGAAGTGGCTGATGTTGCAGGAGTCACAGAAGTAACCATAAGGAACAGGTACAAGGAGCTTCTGGATACTCTTGGGCTGGAAAAAGAGATCAAAAAGAGCAAGAAAAAGATTGCAAGCTAAAGCCTAAAAAAGTACTTTTTTTCTATCCTTTTATTCTTTATTTCTACACCTTCAGCAATAAGCATTTTTATCTTGTTTTTTATGCCTGAAGCAAACCCTCCAAGCCTCCCGTCGCTGTTAATAACCCTGTGGCATGGAACTTTTGGGGCATAAGGGTTTTTGTTCAGAGCCTGGCCAACAGCCCTGTAGGCCTTTGTTTTTAAAGCTCTGGCAATTGCTTTATAGCTGGAGACTTTGCCTTTAGGAATTCTTCTGCACACAGAATAGACTTTTTCTTCAAACTTTGTTGGCATAAATCAGGCACATTTATTAGGTTTAAAAACTTTCTGCACCTCTATGCAGCCAAAATACAGGGTTGGGAGCTATTACTGCATTGTCAGGCTTATTGCTGAAAGCAAAGGCATTTCTGCAATTGAAGAGCATATCCATGAAATAACTGAAGAGCTTGCTGAAAGAAATAAATATAGAGCAGAGCTTGCTGAAAAGCTTGAAGAAAATGCCAAGCTTGAAGAATCGAAGCAGGATAGTGAGGCTTTTGCTTTTCCTTTTCGACAGCATTGGTGGGAGCTCTGGAAATGGAGGATTGAGAAAATTTCTTGTTCTACACCATCAGCAGAAAATAAATCAGAACACAAACAGAATCAAAGCCTTGAGCAAAATGAGCCAGTTATGGATCTTGATAAAAGCATTCGATTGCTTTATGCAAAAAAGCTAAAACATATAACAAAAACTGCTGAAGTATACAGCAGCGCACACCCAGAGGTTGAGAAACTTCTGAAAGCACTGAAAGCACTGAACCAAACTGCCTTAAGATATCTTGCTTTTCACGCATGCTATCTGCACGAAAAACACAGGTTAACCAGCAATGCAGAGTCTGCTCCAATAATATCTGCACTTATAGAGAAAAGCATTGTAAGAATTCCTGAGGGCAGCTACAATGATTTTCCAGAAAGCTGCTATTCAGGAGTGTGCAGCCAGCTGAAAAAAATCTATAAAAAAGCTGGAGAACCAGATAAAGATGCGCTGAAGAATGTTTTTTCTTTTCTTATCGATAACAAGGAGTATTTTCCAATCCTCTCCAGCAACTGGAAAAAAAGCATTTCTAACAAGTATTCACCCAAAGAAGGATAGTATTTTTTCAAAGTCTTTTCTTGTAAGTGATTTTTTGTAATCCAGTACAGCCTTCCTAAGATTTTTGCAGTCCAGCACAATATTTTTCTCCCTGAAAATATTTTGGATAGAGAGGGTGCAGATAAACTGGATAAACTGGGAAACATTTTTGTGCTTTTTTGAGTAACGGCACTTTTCAAAATCAATCATTATTGGCCTGTTTTTGCTTACTATTATATGCTTGTAGGGATTTGTCATCTCCTGCTTGTTTATTCCCAGAGAGTCCATTGTGAAGAGCTGGAAAAAGACTTCTTTGATAACTTTTTTTACCTGAGGATTACTTATTAAAGGGTTTTTGAAATAGTCAGCAATCCGTTCTCCTTCAACATACGCCATCTCCAGTTTGTTGTCGTGGTATGAAATGAATTTTGGGCCGATTCCATGCCTGTTAAGCTTTTTGAGAAACATTGCCTCTATTTCCAGCCTGTTGTTAGCCCTGCTCTGGGGGTTGGGCTGCTTTACAGCTGTTTTTTTTTCTTTGTCAATATAGACAATTCCTCTTTTGCCTTTTGCCAGGAACTCAATCATTTTTTTGTATACTGGTCTTTTTTAAGCACGGCCTTAAGAACAGCAGAGGGTTTTCCAGGGGCATTCAGACCGTAATCTGCCCACAGCTCCGCAGGAAAAAATCTTCCATTAATTTTGTAGCAGAAAACCTTTATGTTATTCACTTTTGGGCTTCTGTTTATGATGTGAGCAGTAAACACAGCATCATAAGGATGAGAATTGCGTTCTTGACAAACCTGGAGATTGTACTTCTGAAGAATTTTTTTTTGGCCTGCAAACTCCACTCCTGTGCTCTGGACTTGTCCCTGAAAAAAATAGTTTATTATATCTATTGCTGTTGGATAATCCACCAAATATTTTTCATTATAGTTTTCTTTTTCTACAGGATCTCCAAGACTGTCCAAAACAAAGTCAAACTCGCTCTCTGTATAGAGCTTTTTCCCTTCTGGATTCGGACGGCTTCGCTGGCTGAGGATGATCTGCTTGTTTTCAATCATCTTTTCAGGATTTTCTATTTCATATGATTTAAGCCTCATCTCCAGAGTAGTCTCCTGGAGATTCTTGGAAATTCTGAAATATCCCTCTGCAGTCAGAGGCTCTTGCTTGTAAAGTACAAGGTTCAGGCTGAATGAATTTGGAGGCATCCAGAAGTAAAACTCAAAGCTTTCTGAAAAGCCGTTTCTTGAGAATATCTGCTCAGCGAATTTTCTGCTGGGCCTTTCGTAATCATCATATTTTGGAATGTCTCCAGTGACTAAGTTTATTATTCCTGCTTCAAGGCTTTTCGGGATAAGTATTCCTGAAGCTGTTAAAGCAAGAACTTTTCCCATCTTTTTTATTGCGCTTCTCCTGTCCATTATAGTATTAATTATTCCACCAGATAAACATACAATGACTCGAAAGCCAGCTTTTGCTCTTCCAAAACCCTGAACCTGTAGCTGTGCTGCTGCATTATTCTCTCAACCTTTGGCTTGTTTGTAATGCTGGAAATGAGCAGGAGTATTTTTCCGCTGGATTTCAAAAAATTTTTTGCTTTTTTCAGGAATCTCTCTACAAGTTCCCAGCCATGCTTTCCTCCGTCAAGCGCAATATCTGCATAATCATTGTTTGGAAGATAGGGGGGATTAAAAATTATCAGGTCAAAATCCCTTTTTATCTTTCCAAGCTCAAAAATCTCAAACAGGTCTGATTTGTAAAAAAGAATTTTGTTGTTCTGGATTTTTTTTTTGCAGAGATTTACTGCTTCAGGGTTCACGTCCAGCGCAATTACTGAATCTGCTGTTTTTGAAGCTTCCAGAGCAAGAATGCCTGTGCCTGTGCCCATGTCCAGAACATGGCCCTTTGCAAATTCTGCAACGCGCCTTTTTATAAGCTCTGAGTCTTCCCTTGGCTCGTAGACCTGCATATGATTCCAGAAAAGCTTTTCATTTATAAGTTTTGTTCATTGAGTGGCTTGTCTAATTATTCTCCTGTCTGAGGTCGTCGCCGAATTCACTTCCCATAAATCTGCAAACCAAAAGCACGTCCTCCCAGTAAGGGACAACCCCCTCGTCCTGTTCTAGATCATACATAATACCTCTGCTCATGAATTGGCGACGGCACATTAATTAGACAAGCTATTCCTTGGGTTTTTCTTTTGAGTGCTTTTCAGAAGTGCTGTAAAGCTCTACACCCTCATCCAGGTGCTTTTTGTCAAAATCCAGCCAGTTTTTTCCTGTGAAGTGCACAACAGCTCCCTGGGAATCCCAGAGCAGAACCCCTGAAAAAGTGTTTCCAGGCTCTATCATCAATTGTGGCGGCAGAAAATATGATGTGAAAAGGTTTTCTTTTATCATCTCCTTTGTCACATCCTCTACCTGGAGCTTTTGGGCTTCTATCTTTCTGGCCATTAGCTTTAGGCTGCTGGCTATTTCGTCCTGGCCGTCGTAATTAACGCAAAGGTTGAGAAAAAACTTGTCGTAATCCTTTGTTTTGCTCATCACGTTTTTTATGGAGTCAACAATGCTTGGGCTTAGGTCGTACCATTTCCCTACAACAAAAATCCTTGTCTGGTTGTCGCTTATAATGCTGCTGCCAGCAAGATCGTCAAAAAAGTTTTTTAAGAAAAACTTGTACTCCTCAGGCGTCTGGGCCAGGTTTATGGTAAGTATTGGAAGGTCTTTTTTTACCTGCCACTCTATAAGCTCGTTCAATATGCCCAGATGCTTTTCTGCGGCTTTTTCCATCGAGGAATTGTTCTTTTCAACCCAAGTTTCAAATGACTGCGTGCTTATTGCTATATGCTGCGGAAACTCTTTTTCAACAATTCTTGAGTTAAAAATCCTTTTCTTGAACAGCTCCTCAAAATCGATTATTGACCCCATGGGATTCAGGATGCTGGAAAAATTTATAAACTTTACCCAAAACTAAAAACTATGGATGAATTGACGATAAGTGTTTTTCTGGCATTTTTGCTGCTTGCAGTGGGTTCGTACACAGACCTGAGGACAAGGGAAGTTCCGGACTGGATAAGCCATGGATTCATATATCTTGGGTTTGGCCTGAACCTGATTCTGTCGATAATTTACCTGGATTTTTATCTTTTGCTCTACAGCATAATAGGCTTTGTGGTCTGTTTTCTGATAGGGTTGGCGATGTACAAGCTCGGGCAGTGGGGAGGAGGAGACACAAAAGTAATTATGGGAATAGGCGCTGTTGTCGGTTTTAATCCCGGAAGCCTTTTGCTGCTGACTTTTTTAATAAACACAGTGCTTGTAGGAGCAGTGTATGGAATAATCTGGAGCCTGATAGTTGCATTCCAGAACTGGAAGACTTTTAAAAAATCATACCTTGAAACTACAAGAACAAAAAAGATTGTAAGGATAAGAATACTTCTTTATTTTGTCGTAGTTGTTGCAGTTATTTTCGCCTTTTTTATCTCTCCCGGATTTAAGCTTGAGTTGTTCCTTCTGGCAACAATCCTTTTCTTCCTCACACACCTTTGGATAATGATAAGAGTTGTGGAAAAATCATGCATGATAAAGGATGTTTCCCCTGCAAAACTCACAGAAGGAGACTGGATTGCAGAGGATGTTGTGGTAAAGGGAAGAACAATTACAGGCCCCAAGGATTTGGGCATAGAGAAAAAGCAGATAGCCCTGCTATTGAAGCTTGGAATAAAAAAAGTGAAGGTAAAGTATGGCATCCCCTTTGTGCCAAGCTTTTTGATAGCATTCATACTTGCAGTGATGCTGGGCGCATGGTATCTGGGAATATTCAGCTATGTTGTGGTCTGATTTCTCGGAAATATTGCGAGTTTTTTGAAAAAATAAGACTTTTTTTCTGGCAACACTTAAATAATATTTTTTTCCAGCAAATTTTGTGAACAGCACTAAAATAATTAAATTTCTTGATATCGCTGAGTTTCAGGAAATACTTTCACAATACAGAGATAATTCTGTTTGTGTAAGCCCTCATACACTGTTTCATTTAAGCACTTACCAAAGAAATATATTTAAGGAAACTGATTTAATAAGAATTCTGATTAATGAAAAACCTAAATTTATATGGCTTCAGAGAAACCTCAGAATTGCTGTATTTTTCAAAAGGAAGAATTATTACCTCAAAATGATTTTGGAAAAAACAGCCAACGAGATTACTATCATAACTTTTTTAAACACAGAAACAAGCCAATACTAAGGCAGGGACAGGATTTTGTAAGAGAAGCAGCGAACTTGGGTTTAAATGACTCTGAGGTTTTGTGCACAATCTCATAGAAGAAATAAGGCAAAACATTAATAAACAACCCGATTTTTTCTTTAGCAAAAGCATAGAGGGTGGTAAACTTCGCAACTTTAGCAAAAAAAAGCAAAAGCACAGACAGCCAAAAAAAAAAACAGGGCAAAAAAACCAATTCCAGTTCAAGGATTCTCATAACCAGCGCACTGCCTTATGTAAACAATGTGCCTCATCTTGGAACTTTGATCTGTGTGCTGAGTGCAAACGTCTATGACAGGTTTCTGAAGCTCAAAAAAAAGAATGTGCTCTCTGTTCTTGGGACAGATGAAAATGGAACCACAACAGAGGCAAAGGCCCACGAGCTGGGAATTTCTCCTAAAGAATGCGTTGATAAATTCTTCAAGATCCACAAGCAGGTCTATGAATGGTTTGGCTGCAGTTTTGACTGCTTTGGAAGGACATCAAGCAAAGCCAACCACGAGATAAGCAGCGAGATATTTCTAAAGCTTCACAAGAACGGATTCATTGTTGAAAAAGAGATAGAGCAGCTCTATTCTGAAAAGGAGGACAGGTTTCTGGCTGACAGGTTTGTCGAGGGAAAGTGTCCTAACTGCGGCTATGAAAAGGCAAGAGGAGACCAGTGCGACAGCTGCGGAAAGCTTCTCAATGCAACAGACCTTATAGATCCTGTCAGCAAGATTTCAGGTGATAAGCCAGTCATAAGAAAAACAAAACACCTGTTTATAGACCTTCCAAAATTGCAGCCAAGGCTTGAAAAATGGATTGGTTCTGTGAAGCAGGACTGGACAGACAATGCAAGGACAACCACAGAGAGCTGGCTAAAAGAAGGGCTAAAGGAAAGGGCTATAACAAGGGATATAAAGTGGGGAATCCCTGTGCCTTTGAAAGGGTTTGAAAAAAAGGTTTTCTATTCCTGGTTTGATGCTCCAATCGGCTATATAAGCATCACAAAAGAGTGCAGAAAAGACTGGGAAAAATGGTGGAAAGATAAAAATACTGTTCTTGTGCAGTTCATGGGAAAAGACAACATACCATTTCACACAATACTCTTTCCTGCATTTTTAATAGGAACAAACGAGGACTATACGCTTGTGAGCAGACTTTCTGTGAACGAATACCTGAATTATGAGAGTGGAAAGTTTTCCAAAAGCCTCAACCAGGGAGTTTTCTGCGATGATGCCATCAATACAGGAATTCCTGCTGATGTCTGGAGGTATTATCTCATAATAAACCATCCTGACAGCCATGACAGCCAGTTTTCCTGGGACAACTTTCAGGAGAGGATAAACAACGAGCTTGTGGCAAATATCGGAAACCTTGTGAACAGGACTCTACAGTTTATAAACAAATACTACAAAAATTCTGTGCCAGATATAGTATATCATTTTGAGTACGAGGATGAAGTAAAAAAAATTGAAAAACTCTATGAGCATATAAAGCTAAAGGATGCCCTAAAGGAAATACTTCACCTTTCCAAAAAGGGAAACACATATTTCCAGGAGCAGGAGCCTTGGAAAAACATCAAGGAAAACAAGGAAAAGGCTGACAATGCAATAGGAAACCTTGTGAGGCTCATCAAAGATCTTTCCATAATAATAGAGCCTATCCTTCCATTCACTGCAGAAAAAATAAGAAAGCAGCTGAACATAAAGCAAAAGCTATTCTGGGATGATATTTCTAAAAAGGTTTTGCAGGGCCACAAGATAAATAATGCAGAAATACTCTTTAGCAAGCTCGAAGATGAGCAGATAGCTGAATTTAAGAAAAGATTTTCAGGCAAAAAAACAAGCCAGAAACAAACCCAAAAAGAAAGTGTGGATTTATCAACAAAATCAGCAAATTCAGAAGTTGTTGACATCAGTATACTGAATCTCAAGGTTGCTGAAGTAAAGGAAGCAGAGCCTCATCCAGATGCAGAAAAGCTTTATGTGCTGCAGATTGACCTTGGACAGGAGGAAAGGCAGCTCGTGGCAGGACTAAAGCAGCACTATAAACCTGAAGAACTGCAAGGAAAAAAAATAGTTGTTCTCACAAACCTTGAGCCTGCAAAGCTTCGCGGAGAAAAAAGCGAAGGAATGCTGCTGGCTGCAGAAGATAAGTCTGGAAAAGTAGGTGTTCTGTTTGTTGAGGAGAGCAGGCCAGGAGAGCAGGTTTTTGTGGAAGGCAAGCCACCAAAAACAAAGCAGATAACATTTAAGGATTTCCTGAAAGTAAGGATTGAAGCCAGAGATGGCAGGGTTTTTTCTGATGGCAAAGTATTGAAGACTGTGGAAGAAGAAGTCAAAGTGGATAAAGTTAAGGAAGGGAGTGTAAGGTAAATGAGGCTCATTCTTACGAGGCACGGCGAAACCATAGAGAACAGAGAAGGAATAATCCAGGGCCAGCTGGGAGGAAAACTTTCAGAGCTTGGAACAGGGCAGGCAAAAAAGCTAGCGCTCAGGCTCAGCAATGAAAAAATTGATGTAATATACTCTAGCGACCTGAAAAGGGCTTCTGACACAGCAAAGGAAATAATAAAATATCATCCAAAAGTGTCTGTGCATTATATAAAAGAGCTTAGGGAAAGGGATCTTGGGATATTTCAGGGCAAAAAGGTTTCTGAAATAGAGTGGAGCGAAGATGCTGAAGGCATGGAGCCACATCATTCAGTAAGCCAGAGGGCAAAGAAAATCCTGGACAAAGCGTACAGGTTGCATCATGGCAAAACAGTGCTTTTTGTAGCACACGGGGCATTCAACACGCGCCTTATTGAAATTATTGAAGGCAGGACTTATTCTAAAGAAGAGTTCAACAAAAAGCTTTCAGAGCAAACCAACACCAGCGTGAGCATTTTCGAGATAAGAGAGGACAAGAACCACAAGGTTCGCCTGCTTAATTGCGTGAAGCATTTGAAGTAATTGCTTATTAAATTTACAAAAAATTTATAAATCATTAGTTATATCAATTGATATAACATGAAAAAAAAGCAGGTTTTAAGGTTTCCAAGGCTGGACACGCTTTTAATGCTGGAAAAATTCATAAAAAAGCATGATGGTGAGTTCAAAAAAAGAGCTCTTTGGGAAAACCTTCCGAAAAAAATGATGTATCAGACATTCTGTATAGCAATAGACTACCTTTTATACTCGAGAAAAATATCTGTTGATGCGCAGTGCAAGATTGGCTTTATCTATTATCCCGGAAAACTTTCGGAAAAAATCAGGCAACACTTAAAAAACAAAGAGCTCTTTTGTTAGTTTAGAAATTATTTCATTGTATTCAATGTAATTGCTGCACATTATTTCCAGCTCTATGTCCCAGGGACACATCTGTGAAGTTGCGCTTCCTGAAATAATTGGGCTGAGCTCAAGCCATGTATCTATGGAATCAATGCTTCCAGCACAATGCGAAAGTCTTTGTGATTTACCAAGCTATTACCAACTTGGAGTCTATTACCAGAAAACTGAATAATTTTTTTTTCTATTTTTTTCTCCAAAACCTTTTTAAACGATTTATTCCCAACTGTATCCATGTGGCCTTTCAAGTCCAGACAGCAGAAGCTCATCGAGGCAACTGTTGAGTACGCTGCAAACTTTGTCGTGAATGAGCTAAAGGAGAAAGGGCTTGTTTCGCTTTACATCGCAGGAAGCATTCTTACAAAGGATAGGACTCCTTTAAGTGATATTGACTTGTTAGGCATTGTGGACGATGACTTTGACACTGATCTGGAGATAAACATTAACAAAGAGCTGAAGCTTCAGAAGAATAACCTGCTCAATGGAGTCAACGCAAGGTTTAAGGCAATTCCTGTGGAGGCTTTCAACTCTGCAGAAAAAATAGTTTCTTTGGACTTTTTCAGCCCGCACATTTTTCTCAAAAATCTTCCTAATTTTACGCTTTACTGGGGGTTTGACTTTAACCCTGAAAAGGATTTTTCTGTAAAGCCACTTAATTTCCATGATGAAGCGCTTTACCTTATAAACCAGATAATCAATGGAATAGTTGATCTCAGGGGTGGAAGGGAAAAGTTCAACTATTGGGATTTTCCCAAGTTTGTGATGAACCTTGTTTTTCTTGAGGCACAGCACGACTATAACTATAAAAAAGAGTTTTCCTACAAAAAGCTTGCCAGGCATCTGAAAAGAAAAAAGGCTCACATAGTGCACGAGGCTCTGAGACTCAGGAATACTCCTGAAGCCACAAGGCAGCAGGTTCTGGAGTTCTGTGAAAGGGTTCAAAAATACGTTGAAGAGCTGAAGCAAAGGGTTCAGTCATGGTAGTTTGCAGAAAGTGCAAAAATGTTTTAGAAAGCTTTATATATCCTTCATGCTTCCCCTGGGTCAAGTATTTCTCGAAACTTTTGGAATTATTCTCCTTGTTTTCACCCTATTTATAGATAGAACTTTGGAGGTGGAAAAATGCTGAGATTTGACGACAATTTTGACGATGACGGCGACAACGAATTTGGCGACGATGACGATGAATAAGGCTTTTCCAGCGCCTTGTTAATATTTTTTTTCTTTTTCTTTACCAAAACCTGCGGAAACTTTTCGCTTCTTCTGAAAACATTTCACTTTCTCCGAAAAAATGAAGCTTTTTTTCCAGCAAGGCTTATTAAAAACATCTGCCTATGTACAATTACAAATTTTTTTTGGAGGTGTACAAACATGAGCACGCAGGATCAGGAAACAGCAACACTGGATGCAGAAGTAATCACGCCGGAAATGATTACAAAGATGAGGCAGGAGATAATGGATTCATCATCCCCCTCTTCCTCACCAGTTCGCTATCAGGGCGATTCAGCCCAGCCAAGGGTTGGCAGGATAAACATGAATGATTACATTGCAAGGCTGCAGAACTATATGCACGGGTTTAAGAGTGTCAGTGAGCAGATAAATGATTATGTAAAAAAAGAGAAAGGTGAGGAATTTGAAACAATAGAGACTCCTGTGTCTGTAACAAAAAAGGTTCCTGTCCCCAGAACCAGGCAGAACTTTTGGGGATTGATAGGCCCAAAAGAAACAGAGACAACAGTTATAGAGACAAAGAAAGAGGTTATTCCAAAACATACAAACTACGGCATCCAGGATGTTACAGATCTCGTGATGGACCTTGTTGAAAACATCCAGGGAGTCAACAGCAGCTTAAGGGATTTTCTTCCAAAAATAAATGAGGCTGACAAGGCGCTGGACAGGTCAATAGACCAGGCCATAAGGGATTTTGGGAGCAGCTACAGGATTCAGAAGTCAGAAAAGCAGGCTGCAGAACGGCTTCAGGAACTCAATCAAAGGACATGCCAGCAGATAAATTCCATGAGCTGGGATGATCCCAACAAGGACGAGCTTCTAATCCACCAAAGGTATCTGGAAAAGGACATAAGCGTTTCAGAATCAGAAAGAATAAGCAGAATGGAGACAGCCATACTCAAGGACAGCTATCTGAAAGGGCTGAATACTTTGCAAAAAATAACCCAGCACACCTATAATGAGGCAAAAAGATGGAACAGCCACTTTGACAACTTCATAACAGGAATAAGCGACCTGGTGGTGGTTTCAGACAATGTTTACCAGGTTGCACAGTTTGTCTCAAAAATGTGCGAGTTCATGGTTCCTGCAACGCGTCACGTAGCAACCCATGTAGGAGCAACTGACAAGATTTACAGGAACTGCTTTGTCAAAGGGGGGCTAAAGCCTGACCTTGAGGCGCCTGTGGACACTTCAGAGTTTTCCAACCATGTGAGAGAAGGAAGGCAGAAGCTTGATTCAAGGGCAAAAGAGCTAAGCAGCGAGCTTGGCTACCTGCTCAAGCAGAAGTGCATTTCAGGAAGCACATAATTTGTTTTTGGCAAAAAAATGATCCCTACAAAAACAAGCCAGCGCTTTCCAGACAAAGAGTTCGCCTTTTTGCTGGAAAGCACGCACAGCAGCGCAGAAAAGATTCCGGCAGCTTTTTTGGGAGAGATAGAGAGCTGCATTGCAGAATACATGCTTGCAGTCCAGCAATACCAAAAAAGCGCCAACACTGCGCTGCAAAAAATCTCAGGCATCCAGAAAAGGCTGGAAAAGCACAAAAAGGTTTCGCCGGAAATAAAGGATTCATTAAACAATGCAATACTGCTCGCAGGATATGCATGTAGCAATATCCTTGAGGGGAAAAAAGAGTCTGAGTTTCAGAGGGGATTTGCAAAATATTTTTGCCAAAACATTGCGATGGCCTTGACCAATGACTCAAATGCCAGAAGCTTTGGTGCATACCAGGAAAAGGTTTTCAGCGCATTCAATGGAATAAAAACTTTTGTTCAAGGGCTTTCAGGAGTGCCTGTAAATGGGCAAGAATATAAAACAAACTCCGGGCAGGCTGGAGCGGAGGGCTTTCTTTCTTCGTACACTGCAATGAACAATGCATTCTGCTCTACAGAACAGGCGCTTAGAGATAATAAAAAGAAAAAAATTCAGGAGCTGGAAGCGCTTCTGGAGAAGGTGCAGAAAAATGGCTTATGAACAGGAAAGCAAGGATCTGGAAAAAATGCTCTCAAGGGTTGAAACAATCGCCAGGAATTCCTGCGAAAGCATCTCTGCAGAACTGCTTGGAGAGCTTTTTCAGCAGGCTGAAATGCTGGAAAGCTCTTGGCAGGCAAAAAGAATAAATTTTTCCCTTAAAAAAATTGCAGCCCAAAAGCAGGAAAAAGCAAAAAGCCAGATGCTTGAATCTCTTTCCGAATATACAAGGCTTCTTGGAGAGCACTCAAAGAAGCAGAACCAGCTTTCTTACTGCACAGGCGTTGGAAAATATTTTGTTTCAAGAGGGCTCAAAAAAAATCTTGAGCAGCTCAACGCAGTCATAGAAAATTTTTACACAGTTATTCTTCCTGAGGCACAGGCTCTTTTAAAAAAAGAGTTTCCTGACAACAATGCTTTGAGCTATGTAATTAACACTTCTATAGAGAATATTTTATACGTCCAGAATCCTGTAGGTTCTTCCAAGCAGAATGCCAAGAGCAAAACAATAAATTCTTTCAAAGCATATAAAAAACGCAAAAGATTCGCCAATAGAGTTAAAACTGCAGTCTTGACAGCAGGCATTGCTTTGGCAGCTTATTGCAGCGATGACCTGAAGCAGATTTATTCTGCAGCCACAGATGAAAATGCAGAAATTTCTCAGCAGTCAATTCTGGGAAGCTCTTGGAAAAAAACAATTGCAGGATTCATAAATAAAGTGGATGATTATTTTTTTTCAGAAAAATTTGATGAAACAGATCACTTAAAAGAGCTCATCGATAATCTTTATTCACTTGACCCACAAACAAAGCATTTTGTCTACATAAGAAAAGACCTGAACACCATGAGGCTTTACACAGTTGCAGGCTCAAAAATACTGTTCGGGTATGCAGCAAAAACAACAGACGGCCTGAACAGCGGCCCAAGAGAGAAGCAGGGAGACAAAAAAACTCCTGAAGGGGTGTACAGAATCAGCTGGTCTGAAATTTCCAGCCCTGAAAAAAGCTTAGACCAGATGTTTGGAAGTGCAAAGCTGATTCTGAACTATCCCTCTGCTGCAGACAGAAAAAAAGGCAGAACAGGTGAAGGCATAGTCGTTTGCGGCACAGATATTGACAGCAGGAAAAAAGCAATAAGCAACGGCTATGACTGCACAAACGGAAGTATTGCAACAAGCAATAATGCCATCGAAGACCTCATGCACAGAATTTCAGGAAACTACGGCAAAACGCTTGTCATAATAGAAGATGCAGCAAGGCCACTGAAGAAAAAAGATTATGAGGGAAACTTTTAAGTCTAAGAGTGGGGGGAGATTTTGGATGGGTTTCTGAAAAGATTTGTTTTTTATCAGCAGTCTCATCAGAATGGATAATACCGCGCTTTGCGCGGCTTTTTCACGCCAGAGGCGGGTGATGGCCTGGCAAGGCCAGGAAGATGTGCGCACACTGTGCGCAGTAGACATGGCAGGAAGACATCCTGCCAAAACCGCCATTCTGATTATTGAGAATTATTCTGCTAAGAATATAAGAATATATTGCAGCGATTGTTCACTAACTTACCTCTTCACTTCTCTTTTTCCCCTGCTTCAGCGCAATCTTTGCCAGCACCATGTCGTGCATTCTTTTCAGAAACTCTAATTTGTCCTCCATCTTCATTATGTCTGCATAGCCCATTGTTACGATGTTGAGCGCAAAGGGTGTTGGAACGTCTGTCGAGATCTCTTTCAGCTCAATGCTGCCCTGCTCCACCCATTCTACAACTTTTTGGGCGCTGGCAACATCCATCAAGTCTTCCAGCACTTCCCTTTTAGCTTCTTTTAGTATTGGAAAGTCCTGGCCTATTTTTTTTACTGCGCTAAGCAGAAGCCTTGAGCTTCTGGCCTGCATTCCGACACTCTTTTTTCTGCCCGCATAATTTCTCAGAATCATGAGCCCTCTGCCTGCTGAGTGCCTGAACCTCCTGTTGAGGACTTCTGTCCTGTCCAGCGCAAGCTCCATGAGCCTTCTCAGCTCATTGCTTTTTATCAATCGGAAGATTCTGCTGGCATTCACGTTTTCTTTTGTGACTATTGCAAATCCGTTGTCGTTTATGTTTACTTCCACATCTTTTTTGTGTACTTTCCCCACTGCATAGCCCATGGCCCTTGCCAGCACATCATTGGTTCTTCTGCCGAACAATGAATGAAATACAATATACTTTATGTTTCCGTCACTGTAGTTTTCTATGAGCAGCTTTTTGTCGTGGGGTATTTCCTTGTAAAAGTATTGCTCTCTGAAGTATTCATAGATGCTGTTTGTTGCGTACTCATCAACGTATAGGTAATCCCTGATGAACTTGAGTATGTTTTCTTTGTCTGCATTGCTTTCAAAAAGGTCTTCCATGAACCTCCTGAACTTTTGTATCTCCATTGCAAGGTCAAAGCTCAAAGGCAGCTGCTCTGAAAACCATGAAGGAACAGTGGGCGGCCTGTTTACAGATGCCCTTACAAATGCAGTCATCCCCTGGGCATACATGAACTGGTAGACATTTCCCCCAAGCACAAAGATGTCTCCTTTTTTCAGCTTTTCAAGAAAGTTTTCATCAATTATTCCAATAACCTTGTTTTTTACTTTCACTTTTACCCCTGACTCATCAGGAATAGTGCCTATGTTTGTCATGTAAATCATTCTTGCAAGCTTTCCCCTTTTGCCCAGCATCCTTGAATCCTCATCCACCCATATTTTTGCATAGACATTTCTGTCCTCAAGGCTTGCGTACTCTCCGCTGAGATACTTGAGAACTGCCTGGTAAACGCTTTTTTCCAGATTTTTGTAGTTGTAGCTCTTTCTTATTGTGCTAAAAAGCTCATCAATGTTTTTTGGCTCCTCTAGTGCCATTCCAAATATTTGCTGTGCCAAAACATCTGCAGGGTTTTGGGGAATGCTTATTTTGTCAATCTTTTTTTCGATTGCAGATTTCAGGAGAACGCTGCACTCCACCAGATCATCCCTGTCCATAACAATAATTCTTCCTTTTGCTGTATCGTGCAGCTGATGCCCGGATCTTCCAATCCTCTGCAGGGCTCTTGCAACGCTTTTTGGGCTGCCAAGGAGTATGACCAAGTCGATGTATCCAATATCTATTCCCAATTCAAGGGATGTTGAGCTCACAACGCATTTCAGCTTTCCTTCCTTTAGCTTCTGCTCTATGTCTAGCCTGTGGTCCCTGCTAAGGCTGCCGTGGTGGGCGCCTATAAAGCCTGTATCAGAAAAAGCTCCTTCACTGCTGTCTTCTGCATCTTCTTTGTCTTTTTCATCGCCTTTGCCGTTTATCTCTCCGCCGTCCTTGAGCTTCACATAGTTATTTGGAAACTTGTCCTTTAGGTAGTGCACCACCCTTTCTGTGCCGCTCCTTGTGTTTGTAAAAATAAGGGTTGTTTTGTGCTCCTGTATCAGGCTGTCCAGCAGCTTGTAAAGTTCCTGGTGCATTTTTTCATGAGGCGTCTCTATAAGGTTTTTGACAGGGCTCAGCACTTTCAAGTCCATTTTTTTGAGAAACTGAACATCCACAACCTTGCACTTTCTCAAAATTATTTGGTCAGGATTCTCAAGGCCAACAAGGTATTTTGCTACTTCTTCTAATGGGCTGACTGTTGCGCTCAATCCAATTCTTGTAAAATTTGCCAGTGTGTTAAGCCTTTCAAGGCTTAGGCTTAAATGGGCTCCTCGCTTGTTGTCTGCAAGCGAGTGAATCTCGTCCACAATAACCCACTCAACTGATTTGAGGTTTTCCTTGAACTTTGTGGTTGAGAGCACTATTGCAAGGCTTTCAGGTGTTGTGATAAGAATGTGGGGCGGCTTTTTCAGCATCTTTACCTTTTCATTGGCAGGGGTATCTCCAGTCCTTATGCCAACCCTGACATCTATTTCCTTGCCCTGTTTTTTTGCGATTGCTTTCATCTCGTTCAGCGGAGTGTTGAGGTTTTTCTCGATGTCATTGGCAAGCGCTTTTAATGGGCTGATGTATATGCAGTAGACCTTGTCCTCAAGAAGGTTTTTCTGGGAAAGGTCTGTAAGTTCGTTGATTATGGACAGGAATGCTGATAAAGTTTTCCCAGAACCAGTTGGACTGCTGACTAATGTGTTCTCCCTCTGGTGGATGTTCATTATTGCAAACTTCTGCGGCGGGGCAAAGCTTTTGAAATTGCTTGTGAACCATTCCTTTACCAAGGGGTTGAAGATGTTGAGTATGGTCTCATCCTTGTACGGCTTTTCCTGGAATTGTATAGCTTCTTCAGGCATAATTCCAAGAACTCGGCAAGGCTTTAAAAAATTAGTGAACATATGTCCAGTGACCGACAGCTTTATTAACAAACTCTTTATATTATTGCATATGCTCTTGGAACTATTTACTTTGGTGACTTCTATTTTCGGAGTACTTATGGGCTGCTCTTATTTCTTGGAGGCGCAGAGGATTCTTAAGAATAGGTCTGCTGAAAATATAAGTATTCCTATGTTTGTTATTTTGGGAATTGGCACATCGCTGTATCTTGTTTATGGAATAATAAATAAGGACATCCCAATAATGCTTGGCTTTGGCCTGGGAGTAATAGGGACTTGGCTTGTTTTTGGGCTTGCATTGAAGTACAAGAATAAGAATCAGAACTAAAGACCTAACCCTTCAACAATCACTTCTGAGTCAAATGCTTTCAAATCATTGTAGCCTTGCCCTGTGCCAAGGAAAAGTATTGGCTTTTTCGTTACAAAACTTACGCTTATTGCAGCCCCTCCTTTTTCATCCACGTCTGCCTTTGCAAGGATTATTGCATCTATGCCAACAAGCTCGTCAAAGACTTTTGCTTGCTCTACGCAGTCATTTCCTGTGATGCTTTCCCCTACAAAAATATTTAGGTCGGGTTTTGCAACTCTTATGACTTTTCTCAGTTCATCCATTAGGTTTGTGTTGCTGTGCAGCCTTCCTGCAGTATCGATAAGAACTATGTCTGCGCCCTTGGCCTTGGCGTGCTCTATTGCGTCAAACGCAACTGCCGCAGGGTCTGACTTGTAATCGCTTTTTATCAGCCTGACTCCCAGCTTTGTGGTGTGCTCTTCCAGCTGCTGTATTGCTGCAGCCCTGAACGTGTCTGAGGCTGCAACAACCACGCTCATATTGTTTTTCTTGAACAATTGAATGAGTTTTGCCAGTGTTGTGGTCTTGCCGCTGCCGTTCACTCCAATCATGGCTATAACAAAAGGCTTTTTTGTTTTGCACTTTTTTACAAGGTCGAATGTTTCAACCTCAAAAAGCTCTTCTATTGATTTCCTGAGTGTTTTTGCAATCAGCTCTTCAACATTTTTCCTGTTTATGGAATCTTTTGTCAGCTCTTTTTTGAGGTCTTCCTTGATTTTTTCAATAACCTCAACCGCAACATTGTTTTCCAATAATGCGACTTCAAGATCCCAGAACAGCTTTTCAAACTTTTCCTCGCTCAGCCTGAACTTGGTGACTTTTTCTGTGAGAAAGCTGAAAAAACCTTTCTTTTTTGGCTTTTCTTCCTGCTCTTCATCCTCTTCTGCTTCTTTATCTTCAGGCTCTTCAGTATCCTCTTCGTATTTTTCTTCTGGTTCTGGCTGTTTTTTTTCTTCTCTTTCTTCGCCTTCTGCCTCTGCTTCGGATTTTTCTTCTTCCTGTTCTTCTGGCTCTTTTTTTGGCGCTTTTTTTTCTTCAGGCTTTTTCTCAGATTTTTTTCTTTCCTGTTTTGGCTTTTCCTCAGCTTTTCTCTCTTCTTTTGCTGCAGGCTTTTCAGGAACTGCCTGTTTCTTTGGCGCTTCTTTTTCTTTTTTTGCCTCTTTTTTTTCTTCAACAACTTTTTCTTCAGCTTCTTCCTTAACAGGCTCTTCTACTTTTTTTTCTTCATCCACTGGCTCTGCTTCTTTTTCTATGTCTTTTTTGAACTTGCCAAGCGCCTTGCTTATGGTTTTTTTCAAAAATCCGAACATGCTGCTGAGTAAAAATGGTTGGTTTATAAAACTTTTTAAGAAATCACGCCAAAACCTTTTTCAGGTATTTCAGCACTTCGTAATGGTTTTCCAGCTGGACATCAGCGCCCATGAGCTGTTCTTTGCTGAGATAGGTCATCAGGCCTATTGTTTTGCAGCCAGCTGTTTTTGCAGCCTGTATTCCTGCCACAGAATCCTCAATAACTGTTGCCTCTTTCCCTTCAAGACCCATTTTTTCCAGTGTTACAAGGTAGCATTCAGAATTTGGCTTGCTGGTTTCATACTCTTCGCCTGTTACAATAACCTCAAAATAGTCTTTTATGCCATTTATCTCAAGAATCTCGTCCACAATGTCCCAGTGCGAGCCGCTTGTTATTGCTATTTTCAGCTCCTGCTCTTTCAACCATTCAAGGAGCTCTTTTAGACCAGGAATGGGCTGTATCTGGTCGAGGTTTTGCCTTTCAAGGTTTCTCCTGTCCTCTGCAAGCCTCTCAACTTCTTTTGACGACAGGCTCGGGAAAAGCTGCTTCAAGAACAGCACTGACTTTGTCCCTCCCATGTGCTCAAACTCCTCTTCGCTTATTGAAAGCCCTTTTTGCTCTGCAAGGCTTTTTAAGTCTGCAAATCTCTTTTTCTCAGAATCAACTATTACCCCGTCAAAGTCAAAGATTACTCCTTTTATCATTTTCAGACCCTAATGATTCAGGGTATTTAAAAGTTTTGCCCAGAATAGTCATCAACACCACACTTTTTTTACTCTTTTTAAATAGTCATAAACAAAAGCTTTTAATAAAGGAAAAAGTTCTCTGGTTTTATGGATGAAAAAGAGTTTAGGGAAAGACTGAAAGAATATCTCACTTTTTTTATTCCAAACCAGAATAATGCAAACACCCAACTGCTGAATCTTGAAGCTGTTGCAACCCAAGGCTTTCAGAGGTTTAGTGCGGAAGTTGAAGTATTTAATTCGTCTCAAAATGATTTTTTTTATAATAGTAAGAAGATGCAGCTCTCTGCTCCTGAATATGGAAAGTTGCACGCTGCGCTTGCAATTATTCTTGGTGATCTTTCTATGCCTGATGACTATATCGATGGAGAGAATTTAAGAAAAATAGGAGCGCCAAACATATATGACCGTTTTATATTTCAGGACTGCATTGCAAGGCATTCATCAGAGTATTTAGGAGGACTCATGTTGAATAATCAGCGTCCCGGAAAGCCCACAGATGCGCCTGGGTTTGACCTTTCAATTGAAACAGCCAAATTGCTCCTAGAGCCGAAAATCCTAAATTATGAAATTATTGATGAATTCGGAATGGAGCTTGCCAAATACGAGGAGTTTTCTTTGGCAGTTGATATTCTTAAATATTTAAGAAAGCAGTTTCCAATGCCTGTCCTAAGAGTTGACTATATTCCTGCATCAAAGTATAATAAGATTGTTCCAAAAATGATTGCAAGAATGGAGTCTGAGAAGAAATAAAATTATTCTTTTGAAGCTTTTTCCAACTCCTGCAGCTTTGCTGTAAGCTCTTCAATCTGGCTGTTGAGCTGGAGCCTGTAAAGCTTTACTGCTTCCAGCTGTTTTTCCATCATTTCCTTTGTTTCGCCCACTGTCTTCTCGACCACAATTCCGCTTCCAACGTTCACTTTTACTTTTTTGGAGTCTCCAAGCTTTGCCTCTACAAATATGCCGTTCTGCAGTGGAACAAATATTTTGGATCCCGGAGTTGACTTTTCAAAGTCGTCAAGGCTTTCCAGGATTTCACTAATGCCCAAGGCCTGTGTTTCAAAATTCTGGCTGTACTCCTGCAGCTGCTTCAGCTGCTGGTCTATATTCTGCATTTCCATGTATGCTTCATATTTTGAGTTTTTTTCTTCAGCCATTCTTATTCACTTATTATTCCAAAGCCTATAAGCCTGAACCTGTTGTCAATCCTTCTGCTTATGGTAACTCTGCTTCCTACATCTGCACAGACAGGAAGCTTCAGCTTGCAGAATGCCCTGTCTTTTGAAAGCTCCACCACCATGCCTACTGTTGCAGAGCTGTTGACGTTCAATAGCAGAACCTCTCCTTTTTTTATGTTTTCAACCTGCAGGTCTTCCCTGCTGCCTACAACTCTTTCCAATAAATTAACTTTTAAATAAAACTCGTACCATATTTTTGGGATTTTTCCAGGAATTCCCACAACGCTTCCTGTAAGGCTGTCATTTTTTACTATTCCTGGGTCAAGCAGTGTCATTATGCCTATGTTTCCTCCTGGAAACGCCTGCTCCACTTTCTGGCCTCCTGTTATTATGCTTTCAATCTTGGCCCTCAGGGGCTTTGCAACTTGCCTGTTCTGCTCTTCAACAAGCCTTCCAGGTGCAATCTCTATTTCCATCCCCTGCTTCAGCACTCCTTTTACAATTGCTCCTCCAATTACTCCTCCTTGCAGCTTTTCAACGCTGTCCCCTGGCTTGTTTATGTCAAAAGACCTTGCTATCAGCATCAAGGGGTCTTTGTCAGGGTCTCTTTCAGGCGTTGGTATAAACTCCTGGATTGCCTCAATAAGTGCATCAATGTTTACTTTTTTCATGGCGCTTATAGGGATTACGGGAGCAGTTTCGTACTCTGTTCCCTTAAGAAAATCTTTTATCTGGCCATAGTTTTTCAAAACCTGCTCTTTGCTGACAAGGTCTATCTTGTTTTGTACGACAACAACTTTTTTTATTCCTGAAATCTGTAGCGCCATGAGATGCTCTCTGGTCTGTGGCTGTGGGCACTGCTCGTTTGCAGCCACAAGAAGCAATGCGCCATCCATTATTGTGGCTCCTGAAAGCATTGTTGCCATAAGGCTTTCGTGCCCTGGCGCATCCACAAAACTGACCTTTCTGACAGGGATACTTAGCTCTTTGCACTCCTCGCATTGTTCGCTTACAGTGAATGTGCTGCACTTCTGGCATTTTCTGAAAATGCAGTCTGCATAGCCAAGCCTTATTGTTATTCCTCTTTTGATTTCTTCGCTGTGGGTGTCTGTCCACTTGCCAGTCAATGCATCAGTAAGTGTGGTCTTGCCGTGGTCAACATGCCCAACCAATCCTATGTTTACTTCTGGCTGGGGGCCTATTTCAGAAACATCTTTTTGCGCTTTTTTTGAAGCTTTCTTAGGAGATTTTGGCTTTGCAGCAGCTTTTTTCCTTGCTATAGGCTTTTTTGCAGCTTTTGCTTCAGTGCCTTCATCTGCTTTTTTCTTTCTTAGCATGTTTTTTGCAGAAAAAGGGGTTATTTAAAAAGTTTTATATGCTTAGGAGGATTGTTTTGGCTTTTCAAATATTTTCTTTTCCAAAGATTTTCCGAAAAACTAATCGAAAACTTTTTAAGCTGAGGTTTTTCCTTGCTTTCTGTGATACCTATGACACTTAGCGCATTATCATTTTACTGATTTGTGCTAGTGTTATTTCTGCTTTTTTTCAAATATTTTTTCCCTGGGAGAAATAGCGCCTGCAAATAGCCTATAAATCATCAAGCTCTTCATCATCATGCTCATCCAAAGACAGTTCGCGTGAAGATTCGCGCCTGTTGAAAGCAATGTCAGGATTAGGCATCCGAAAACAGAAAAGGCAGCAGAGTATATAAAATTAGTGAATTTAAAAGATTAACAATGGCAAAAGACGAAGAAAAAATAGACTTCAGGTATAACTTTGGCATGTACTGGGGGCTTGTAAAAAAGTACAGGGTTTTGATAGCTGGGCTGCTGTTCTCCATATTATTGCTCCAGGCAACCTATGTCTCTGACAAGTTTTTGTTCAAGATAATAATTGATAAGGGAACAGCTTTTGTAAACAACGAGCTTGCAAGGCCAGAGTATGCTCATACACTTTTGATTATAGGGATAGCTTTTGCAGGAATAGTTGCTTTGCAGGCAGTGCTGAAATGGTTTCACATCCACATGGTAAACCATCTGGATGCAGGCCTGATATTTGACCTTAAGAAGAAATTGTTCAATCATATTATAGGCCTTTCCTACAACTTCCACACAACTCACAAGACAGGCAGCCTTATTTCCCGGCTTGTAAGAGGTGGGAGCGCTATTGAAAGAATGACTGATGTGTTTTTGTTCAACGCAATCCCTTTGCTGTTTTCACTGGTGCTGGTTTCAGGCTCTCTGGCATTGTTTGACTGGGTGCCAGCACTTGTGGTATTTTTGACAGTGGTGCTTTTTATAGGCTACAGCCTATTCATCCAGGTAAAGCAGCAGAGCTCAAAACTGGAATACAATGACACAGAGGACTTTGAAAAAGCAAACATAAGTGACTTTTTCACAAACATTGACAGCATCAAGTACTTTGGAAAGGAAAAAGCCATAAAAGAGCGCTATTCAGATCTTGGAGCAAACACAAAAAAATCCGGGCTGAAATACTGGGACTTTTACAGGTGGCTGGATTCAGGTCAGGGGCTTATACTGGGGGTAGGGCTAATACTCATGGTGTATTTTCCGCTGATCGGTTTTTTGAACAATGAAATAAGCATAGGAACGCTTGTATTCATCTACACTGTGTACGGAACACTGATGGGACCATTGTTTGGATTTGTCCACGGAATGAGGGGATTTTACCAGGCAATGGGAGACTTTGAAAGCCTTTTCCAGTACGCAAGGATAGAGAATGAGATAAAGGACAGGCCAGGAGCATCTCCTATAATTGTTTCAAAAGGAGAGATAGAGTTTTCCAGCCTTGAATTTGCATACCACAGGAAAAAAATACTCAGCAGCTTCAGCCTAAAGATTCCTGCAGGCAAAAAGGTGGCATTTGTGGGCCATTCAGGCACAGGCAAGTCAACCATAGTAAGGCTCTTGTACAGGCTCTACGATGTACAGAACGGAAGGATAACAATAGATGGGATTGACATTTCAGAAGTGAAGCAGGAATCATTGAGGGAAAGCCTGAGCATTGTGCCCCAGGAGTGCATATTGTTTGATGACACAATCTACAACAACATTGCGTTCAGCAACCCGAAGGCAACAAAAGAGCAAGTTATGGCTGCCATGAAGTTTGCCCAGCTTGACAAGGCAGTCTCAGGATTCCCAAATCAGGAAAACACAATAGTTGGCGAGAGGGGAGTCAGGCTGTCTGGCGGAGAAAAGCAGAGGGTATCTATAGCAAGAGCAATACTTGCTGACAAAAAGATCCTTGTGCTGGACGAGGCAACCAGCTCTCTTGACTCAGAGACAGAGCACGAAATCCAGAAAGACCTGCAAAGATTGATGCAGGGAAGGACCAGCATTATAATAGCCCACAGGCTCTCAACAATAATGCACGCAGACATGATTGTTGTGATGGAGGACGGAAACATCCTCCAGACCGGAACCCATCAGGAGCTCATAAGCCAGGAAGGAAGGTACAAGGAATTGTGGAACCTACAGAAAGGAGGCTATATTGGATAGTTTTTTTTGTTTTTATTGAAAATTGTGCAGGGTTGAATATCACAGAGTGATGCCAGCAATCTTTGATTGCTCTGCACCCCGCATGCTGAAAAGCTGTTGGGGGATGAATACGGCGACAAGTCCAAGCCTGAAAAGGAATCCAAGGAGATAAGAATGAAGAACACTGCTTTTTTGCCTGAACTTATTGAGATGGGTTTTGATTTTTTT